>JBEIUK010000042.1:0-15575 GCA_040374415.1 Gemmatimonadaceae bacterium | reverse complement strand
CGACATTCGGACAATAGGTCGCGACATCCTCGCCTGAGCGCGTGGTCGCCGTCTGGCAGCGGGGGCAGTGCGTGGGCATCTGCCAAACGCGCTCCTGCCCCGTGCGGCGCTCAGGCACCGGACCGAGGACGTACGGAATCACATCGCCAGCGCGCACCACCTGGACCCGATCCCCTTCCCGCAAATCCTTCGCCGCAATCTGATCGGCGTTATGCAGCGAGGCGAAGGTCACCGTGGCCCCGCCCACCTCCACCGGCTCGAGCACGGCGAACGGTGTGAGCACGCCCGTGCGCCCCACATTCACGTCGATCCGTTGCAACGTCGTCTCCGCCATGTCTGGCGCGAACTTGCGGGCGATCGCCCAGCGCGGCGTGCGGTCGCTGCGGATCCCCAGCTCTGCCTGCAACGCCATCGCATTCACCTTCACCACGCCCCCATCGATCGCGAACCCGAGCTCGGCGCGCGTGGTGTGCTCCACGGTGTGCGCCCACGCGGCCACCTCGTCGATGGTGCGGCAGCGCTGTCGATGCGGCGCGACCGGGATCCCCCAGTCCGCGAGGTGATCGAGCAACGTCCACTGCGACGCCGCCGGCGCGGTGCCGTCTGGTAAGACGGCGGCATAGCCAAAGAACTGCAGCGGACGCTCGGCCGTGATGTTGGGATCCAATTGGCGCAGCGAGCCCGCGGCCGCATTGCGGGGATTCACAAAGACCGGCTCGCCCGCGCGCACACGGGCGGCGTTCATCTGTTCGAAGCCCTGAAACGACAGATACAATTCGCCGCGAATCTCGAGACGCGGCGGATACCCGGTGCCGCGCAACCGCAGCGGGATCGCCTTGACCGTGCGAATGTTGGCCGTGACGTCCTCGCCCTCGGTGCCGTCGCCGCGCGTGGCACCCGTGACGAGCATCCCGTCGACATACGTCAGCGCAATCGCCGCGCCATCGATCTTGAGCTCAACGGTATAGCCGTGCTCGTGGATGTCATCGCCGACGACCCGCACAAGTGACTGCTCGAAGGCACGTAGTTCGTCATCGTCGAAGGCGTTGTCGAGCGACAACATGCGGACCATGTGGCGATGACTGCGGAAGGCAGACTGGACCGGCGCGCCCACGCGCTGCGTCGGGGAATCCGCCGTCCGCAGCGTCGGGTCTGCTTCCTCCAACCCCTGCAGTTCACGGAACAGACGGTCGTATTCCGTGTCCGAGAGCGTAGGACGATCAAGGACATAGTACTCGTACTGGGCCCGCGCGAGCTGCTCTCGCAAAGCGGCGGCGCGCGTGGCGGCAGGGGAAGGCGCGGCAGACATGCCGCAAGATACGTCACCAGCTGCAAGGAGGGGGATATGCGGGACTTCGAAAGACAGGACGGACGGCGCGCCGGTCGGACGCAGGGCGCGGTGCTGGGCGTGCTGCTGGGGGCGGCGTTGGGGGCTGGGGTCGCGCTCCTGATGGCGCCGGCGAGTGGCGAGGAGACGCGCACGGCGATCCGCCATGGCGCCAAGCGGGCGGTCCGCCGCGGTGAGCGCGCGTTGGATGATCTCCTCGACGACGCCGAATACATGGCGCGTCGCTATGCCGCGCGTGGGATCCGGCGGGGGCGGGAACTGGTGCACCGCGGCTGACCCGCGGGGGCGCCGCCGCCATCCGGGTGCCGTAAGGGACGGCACCCGTCAGCGGGGACACGATCAGCGAGGCAGCGCCGCGAGTTCCTGCTGGGCCTGCCGCTTGTACTGCTCGTCGTTGTAATCAATGAGCGACGCGGAGAGCACCGCCTGATACGCCGCCCGCGCCTCGCGCAGGCGGCCCAGATCGCGGTAGATCCGTGCGAGATCCAGGCGATGCACACCGCGTAGCGGATCGAGTGCCACGGCCTGCTCCATATAGCGGACCGCATCGGCCCACGACGCGGCATCGAAGTCCTTGGCCCCAAAGGCTTTCTTCGCCAGGAACCGAATGAGACTGCTCAGGCGCATGATCTCCGCGTTCCAGACCCCCAGAATGTGCATGGGCCCTGGGCTCTGCGGCGCGAGCGAGAGCGCGGTCAGTGCTTCAGCCCGCACCTCCACGGCGTAATTCACTTTGTCCTTGGGACCGAGCGACAGCGCAATCCGCCCCAGCGCACGCCCCAGTTGAAAATGCCCCTCGGCGTCCTTGGGATTCACCGCGATGGCCCGCCGCGCGTATGCCACGGCGCGCGTGGAGAGCGCCGTCCGCGTCTTCACATCGGTCTCAAATTCCGTGAGATCCACCAGCGCCGATGTGAGCTTGCACAACGCCGCGACGTTCCGGGGCTCACTCTCGATCGCTCGTTCGAGCAACGGGATGGCCTGGGTGGGATGCCGCGCGATGATTTCGCGATCTGCTGCGGCCACCAGCTCCGCGGCCGACTGTGCACGCAGGGGCACCGTCAGCAAACCGCAGAGGACCCCCAGCAGGACGATGGCCCCCACGGGCCGGCGTTCCGCGCGCCTCACCGGCACGGCCAACCATTGGACCAGCGACGAGACCAGTCGCCGCCCAGGGGCGACGAGACGTTTCACAGCGTCAGCAGCCATAAGCAGCACCTAGGACGGGCAGAGAGGAGGCGCGACGAGTACTATTCCTGCGACCATGAGACTTGAATGCTCACACGCACGCTGATCGAACGGAAGCGGGACGGCGGCCGCATCGCCGCCGCCGAATGGCGTACGTTGATGAATGCGTACGCCGCCGGAACGGTGCCGGATTACCAGATGGCCGCGCTGGCGATGGCGATCTACTTCCAGGGGCTCGATCGCGCCGAAACGGGGGCGCTGACCGACGCGATGCTCCGGAGTGGTGCCTCGCTGGATCTTGCACATCTCTCGCGCCAACGGGTCGATAAGCATTCCACCGGCGGGGTCGGCGACAAAGTCTCGCTGATTCTCGCGCCCCTGGTGGCCTCCTTGGGCGTTGCCGTGCCCATGATGTCGGGCCGTGGACTCGGTCATACCGGCGGCACCCTCGACAAGCTCGAAGCGATCCCCGGTTTCCGCACCGACCTGTCCCTGGCTGACGCGACGAAGCTGCTTGAGCGGCTTGGCTGTGCCCTGATTGGCCAAACGGCGGAGATCGCCCCGGCGGACCGCCGCCTCTACGCGCTCCGGGATGCGACGGCCACCGTCGAAAGCATTCCGCTCATCAGCGCGAGCATCATGTCCAAGAAGTTGGCCGAGGGGCTGACCGGACTGGTGCTCGATGTGAAGCGCGGGGCGGGGGCCTTTCTCCCGGAGCTGGAGCGGGGGCTGACACTGGCCAAGACGATGATCGAGTTGGGCGCCGACTATGGCTGCCCCGTGATTGCCCTGCTGACGGCGATGGATCGACCGCTGGGGCGGGCCTGCGGCAATGCGTTGGAGGTCGAGGAGGCGATCATGGCGCTCCGCGGGGAGGGGCCACCAGATCTGATGGCGGTCACCTATGCCTTGGGCGCCGAGATGTTGCTGCTGGGTGGCGTCGTCACCGATCGGGAGGAGGCGCGCCGGAAGATGGCGATCGCCATTTCAAGCGGTGCGGCGGCGCGCACCTTTCAGGCAATCATCGAAGCGCAGGGGGGCGATCCCCGGGTGGTGGATGATCCGGACCGCTTGCCGCAGGCGGCGGCCTGTGAAGTGGTCCTGGCCGCACGGGACGGGGTGGTGGCGCAGGTCTCGCCGCGTCCTATCGGGCATGGCATCACCGCCCTTGGCGGCGGCCGGACCCGGGTGGAAGACACCATTGACCCGTCGGTCGGCTTTGTGATCACCGCGCGCCCCGGCGACGTAGTCCGTACCGGCGAGCCCCTCGGGACCGTCTTTGCCCGGGACGCCGATGGCGTGGCCCTTGGCCTCGAGGTGCTGCAGCGCGCCATTGTCCTGGCGGATGAGGCCGAGCCGCCGCTCCCCCTCATTTCCCACCGGGTCACCGAGGCCGGCGTGGAGCTCTGGCAAGAGTAGGGCGTCCAGCGGGGGCGTCTCCCGCCTTGATGCGCCGTCTGGGGCCAGACGGGCGCCGCCCGCTGGGAACCCGCAGGTGGCCCCTCCCTGTTTGCCCCTGGTCTGCATAGCTTCCTCCATCATTACGGCATCACCAGAACCCGTTCCCGTGTCCGCCATGCTCGCTCCCAACACTGCCCGTCTGCTCAGCACCGTCGCCGCGATCGCCGCGGTTCCGCTTCTCGGGCTGTACGCTCTGCTGATCAAGATCGCGACGCCGTCCGCCACAGGGGGCATGGAGCCGACGGTCGCCACGATCTGCTACTTCGCGTTCACGTTCCTTTTTGGGGCGCTGATCACGGTGGCCCTGAATTTCTCGCGGCAGCTGTCGAAGGAAGCGAAGGGCGAGCGGGTGCTCCCCTGATGTAGCAGCAATCGCCCTGCCGATATCGTCGCAGGGTGGTGCAGCGCGCGGTGGCCTCTGGCCATCGCGCGCTTTGTGTTTCGGCCACCGGCAGTCGCTGATCACCGGCGGCGCGGTCGGCACGTGGCGCCGTTACAGCCGCGGCAATGGATCGCACAGCCGCCACATTGCCGCTGGCTTGGAGGTAGGGAGTCCGCGATGCTGCGGTGTCGCTCTCAGTGCCGGGCGATTCAACCGACGCAGGTTGTCGCTGCCGGCTGCTGCTGTCCTCTCCCCTTTGGCCGACGCGACCATGATATCCCGACACCGCCGCCTGCTTTGCGCTGCGCCGCTTCTGCTCAGTCTTGCCGCCTGTCAGGGGGCAGACCAGGCCACCGCGCCGGATATGTCCGCCACCGAGGTGCGCGGTCGGCCATTGCCGCAAGCGCCGTTGGTGGTCGCCTCATCGATTGCGACACAGGTCGCGACGGTCGGGCTGTCGTTCAGCTATGATGCCACCAAGGGCGGGACCGTGTTCACGGGTGGGACAACCGGTACGAGCGCCCTCACCTACAGCGTCTCTTTCGCCCCGACGGCCAATGGGCTGACCAGCGCCAACGGGCGACTCAGCGGCACGCCAGCCGCCCCTGGTGTCACGACGGTGACGATCGTGGCGCGCGACGCCAATGGCCAAAGCGCGAGCACCAGCTTCGCGCTCGTGGCCTTCGCGGCCGATCTGTCTGCGCCGATCCTGACCACCGCCTTCGGCTACTCGGACGCGTCGTCGCCGCTCCCCGCGCACTTCCTGCCGACGGCGGGTCCCGGGGGGTCGGTGATCGCCACCGACAACACGCCCCTCGATAACCGTACCACCGACGCCGGGGCGGCACTGGGCCGCGTGCTCTTCTATGATCGGCGGCTCTCCGTGAATGATCGGGTGTCCTGCGCCTCCTGCCATCAACAGCGCGCGGGATTCTCCGATACAGCACGATTCAGCACGGGATTCGCGGGGGAGCTGACGGAATACCATTCCCCGGGGCTGAGTAACGCGCGCTTCTATCGGCGTGGCCGGTTCTTCTGGGATGAACGGGCGGCCACACTGGAGGCGCAGGTGCTGCAACCGGTGCAGAGCACGGTCGAGATGGGGATGACCCTCACGAATCTCGTCACGAAGCTCTCCGCCACGAGCTACTATCCCGCGCTCTTCCAGCGAGCCTTCGGCACGACGGAGATCACCACCGATCGGGCGGCGCGGGCCCTCGCCCAGTTTGTGCGGGCCGTGGTCTCATCCAACGCGAAGTACGATCAGGCGTTCGCCGGACGGGCCACCCCCGATTTCGCGGCGGTGTTCACGCCGCAGGAACAGCTAGGCCAGCAACTGTTCAACGGGCAGGCCGGCTGTGTGCGCTGCCACCAGACCGATGCGCAGGTTCTGGATGAACCGCACAACAACGGCTTGGATGCTGTCCCGTCGGATACCGGGGCGGGGCGCGGGCGCTTCAAGTCTCCGTCACTCAGAGACGTCGCCCTGCGCGGCCATTTCATGCACGACGGTCGCTTTTCGACGCTCGCGCAGGTCGTCGAGTTCTACAACGCCGGCGTGCAGGCCAGTGCGGACCTCGATCCCCGGATGCGCGGCCCCAATGGTGCGCCGCAGCGACTGAATCTCACCACCGCGCAGAAGGCGGCGCTGGTGGCCTATCTCGAGACGCTCACCGATCAAAGCCTCCAAACCGCGCCACGCTTCAGCAGTCCCTTCGCGCGATAACGCGATCGTACGGCCGGGATGCACAACGGGCGGTGGCCACTGGCCACCGCCCGTTTGCGTGGTCGATGACGACCGACCCGCCGATCAGATGTCGAGGTTGCTCACGAAGCGCGCGTTGGCCTCAATAAACAGACGGCGCGGCTCCACTTCGTCACCCATCAGCGTCTGGAACGTCTGGTCGGCTAGCACGGCGTCTTCCATCGTCACCCGGAACATCGTGCGCGTTTCCGGATCCATCGTCGTCTTCCACAGCTGATCCGGATTCATTTCGCCGAGACCCTTGTAGCGCTGCACGTGCACGTTGGACTTGCCTTCACCGCCCAGACGCTCGGCATACGCATCGCGCTCCTTCTCGGTGTAGGCGTAGTACTCCTCCTTCCCCTTCGCCACGCGATAGAGCGGCGGCTGCGCGATATACATGAATCCGGCGTCGATCAGCTCCGGCATCTGCCGATAGAAGAAGGTCAGCAGGAGCGTCCGAATGTGCGCGCCGTCGACGTCGGCGTCGGTCATGATGATGATCTTGTGATACCGGGTCTTCTGGATATCAAAGTCATCCCGGATCCCCGCGCCGATCGCCGTAATGATCGTCCGGATTTCCTCGTTGGAGAGCACCTTGTCGATACGCGCCTTCTCCACGTTGATGATCTTCCCACGGAGCGGGAGGATCGCCTGGAAATCGCGCTTCCGCCCCTGCTTGGCCGAGCCACCGGCGGAGTCACCTTCCACCAGGTAGATCTCGCACAACGTCGGGTCGGAGAGCGAGCAGTCGGCCAGCTTCCCCGGCAGATTCGCGACATCCAGCGCCGACTTCTTCCGCGTGAGATCGCGCGCCTTGCGCGCCGCTTCGCGGGCACGGGCCGCCGACATCGCCTTGTCGATGATGGCGTTGGCGGTCTTGGGATGCTCCTCGAGGTACTGCGACAGCAGCTCGTTCATGACGCTGCGCACCGCGCCTTCCGCCTCGGAGTTGCCCAGCTTCGTCTTGGTCTGCCCTTCAAACTGCGGCTCACGCACCTTCACCGAGAGTACCGCCGTCAGCCCTTCGCGCACGTCATCACCGGAGAGGCGGACTTCCTTGTCCTTCTTGGACAGGTTGCTCGACTTCTCGATGTACTTGTTGATGACGCTCGTGAGCGCGCTCTTGAAGCCGGTGAGGTGCGTGCCCCCTTCGTGCGTGTTGATGTTGTTCACGAAGGAGAAGACGTTGTCGGCGTAGCTGTCGTTGTACTGCATCGCCAGCTCAATGCCAATGTCATCCCGCTCGGTGTCAATCGCGATGACATCCTGGTGGAGCGGCTTCTTGGAGCCGAGGAGATGGGTGACAAACTCGCGCAGCCCACCGCGCGCGAAAAACACTTCCTCACGGGCTTCCCCTTCCCGCTCATCCCGGAGCGTGATCTGGATCCCCTTGTTGAGGAAGGCGAGTTCGCGCAGGCGGTTCGCCAGCGTCGCCCACTCGTAGCGGGTGGTTTCCTGGAAGATCTCCGGATCCGGCTTGAACCAGACCTTGGTGCCGGATTCCTTCGGGCCCACGGTCCCCAGCGTCTTGAGCTGCGTGTGCGTGACGCCACGACGGAAGTCCATGTAATGCTGCTTGCCGCCGCGCTTGATCCACACCTTGAGCTCGGTCGACAGCGCGTTCACCACGGACACGCCGACGCCATGCAAACCGCCAGAGACCTTGTAGGAGTTCTTGTCGAACTTGCCGCCGGCGTGCAGCACGGTCATGGCGAGCTCAACCCCCGGCAGCCCTTCCGTGGGATGCACATCGACCGGAATGCCGCGGCCGTTGTCCTCAACGGAAATGGAATCGTCCAGATGGATGATCACCTCGACCCGGTCGGCGTGTCCCGCCAACGCTTCGTCGATCGAGTTATCGACCACTTCATACACGAGGTGATGCAGACCACGTCCCGACGTGGACCCGATGTACATACCGGGGCGCTTACGGACCGCCTCAAGACCCTTGAGGACCGTAATGCTTTCGGCGCCGTACCCACTGGTGGTCGGCGTGTTGGTCGAATCCGGAGAGGACATGAATGATCAGCCAGGCAGGAAGCGGAACGCGCAGGGCAGCATGATCACCACTGCGTCGCAATCACAATAGTCCAATATACCAAACGTCGCCCCCGCAAGCAACTGCCGGCTTTCTTGTCAACGTATTGATTTTCAACGACTTACAAACATTTGACATGCCCCGGGCTTCGGCTCCCGGAACCGCCGGGCAGCGCACCGGCTACCGGCGCAAGACCCACCGCAGCCGGGTCACCGGCGGCCGGTCGGCGGTCCGGTTCAGCGACCGGAGCAGCTCGGGCTCCAGCAACGACAGCTCCTGCATCCAGGCATGCGTGGTCACCTGCACCACCAGCGTGCCATCCTGTTGCAGCGCCGTCGGTTCCGTCACCGAGGCGATCTGTCCCCCGACGAGCCGAGGCCACTCCGGAATCACCCCGGCCTGCGCCACCCGATCGGTCAGCCCGGCTTTCGCCAGAATCGACGCCAGCACATCCCCGACTGGGGCCGGCGTCCGCTTGGGCCCGTCGCTCATGACAGCACCCCATCGCGCATCGTCGCCCGGGTCAGTCGCGTAAAGGCCGCCGGAATGTCCTCCAGCCGCGGAACGGCCAGCAGCACCTGTTCCACCCCGGCCTCTTCAAGAAGCCCCAACACGCGCGCGGCGCGCCCCAAGTCCAATTCGGCGAAGGGATCATCGAGCAGCAGCAACGGCGCCCCACCAATCGTCCGGCGCACCGCCGATAGCTCCAGCAGGCGCAGGGCAATCGCCGCGCTCCGCTGCTGCCCCGCTGAGCCAAAGGTGCGGAGTTCCCGCGCCCCTAACAGGAGCGCCAGTTCGTCGCGGTGGGGCCCCACCAGCGTGACGCCACGTCGCAGCTCCTGGGGTCGCTGGTGCGCGAGCGCCGCGACGTATCGCTCGCGGAACGCCACGGCCATCGCCTCAATCGAATCGGCCGCCCCCGAGGCACCATCGTCACCGCCGCCCGCCGCGCCGGTGGTCCCCGGGCCGGCAGCTCCCGAGCCGACAGCTCCCGGGCCGGCGGCTCCCGGGCCGGCACCGAGCCCCGTTACCGCGTAGCGCATGGTGACCGCCTGGCGCTCCCCCATGGCGGCGGCCAGCATGGCAAAACGGTCCGCCTCTTGGCGCACAAAGGCGACCCGCCTCGCGGCCACGATCCCCCCATGGTCCGCCAGCGCCGGCTCCCAGAGCGCGACTTGCTCCGCCATGCTGTCTGCGCGCGCCCCAAGTCGCTGCGCCTGTTTCAGCAGCGCATTCCGCCGCAGGAGCGCCGCCCGGAACCGTTGCAGCGCCTGCAAATAGTCCGGCGAGGTCAGGGCGAGCGTGACGTCCAGGAAGCGACGGCGATCCCCAGGACTCCCAGCGACCAAGGCCACATCCGCTGGGGAAAAACTCACCGACGGCAACGCCCCTAACGCATCCGACAACCGCGGCGGCTCAACACCGTCGAGCGCCACCTTCTTCCGGCGGGTCGCGCGCTCAAACCCGACGCTCACACCATGCACCACGGTCGGCGCGGAGAGCTCCGCGCGCACATGCAGCGCCGGGGCCCCGAAACGGATCAGATCCACATCCCGCGCGCCACGCATGGAGCGCAGCAGCGAGAGATACGCGACCGCTTCGAGGAGGTTGGTCTTCCCTTGACCATTCTCGCCCACGATCACCAACCCTTTGGGCGGGACCGATAGGTCGAGCGCGTCGAAGTTGCGAAAATGCCGAGCGATCAGACGTGACAGCATGATGTCTGGCGGGCGGACGACAGCGTGGGGAATCGGTACAATGGCGTCGTCAGTCCGCGCGCCGCTCAGCGGCCCTGAAAGACCGGGGGACGCTTCTCCAGAAACGCCTGCATCCCCTCGCGCATGTCGGCTGTGCTCGAGAGCATCCCGAATTGATCAGATTCAATCGCGCACCCCTCGTCGATGGACAAGGGCAGCCCACGATCGACCGCCTCAAGGCACCCCGCCAGCGCCAGCGGCGCATTCGCAATCATCGCCTGCAGCAACGCGGTCGCGGTCGCCATCAGCGCGTCCGGCGCGACCACCTGATCCACCAGCCCCAGCCGGTAGGCTTCGGCGGCCGGGATCATCTCGCCGGTGAGCAGCAGGCGCAGCGCGGCACTCCGCCCAACAAGGCGCGGCAACCGCTGCGTCCCGCCAAAGCCCGGCACGATCCCCAGCTTCACTTCGGGCTGACCGAGCTTCGCCGCCTCGCTGGCAATGCGCACATGACAGGCCATCGCCAGTTCGCAGCCACCACCGAGCGTGAAGCCGTTGAGCGCCGCGACCACCGGCTTGGGGCTCGTTTCGAACCGCCGGAACACCGCCATCCCCGCGCGCGCCCGCGCCGTGGCCTCAAGCGGCGTCTGGCTCGCCAGCTCGCTGATATCCGCCCCGGCCACGAAGGCGCGCCCCGCCCCAGTCAGCAGAATGCCGGCGACATCGGTCCGCGCGCGCGCTTCCTCGATCGCCCGTCCCAGTTCGGTAATCGTGGCGTCGTTCAGGGCATTGAGCTTGTCGGGGCGATTGACGGTGATGGTGGCAACGCGATCGGCCACCGTGAACGTCAGGAAGGCGTAGGACATCGGACCGGGCAGGCAGAGGGATGGGAACGGGCGGCGGACCCGGGGAAATCTAGCTACGTTCCCGAGGTGCTTCCGACTCCTGCCGTCGCCTGGTCTGCCAATCGCCGCGCGCTCCGCTATCTGGATCAGCGCGCGCTCCCTGCGGCTGAACGCGTCTGTGAGGTGCGCGCGCTCGATGCCGTCATCGACGCCATTCGTACCCTCGCGATCCGCGGGGCCCCCGCGATCGGGGTCGGGGCAGCGATCGGGCTGGTCGTGGCGCTCGAAGCGGCCGTGGAGCGCGATGGCGTGATCGCCGGCGAGACCCTCCGGGCACACCTCCCGACCTTCGCCACTCGGCTCGTGGCCGCACGCCCCACGGCCGTGAATCTGGCCTGGGCCGTGGGCCGCCTAGTGGATCGCGCCGCACAGGTGCCCGATGCCACCCTCCGTGACGCCCTGCGAGACGAAGCGGACGCGATTCTCCAGGAGGACATCGCCATGTGTGCCGCCATCGGGCAGCATGGTCTCGCGCTCATCCCCGATGGCGCACGCGTCCTCACGCACTGCAATGCCGGCGCACTGGCGACGGCCGGCACCGGCACCGCGCTCGCCCCGGTGTACGCGGCGCATGCGGCCGGTCGCCGCGTGACCGTCCACGCCGACGAAACGCGTCCGCTACGGCAGGGGGCGCGCCTCACCGCGTGGGAAATGCAACGCGCCGGCATTCCGGTGACGGTGCTCCCCGACGGGGCGGCGGCCTCCTTGCTGCGATCGGGGGCCATCGATCTGGTCCTCGTGGGCGCCGATCGCATTGCCGCCAATGGCGATGTCGCGAACAAGATCGGCACCTATGGCGTGGCGCTCGCGGCAAAGGCGCATGGGGTGCCGTTCTATGTCGCCGCCCCATGGAGCACCATCGATCTCGCCACCCCCACCGGCGCCGAGATGGTGATCGAGCATCGCGAGGCGGAGGAGCTCGGCGAGCTGCCGCCCGGCGTCGCGGTGTGGAACCCTGCCTTTGACGTGACGCCGCGCGCCCTCGTGACGGCGTATCTCACCGATCGCGGCTGTCTCCTCCCGCCCTTTGACCTGCCACAGGGATCGCGCACATGACCGCCATTCTGGCGATTGATCAGGGCACGACCGGGACGACCTGTCTCGTGGTGCATGCCGACGGACGGGTGCTCGGACGTGGCTACCGGGAAATCACGCAGCACTATCCGCACCCCGGCTGGGTCGAGCATGATCCGCAGGAAATTGTGCAGCGCACGGTGGACGCGGCGCAGGCGGCGATGGCGGAGGCGCTGGCGACCACAGGGGTACGTCCCGTCGCGATCGGCATCACCAATCAGCGGGAAACGGTGGTGCTCTGGGACCGTGCGACCGGTGTTCCGGTCGCACCGGCGATTGTCTGGCAGGATCGACGGACCGCCCCCCGCTGCGCCGACCTCCAGCCGCAGGCCGCATGGATCGCGGAGCGGACTGGGCTCGTGACCGACCCGTACTTCAGTGCGACGAAGCTGGAGTGGCTGCTCAATCGCCCGGGGCTCCGCGCGCGCGCCGTCGCGGGCGAACTCGCTGCCGGCACCATCGACAGTTGGGTGATCTGGCAGCTGACGGGTGGCCGGTCGCATGTCACCGATCACACCAATGCGTCGCGAACCATGCTGTACGATTTGGAGACACGAGCATGGAGTCCGGCGCTGTGCGCGCTGTTCGATATTCCGACGGCGCTGTTGCCGCAGGTGCTCCCCTCCGCCGGCTATTTCGGGGAGACCGTCGTCGAGCCACTCGGCTGCGTGCTGCCGATCCTCGGCGTCGCTGGCGATCAACAGGCGGCGTTGTATGGGCAGGGCGGCTGGTCGGCCGGCGATGCCAAGAACACCTATGGCACCGGCGCTTTCTTACTCATGAATACGGGGTCGGCGCGCCCGGCGCCCGGCGACGGGCTCCTCACCACCATGGCGTGCGATGCCGCCGGCGGGCCGGCGTATGCCGTGGAAGCGAGCATCTTTGTGGCCGGGGCGGCGGTGCAATGGCTGCGAGACGGCCTCGGGGTGATAGCCGCGGCCGAGGAGACCGAGGCGCTGGCGGCCTCGCTGGTCGGCACTGACGGCGTCTATTTCGTGCCGGCGCTGACAGGGCTCGGGGCGCCGGATTGGGAACCCGAGGCACGGGGGACGATCGTCGGGCTGACGCGCGGCACCACGCGGGCGCATCTGGCCCGCGCCGCGCTGGAGGCGATGGCCTACGCCACGGCTGACGTGCTGGCGGTGATGCGTCGGGCGGGCGGGTTATCGGTGGACCGGCTGCGGGTCGACGGTGGCGCCACGCGGAACAACTGGCTGATGCAATTTCAGACCGACCTGCTGGGCGTGCCGGTCGAGCGGCCGGCGATGGT
This sequence comes from Gemmatimonadaceae bacterium, assembly GCA_040374415.1. GTDB lineage: Bacteria > Gemmatimonadota > Gemmatimonadetes > Gemmatimonadales > Gemmatimonadaceae > Gemmatimonas. The sequence continues at coordinate 2,465 of JBEIUK010000042.1, read as the reverse complement.
GGAAACCACTGCCCTGGGGGCGGCGGGGCTGGCCGGGCGCACCGCTGGGATCTGGCGCGATGGCGACGCCTTCCTCGCGGCGAGGCGGACTGACCACTTCATCCCGGGCGAAGGCGCGGCGGCTGCCCAACTGGGCCATCAGGGGTGGCGTCGCGCCGTGCGGGCCACCCTGGGGTGGGCCCGCGATGTGAGCCGGTGAGGCGGCCTTCTCACCCCGTTGCCGGCCTGCGACGGGGGGTGAGCGCGCCCCGCCACGCGTGGTGCCTCCTTCGACGCATCCTCGGCGCTGGCCTTTGGGTCGGGCTCTGGATCGCACCGGCGCGGGCGCAGCAGCGGCCTGTCCCCGTTGCCCTGACCCAGAGCCGTGTCGATACGACCGACCGGCCGCTGGACCGGTCGCCCGACCGATGGTTCGCGCCCGACAAGGCCGCCCATTTCATGGCCTCGGCGACTCTACACGTCGCGGGGTATGCCGCCCTGCGGGCTGGCCACGTTCCCAAGCGGCAGGCCACCCGAACGGCCGCCGCTGGGGCGCTGCTGGTCGGGGCGGGGAAGGAGCTCTGGGATGCCACCGGCACCGGGGATCCCAGCTGGCGCGATCTGGCCTGGGATGGCCTTGGGGTCCTGGTTGGGGTCTTCCTGGTCCGCGCCGCCGACGGCCCGATTTAACGCGCAGAGGTCGTGACGGGAGCGTACTTATCGGCTATCATTGACGGTATCCCGAAGGACCCTCCGAGGACGTCCCGTGAAAGCACGCACCAAGTTTCTGATCGGTGGTCTGGCAGTGCTCGGCACCGCCGGCTACCTGATGGCCAGTTCAATCACTGAAACCGGCCAATACTATTTGACGCCAACCGAGTTGGCCACGAAGGTGGCGAACAGTCCTCGGTTCCGAAACAACGGCGTCAAAGTGGGCGCCCGCGTCGTGAACGGCACCATCGTGCGTGAGCCCTCCGGCCGCTCGCTGTCGTTCAAGATGACCGACGGCGCGCAGACCTATGCCGTGACCTATCGCGGCATCGCGCCGGATACCTTCACGGACGGGGTGGATGTCGTGGTGGAGGGACGGCTCGACGCCAATGGCACCTTCCAGGCCACGACGCTCCTCGCCAAGTGCGCGTCGCGGTACGAGAACGCGCCTGACAAGTACAAGCAGACGCCAGGATATCAGGGCGCGCCCGCGCCGCGCGCATGATCCTCCTCGGCGAATTGTCGCTCTGGGTCGCCCTGCTCATGGCGGCCTGGACGGCGACGGTGTCCTTCTCGGGCGGGATGCAGGGACGGGCGGATCTGATCCGCAGTGGGGAACGCGCGCTGTATGCCACCTTCGGCTTCACGCTGCTGGCGTCGATCGGTATCTGGACCGCGCTCTTCTCGCACGACTTCTCCATCAAGTTCGTCGCGTCGTACACCAGCATCAATTTGCCCAAGGCCTATCTGTTCACGGCCTTCTGGGCCGGGCAGGCGGGCTCCTTGCTCTTCTGGGCGCTCATCCTGACGCTCTATTCGGCGATCGCCGTGTTCGCGAACCGGCGCAGCAATCGCGCGCTGATGCCGTGGGTGACTGGGACACTCGGCACCGTCTCGCTCTTCTTCCTCATGACGATGGCCTTTGGGGCCAATCCGTTTGAGCGGTTGGATTGGGCGCCGGTCGATGGCCGCGGGATGAATCCGCAGCTGCAGAATCCGGGGATGGCGATTCACCCGCCGATGCTCTACCTCGGGCTCACCGCCACCGCGGTCCCTTTCGCCTTTGCGATTGGCGCCCTGGTCACCCGACAGCTCGATGCGCAATGGCTGGGCGCCGTGCGTCGCTGGGCGCTGGTCTCCTGGTTCTTCCTGACGATCGGCATTGTCCTCGGCATGTGGTGGGCGTATGTCGAGCTCGGCTGGGCCGGCTACTGGGCGTGGGATGCCGTCGAGAATTCGTCGTTCCTGCCGTGGCTCACCGGGACCGCGTTCCTGCACAGCATCATGATCCAGGAAAAGCGCGGCATGCTGCGCAAATGGAACGTGACGCTGGTCATCGTGACCTTCCTGCTCTCGATTCTTGGCACGTTCATCACGCGTTCGGGGATCATCAACAGCGTGCATGCCTTCTCACAGTCGCCCGTGGGCAACTGGTTCCTGGGCTTCCTGATTGCGGCCACACTGCTGTCGATTTTCCTCGTCTCCACCCGGCTGAACGATCTGCAGGCCAAGGCCGAGCTCGAGAGCATGGTGAGCCGAGAAGCGGCGTTTTTGTACAACAATCTGGTGCTGGTGGGGATCTGCTTTGCAACGTTGTGGGGGACGCTCTTCCCCATTCTGTCCGAGGCGGTGAAGGGCTCCAAGATTGAAGTGGGTGCCCCGTTCTTTAACTCGGTGAACGGCCCGCTTGGGTTGCTGCTGCTGGCGCTCACGGGCATTGGGCCGCTGATCGCGTGGCGCCGGGCGTCGGTGAGCAACCTGCGTCGCCAGTTCAT
>JBEIUK010000001.1:0-38638 GCA_040374415.1 Gemmatimonadaceae bacterium | reverse complement strand
CGGGGCGCAGGCGGCGCAGCTGCTGGCCCGGCATTTTGGCGAGATGGATGCCCTGCTCGCAGCGACCCCCGACCAGCTGTCGGCGGTCCGCGGCATCGGGGACATCATCGCGCAATCGGTCGCCGAGTTTTGCGCCGATCCAACCAGCCGAGCGCTGATCGAGCGCCTCCGCGCCCGCGGGTTGACCTTCCGGGAGCCGCAGGCGGTCGCCGCCGATGGACCACTCACGGGGGCCGTGGTGGTGCTGACCGGGACGCTCCCGACGTTGTCGCGCACGGATGCCACCACGCTGGTGGAACAGGCCGGGGGTCGGGTCACCAGCAGCGTTTCGAAGAAGACGACCTTTGTGGTGGCTGGCGAAGAGGCCGGGAGCAAACTGGATAAGGCGACCGCGCTTGGGGTCCCTGTGATTGACGAAGCGGAATTGCTCCGTCGGGTCCAGGGCGCCGGCGCGTGACGAGGCGATTGGCACGACGGCATGCCTTGACGTGCGGCGCCAGGTCGGCGACCCTCCGGTGATGTCGTCCTCGTCCATCGACCGCACGGTCCTCCTGCCAGTGGCATTCCTCGGCGCGCTGCGCGCCGCCGTGGAATCGCAGACCGCCCACCCTGGCGCCGTCGCCCCCATCGATGCGATCCGCGATGTCGGCTACCGCACCGGGCAAGGGCTCTTCGCGCAATTCGGTCGCTGGCTGCGCGACCGTGGCGATGCGCCCCCGGAGGCGTTGCCGCAGGACCGCTTCATGGTGCTGGTGGAGCTCTTCTTTGTTGAGACCGGCTGGGGGGGACTTGCGGCGTTACCCCTGAGCAATGCGGTGCTGGCGCTCGACTCGAGTGACTGGGCCGAGGGGGTGGGTGGCGGCTCGGGCTGTCATCTGTCCACGGGGATGCTGGCGGGGTTCTTCGGAAGCCTGTCAGAGGCGCCTCTGGCCGTGCTCGAGGTCGAGTGCCGGGCCGCAGGGGCTGGGCGGTGTCGTTTCCTGCTCGGGTCACTCGAGGTGCTGGGGGCGGTGCATGCGGGGATCACCGCCGGACAGCCCTACCTCACCGCCGTCGCGTCAGCCAGCTGACCCTGGGGGTACAGGGGCCGGGGGCATGGGAATCCCGGCGTACTTGGGGTTGGGGACCAGTTCCGACCCTGAGAGCACTTCGCGGTCCCAGGGGAGCACGATGGTGCTCTCCGTGGCGAGGGCGTGGAAGTCCGGGCGATAGGGTCCCGTTGTGAAGCTGACGGCGGTCCGCACATCGGCGGCGCCGGCATTGACGATGGACGCCACCGCGAGCCGCATCGTCGCCCCCGAGTCACAGGTCTGGTCGACGATCAGCACGCGTTTCCCGCGCACATCGGCCGGCGCCGCGCCGAAGATCGCCGGGGTCTCGCGCACCACGTCGGTCTCATAGCGGCGCGAGATCAGAATCGAGTGGAAGGGCAGGTCGAGAATGGCGGCGACGGCCGCCCCGGGGACCACGCCGGCGGTGGCGATCCCGACCACCAGCTCCGGCTGCCAACGGCGTGCGACCTTGAGCGCCAGCGCCCGGGAGAGTTCCCCGAACAGCGGCCAGTCCACGACGAGAACCCCTTTGCTGGGATCCGGTGCATACGTCGAACGCGGGGTCATGGCTCTCTCCAGCGACAGGGTCAGGCGTGGGGCGTTCGGGCGGCCCAGGGACGTTCCAGGGACGCTCCGGAGGCACTCCGGAGGCGCTCCTGGCGCTCCTGGCGCTGTGCAACACGCCAACACCCACGTCATGGCAGAGTAGTACGATCAGGGGTACGGGACCAGCAGGATTTCCCCGATACCGGGGCCCAGCGGCGGGGGCATCGTCCTCCGTGCCTTGTTGGGGCCGGGCCCGGCCGATACTTTGCCCTGACTCACGTGTCGTCTTCCCTTCTCATCCTCCGATCCACCGCGCGCGCATGACTTGGTGGCGCCGCCTCGTGGGCGGCAGCGGCGGGCGATCCACTCGCCCCACGGATTATCTGGCTGAGGCCTTGGAACTTGAGGGCCGCGGCGATTTTGCGAACGCCCTGACGTCGTATCGCCTTGCCCTGCGCGAGCGCCCCGACGATCTGGGGGTCCTGCAAAACATTGCGATCGCCTTCTCGAAAACCGGGCAACCGGAAGAGGCGATCCGCACCTATCGCCGTGCCCTGCAACTGGCACCGGATCTCGCCGGGGCGCACTACGGGCTGGCGTTCCTTCTGCTGAAGCGTGGCGACACGGCGCATGCCGGTCTCCATCTGGAGTCGTATCTGCGCACCACGAGCGAGACCGATGCGGCGTCCACGCAATTCCGTGCGCATGCCCAGCGGACGCTGGATCAGCTGAAGGGGATGGACACACCTGAGCCCGAGCGCGCCACAGATTCCGACCGCGCATCAGCCGCGGAGGGCTGACGTGGGGCGCGTTCTGGCCATTGTCAGCCAAAAGGGTGGGGTCGGGAAGACGACCACCGCGGTGAATCTGGCCGCCGCCTTTGCGCGCCGCGGGCTCAAGACGTTGCTGGTCGATGCCGATCCGCAAGGCGCGGTGCGCTACGGCGTGGGGTTGCGTCGCGGCCATGCCACGGCTGGCTTTGACGACTATCTGCGCGGTGAGAAGACGCTCCGCGATGTGATCCTCCCCACGGGACTGCCGTGGCTGCGCGTGATCCTCGCGGGCAGTGTGAGCGAACGGGCCGATCATTCGGCCTTCCAACAGCAGGTTGGCAACACGACCGTGCTGGGTGATCTGTTGGCCACCGCACGCGAGCGGTGTCACGTCGTGGTGGTCGATACGCCCCCAGGGCTCGGCGCCATTACCCGCCGCGTATTGGCCGCGAGTCAGCATGTGCTGGTGCCGCTGCAGTGTGAGCCACTCGCCCTGCAAACCACGCCGCAGATCCTGCGCGCGATTCAAGGGATGGTCGCGGAGAACGATCAGCTGGCGCTCGAAGGATTGCTGCTGACGATGTACGAGGCGGGGAACGCGGCCTCGGAGCGGGTGCTGCATTACGCGCGCGAATTCCTCCCCAAGCATTTGGTCTTCGCCGATCCGATCCCCCGCACGGCCGCCACCGCCGATGCCTTTGCGGTGGGGCAGCCCGTGGTCGTGCGTGCCCCCTCCGATGCCGCGAGTCAGGCGTACGTGAATCTCGCCACGCAGCTATCGGAGCGGTTCGCGTGAGCTGGGGTTGGGGCGGTCCTCGCGACGGGTGCCCGCGCGGGGCCACCAAGCGGCTGGCCGCGTTCGGCCGCGTGGGGCTCGGGGCCGTGCTGGCAGGGCTGAGTGGCTGTTCCGATGTGAGTGCCGCGCCCGACGTCCCCGGATCGATCGAGATGGACGCCCTGCCCTCGCCGTCGGTGGTGATCGGCGATACCCTGCGCACCATTGATGGCGTCGTGGCCCCCGTGAAGGCGATCGTCCGGAATGTCGCGGGGACCGTGATCCTCGACGCGCCGGTCCGGTATCTCTACGCCGACTATCCGCGGGATTCGGCGCTCCTGGTGGATTCCGTGAGCGGCCTTGTCCGCGCCGTGAAGGTGGCCAGAGGAGACGCGCGCCTCGCGGCCCGCGTCTCGGGGACGTTACAGGTGATTTTGCCGGTCGTGGTCACCACACGCCCAGACTCGGCCGATCGCACGGGGCAGCCAGCACTGAGTCTCTTCACAACCACCCTGCCAGATACGGGGAAGAGTGGGGCGACCGCCAATTCCTCCCCAGCGCTCACCGTGGTCGTGCGGCATGTGGAGACGCCGGGAGCCAGCAGCACGGTCACGGCGTGGCCGGTGCGCTATGAGTTGCTGTCGCCGGCGAATCCGAACAACGATACGACCAAAGTGGCCTGGCTGGTCGACGACGCGGGGCGCGCGTCGGTCTTGGACACCACCGATGCGTCCGGCGTCGCCGGGCGGAAAGTGCGCATTCGGGCCGCGAATTTCCCTGCGGCGGGCGTGACCGACAGTATTGTGGTCCGGGCGACCGTGACCTACCGTGGTCTGGCAGTGCGTGGTGCGCCCATCCGCCTGGTTTTTCCCGTGAAGCGAGGCAATTGACCATGTCCGACCGGTTCCCGTCCCCCCCGTCCCCGACCACCGCCTACGCCACCGGTGGCCCGCGTCCGCCGCGCGGGACGGTGAATAGCCTGTTTTTCGCCGCCGTGGATCGGTTCGGGTTTCCCGACGCGGTCAGCGCGAAGGTGCAAGGCGCATGGACCCCGCTCAGTCATGCCACCATCCTCGAGCGGGTGCGGCATATGGCGCTGGGGCTCGCCACGCTGGGGATCGCCGCGCAGGACCGCGTCGCCATTCTGTCGGAGAATCGTCCCGAGTGGATGATCACCGACTACGCCTGCCTGTGTCGTTCGATCGTGAATGTGCCGATCTACCCGACGTTGCCGGCGGAGCAGCTGCCGTATCTGCTCAACAACTCCGGCGCGAAGGCGATGCTGGTCTCAACGCCGGAGCAGGCGCAGAAAGTGGCCTCGATCCGGGCGCAGGTCCCTGGGCTCCAGTATGTGATTGGCGTGGACGCTGGGGCGATGGACGGGTGTGATCTGACGATGGCGGAGGTCGAAGCGCGTGGCCGCGCCGCCGATTCGCCTGACGCTGCCGAGCGCTTTCGGGAGGAAGCGCTCGCCGTCTCCCCGGATCAGCTGATCACATTGATCTACACGTCGGGCACCACCGGGAACCCGAAAGGGGTGATGCTGACGCAGGACAACCTGTTCAGCAACCTGTCAGCCGTGACCAACACGATCACGGTGCAGCCGGGTGATGTGTGCCTGAGCTTCCTGCCACTGAGCCACATCTTTGAGCGCACGGGCGACTACTACCTGTTCGCGAACGGCGTGAAGATCGCGTATGCGGAATCCATCGACACCGTCTCGGCGAACATGCTCGAGATGCGCCCCTCGATGATGATGTCGGTGCCGCGCCTGTACGAGAAGATCTACGCACGCGTGGTGGAAGGGGCGATGGCGGGTGGTGCGGCGAAGCGCGCGATTTTTGGGTGGGCTCGGCGCGTGGGCGAACAGTGGGCGCAGCGTCGGCTGGCTGGTCAGACCCCCGGCGTGTTGCTCTCGGTCCAGTATCGGATCGCCCATCGGTTGGTCTTCAGCAAGCTGCAGGAGCGGACCGGCGGCCGGCTGCGCTTTTTCGTCTCCGGGGGCGCGCCACTCTCTCCAGAGATCGCACTGTTCTTCTACAGCGCGGGATTGATCATCCTGGAAGGCTATGGGCTGACGGAAACGTCACCGGTCATCAGCTGCAACAACATGCAGCACTATCGGATCGGGACAGTGGGGCGGCCCATTCCGGGCGTCGAGATCATGATTGCCCCCGATGGAGAGATTCTGTCGCGCGGGCCGCACATCATGCTCGGGTATTACAACAACCCGGATGCGACGCGGGAGGCGATCGATGCGGATGGCTGGTTCCATACCGGTGACATTGGCGAGCTGCGTGATGGCTTCCTGCGCATCACCGATCGCAAGAAAGACATCATCGTCACCGCCGGCGGCAAGAACATTGCGCCGCAGCCCATCGAGAATCGGCTGAAGACCAATCCGTTCATTTCGCAGGCCGTGATGCTGGGCGATAAGCGGAAATTCCCTTCGGTACTCGTGGTGCCAAACTACGACCAGCTGGTGCCGTGGGCCGCGTCGCAGGGCATCACGACGAGCACGCATCCGGAGCTGCTGGCCCGACCGGCGGTGCAGCAGAAGATGGAGGCGGAAGTGCGCAGCAGTTTGGTGGGGCTCGCGTCCTTCGAAATGCCGAAGAAGGTGGCGCTCATTGAGCAGGACTTCAGCGTGGAGCGCGGGGAGCTGACGCCGACGCTCAAGGTGAAGCGCCGCGTGATCGACACGACCTATAAGGCGATGATCGATCAGCTCTACGCTGACGGCGGCGACTGACGACGGAGCGGGACGGGTGCGCTGACGGCGGACGCTGCGTCGGCCGTCGCCACCCACAGCTCGGCATCCCGTGCGAGCTCTCGGCACCCGTCGGGGATGGCGGCCGTGACCGGGGCCACCAGCCGGCCAGCTGACCGGAGGACACGGCCTGCATCGGCCAGAAATGTCAGATGCGCGCCATCGACCGCCAGGCCATCGAGCGTTGCGTCACCGAGGGGCAGCCGGTGGCCAATCGGGAGCGACAGGGCGTCCGGCGCATCGGTGCCCATGAGCTGCGCCGCGCCGACCCCGTTCAGGACCACGCACCGGGCCTCCGTGGCCCCCTGGAGCGCGTCGGCCGCCTGAGCCCATGTCCCGGTCAGGAGCACGCGGCGCGCGGGCGTGGTGAGGTCCAGCAGCGCCGCGAGGCGCCACGGATCCACCTGGCCGGTGGCCGCCGCGCTCGCGTTGGTGGTTGCGTCCCCGTTCGCGGGCGGCGGTCCGAGGTGTGCCACCCCGCGCGCAATCGCAAACTCGGCCCCGCAGATCGGGCAGCCGAGCACGCCGTCGATGACATGTTCGCCCGCGCGGTGCGTGGCGAGGGTGATCAGTGGGGACGACGGATGGTCTGCGGGACAGCGAAGCCGTTCGAGGCAATCAACGCGCATGGGGGCAACCTAGCGCGCACCGCGGTGCGGGGTCAGCTGGACGACAGCCGCAGTTCGTCGATCGTGACATGTGCCGGCTGCAGGACCGCCCAATGCACGGCTTCTGCGACATCCTCTGGGCGGAGCATCGAGGCCCGCGTGGGGAATCCCGGCTGATGATCCGGATCAATCGGATCCCAGATGGGGGTATCGGTGGCGGCCGGCGAGATGAGCGTGCAGCGCACCCCGGTCCCCCGCAGCTCTTGGCGGAGGGCCTCATGCATCGCGCGCTGCCCGTACTTGCTGGCCGCATACGCGCCATTCCCCGGAAAGACGGCCCGATCGGCCACCGACCCAATGGACACGACGTGGCCGGCACCGCGCGCGGTCATCCCGGGCACCAGCGAGCGGAGCAGCAGGAACGGACCGACCAGATTGACCTGAATCATCTCGGTGAAGTCCGCAGGCGCCATGGTCGCCAACGGCGCGAGGGAGAAGAGCCCGGCATTGTTGATCAGGATATCCGGCTGCAACCCCTGCGCGGCCATGGTATCGGCGAGCGCATAGACCGTGGCCGGATCCGAGATGTCACCCGCCAGCGGATGCGCGCGCGACCCAAGGGCCTCCGCCGCCGCCGTGAGGGCCTCGGCGCCCCGGGCGACCATGACCACATCGGCCCCCGACGCCACCAGCCGCTGCGCCACCGCGTAGCCAATACCACGGGACGCGCCCGTGACGAGCGCGCAGCGACCGGCGAGGCTCAAAACGACTCCGACCGCCCGTGCGCGAGTCGGAGGAACTCGCTGCGCGTTTTCGCGTCGTCCCGGAAGAGCCCGCGGAGCGACGATGTAATGGTGCGGGAATTCTGCTTCTCCACGCCGCGCATCATCATGCACAGATGCACGGCCTCGATGACCACGCCAACGCCCTTGGGAGCAAGCACGCCTTCGATGGCGTCGGCGATCTGTTCCCCGAGCCGCTCCTGCACCTGCAAGCGGCGCGCGAAGACCTCGACCACCCGCGGCAACTTGGACAACCCAACGATCTTGCCGCTCGGGATGTACGCGATGTGCACCTTGCCGAAAAACGGGAGCATGTGATGCTCGCACATCGAATACATCTCGATGTCGCGCACCATCACCATGTTCTCGTGGGACTCCGCAAAGAGGGCATCGCCGATCACGGCGCGCGCATCCATGCCATAGCCACGCGTCAGCCATGAGAGCGACTTCGCGACACGGCTGGGCGTCTTGTGCAGACCATCCCGGGTGGGATCTTCGCCCACCAATTCGAGCTGCCGCTGGATGATGGCTTCGAACTCCACCATGCGCGGATCGGCAATCACGAGGTCGTCGGAATCGACAGCCATGCCAGAGAGACTGGCGTTGGCGGCTCCGAGATCAATCCCCTTCATAGTCGGCATAGTTGTTGTCCGTTTCCCAAAGACGCAGGCGCACCAGACGGGCGGGTGCGACCGCCGGTGCAATGACGCGCCACATCGCGACGATGATGTTTTCCGTGGTCGGAATCAGGTCACGCGTGTACTCGACATCGATATTGAAATTGCGATGATCGGTCTTGTCGATCACCTCGCGCTCCACGATCCCCCGAAGCGCCCCCAGATCGATCACATACCCGGTGGTGGCGTCGATCGGCCCCTTGACCGACACTTCCAACCGGTAGTTGTGGCCATGCCAGTTGGGGTTGTTACACAGCCCAAACAGGCGGGTGTTCTCCTCCGCGGAGAGCGCCGGGTTGTGCACCCGGTGGGCGGCGTTGAACCGCAGGACGCGGGTCACGGTGACGTGAGGCATACCCGATGAACCCCGGGACAACACACGGGGTTCCAAACACGAACCCCCCGGGGGATTCCCCGGGGGGTTCGCACCAGATTCGGAACGGAGAGGGGGTCTTGAAGCCCAAAGAATACTGATGAAGCCCTCACCACGCTTTCGCCTTCCCCGCACTGGGGCATGACGTTCACCCGGATGTCAGGCCTCTTCTAAGGACTTATCGGCTCAAGAGGTAAGTCTCTCCGCCCCGATTGCTCACCGACGATTACCTTCGTACAGTCTACCGTGCAGGTCGCACCCTTCGCAATCGGCCTCTTTCAGGATTCACAGACTATGGATGGTTATCTCTTTGCCGGTGTCCTGATGCTGGCGGTATGGGCGGGGTTGACGTTGGCCACGGACGTGCCCGGCTGGATGCATCTGCTCCTGACCGGTGGCGTCGTTGTGATCATCTGGCGCATCGTCGTCCGCGGGACCACGTCGACCAAGCCGAAACGCTGAGCCACGCCCCGCGGCGTCAGATCTCCCAGTTGGACAGCAGGATCCCCTGGCCCGGGGGCTGCTCCACCCACCCCGACACGCACATGCGCAAGTCGGTCCAGCGCACCCGCGCGCCCATGCCCATGAGTGAGCGGTAGACATCCGGGTGATCGCCCTGCAGGCGAACCGCGAGTCGCGTAATGCCCTGACGAGCCGCGAGATCCGCGACCGTCTTCAGGAGCTCCGTGACCTGCACGCGCTCTGTGGCAACCAGCTTCAACACCCGCACCTCATCCCGTGCGCGCCCATCGATCAGGGGGGCGGTATGCACGAGCGCAAAGGCGGTCGGGGCATGCCGAGGCCCCAGCACAATCGTATCACCGAGTGCGAGCCGATCGGTCAATGCGAGCTCGCGTGAGAAGTCGTACCCCGGCATGATCCGCGCCGTCAGCGCTGCACACCCCGCGATGACGTCCGCCCGCTCAACCTTCGGACACCGTGTGAGCAAGAGATGCGGGACGTCGTGGGCGGCGGCATCCAACGTGAGGGTGATGGTCAGATGCCCTGGCACAAATCCCATCGACGAATAAAAGCCAATGTTGTCGATGGTGCGGGGCATGGTTTCCAGACCGATCACCTGCACGCCCTGCTGACGCAGCCACTGCATCCCGGCCTGCACAATGACTTTGCCGCCACCATGCCCCTGATGATCCGGTCGGACACAGAGCGGACCCATCCACCCTTCGGTGCCGGAATGATGCACCATGTTGAAGGCCACGATCTGACCGCGCGCATCGCGCCAGCAGAGCGCCCCGTCCCCGGCGTCCTCAATCGCATAGCGCCAAATGGCCGCGCTGAGCGCCGGGACCCGAACCCCTAACAAGCCATCGCGCCGATAGCGGTCGGTGAAGGCCTCAGTGAAGACCGCATTGAGCGCGGGAATGTCGGCGAGGGTCGCCACGGCGGGCCCCTCCACCTGCCGACCATGGCCCCAACTGCGCACGCTGACCGGCATCATCCCACCCCCATCAGATCGGCAGACTCATCGTCTTCGTTCGCCAGGAATCCATCGTCGCTGCTCCGACCAGCCATCCCGGCCGTCCCCTCGGTGACCACGCTGGTCCCGCGCTCTTCATCGAAGCGCACCACCAGCACGCGATCCAGTCCTTCGCGGACCTGTTCGATGTGGGTGATCACGATCACCTGCTCAAAGCGATCATTGATCCGGCGCAACAGCTCCACCACGTTCCCACGCCGCACATCATCGAGGGATCCAAAGACTTCGTCGAGAATCAAGAGCGAGAACGCCTGACCGGCCCGTTCGGCAATCATCTGCGAAATGGCCAGACGCAGCACGAGATTGCACAGATCCTCTTCCCCGCCGGAGATCACCGGCTTCGGCAACCCGTCCTCGAGCACGACGAGATTGTATTCCTCGTCGAACTCCAGCGCGTTGTAGCGACCATCGGTGAGCACATCCAAGAACCGGCTCGCGATTTCCGCGAGCTCTGGGCGCAGCTGCACGTTGAGATCGGTACGCAATTCACCAAAAGCGCGATCCAGCTCCTCGTGCAGCAGGCGGTCCCGGTCGAGTGTCGCCAGCGACGCTTCCAGCGTCGTGAGGGTCTCCAGCGCGGTCGTGGCTGACGCCAAGTCGGCCGTGGCATGTTCGGCATCACGGACCGCGCGCGCCGCCTCGACCTCCGTGCGATGCGCCTCATCACGGGCGGCGACATGGGCCGCACGCAACGCGGCATAGTCCGCATCAGCGAGCAGCGTCGCGGCACTCGACGCCGCCACCGTCGCGACGTGCTCACGAGCGGCGGTCAGCGCTTCGGCCGTGCGGGTCCGCTCGGCGCGTAGCGTGGCTTCCCGGAGGAGCACCCCATCCAGTCGGGCGATCTGTGTGTCCAATGTCACCAACTGCGCAGCCGCCTGGCGCAACCGCGTATGCTCCTGGGGATCGTAGCCGGCCGGGAGCGCCGCCAGTGCCTGCGCCGCCTCGTCACGCCGACTGCGCAGGGCGCCGTCCTGCTCCAGCAACCCCAGCCGCTCGCGGATCGCCTCCTGAATGCGCACGAGACGCCGCTCCAGCGTCGTCAACTCCCCCTGCGCGCTCCGACGCTGCTCATCCATCGCCACCACTTTCTCCGGCAGCCGCGTCAACTGCTCCACCCGTTGCCGGTAGTAATTCCCATCCGTCCGGACGATGTCCACCTGCGCGGTGAGCTCATCCAGCACGGTGGTGTACGACGCCCCCAACGGGCGTCCACAGGTGGGGCATGGGCTATTGGCCCCCAATCCCTGCATCGTCTGCTGTTGGCTGCTCAACTCGCTGAACTGGGCCCGGAGGGTTTCGAGACGCGTTTCCGCTTCCTGCCGGTCGCGCGCCCACGCGGTCCGCGCCTCATCCAACGCATGCTCCAGTGCACTCAGTGCCTCGCGCGCCGTCGTGAGCTGCGCCTGAGCCGGCGCCTCGAGCGACGGCGCTGACGCCAGTTTTTCCAACCGCTCAGTCAGCCGCACCAGGTCCGCCTCATGCCCGCGGAGACGCTCCAGCAATCCCTGCCGCCGCCCCTCAGCAGCGGCCAAGACATCCTGCGCCGCCAACGCCTCCCGCACTGAGGCGAGTGGCACCAGCGCCGCAAGCAGTGGCGCGCGCTCTTGATGCGCGATCTCAATCTCGCCAAGCGCCCGATCGATTTGCGCGAGATCATGCGTCCGCGAGACAACGGTGGCCTCGGCGAGAGCGATCGCCGCCTGCTGCACCGCGGCCTGCTCGCGCTCCGCCTCCGCGGCCACCCAGCGCGGGGTCAGCTCCGCCAGCGTTGCGGCGGCGGCGTCACGGTGCGCGTTCAGGAGGCGTGTCTGTTGACGCGTCGAGGCGACACGCTGCTGCGCATCGGCATGCTGCTGCCGGACGCGCGGCGCATCGACCAGTCCCTTGCGCACGCCAGTCGCTTCGCTGTTGATCACGCGGCGGTGATCCTTCACCAGCTCCTGCGCACTGGTGAGGCGGTCGTAGCCAAGCACCCGCGAGAGAAAGCGGGCCCGCTCCGCGGCGCCCAGCGACGCCATGACATCAAGCTCTTTCTGCTCGGTGAAGTACGTATGAAAGAATTCGGCCCGCGTCATACCGAGCCGACGCTGCAACAGCTCGGAGACGCCGGTGATCGTACTGGCAATGGGCGCCGTGCCGCCATCGAGGAAGCATTCGGCGCCCGTCAAACCGCGCGTGACCCGATAGCGATGTCCCGCCAGCTCAAACTCCAGTTCGACCTTCACCGGGGCCCGCGACTCGGCGCGGGCGTTCCGGATGCTGTCCCGCGTCCCGCGGGCCGCCTGCATACCGTACAGCGCCCAGGCGATCGCTTCGAGCAGCGTGGACTTCCCCGAGCCATTGGGGCCAATGATCCCGGTCAGCCCGCGATCGAACGTGACGCGGGTGTCCGCATGCTGCCGAAAATTCTGGAGCCGCAGCGAGAGGAGCCGCATCAGTCCGTCCCCACCGGCATCGCCGCCGTCACGGCTTCATCCGCCTGCTGGAGATAGCGCAGCCCCAACGTGATCAGCTGCTGCCGATCGACCTCTGCGGGCACCGTACGCTCCTGCAATCGCTCGGCGAGCAGATCCGCCAGCGTGGCACGCGGTCCGCCGGCGCCGTCGCCACTGCGGCGGCGCACGGCGGGATCGGGGCGCCGCGTATCGAGGTGGAAATGCGTCGCGCGACGGCGATACTCACGCAGTGCCGCATGATCCAGCTCACGCACCACATGCCGTGGCACATTGCGCACCGTGACCCGCACAATGCGATCATCGATCCCGCCGGGAGCCGTCTCCACGCGCGCCTTCAAGGCGGCATCAACCTCCGCCGTCCCCATGCCGGTCGCATCAATCGGTTCGAGATCGAGCAGCGGACGCGCCGGCGCGACGGGATGAAAACGGTGCGCCCCCGTTGCCAGGTCCTGCTCGATGAAGCCTTTCCCCGGCACCCCTTGCTCCCGCTGCTCGCGAAGCTCACCCCATGGATTCGAACTCGTGTAATCGAGCGAGCCGCTGTAGTACGCGCGCGGCGCGACCTCGCGATAGACGTGATAGTGGCCGAGCGCGACGTAGCTCCAGGAATCCGCATGCAGGTCGGCGGCCGGGATCTCAATGGCGGCGCGATCTGTTGGGGCCGCGTGTGCCGGCAACATGCCTGCCACTTCGCCGTGCATCAGCAGCACCGTATGCGTGAAACCTGTCGGCGGCGTCAACACCGGCCGATCAATCCCGGGGACATCGGGGACGGCGAGCACGGCGAGCGAGCGTGATGGGAACGTGAACAGCTCGGCCTTGGCGTCGGCCACGTGCACGCCAATTTCCCGGAAGAGACGCAGAATGCACCCCGTCTCCGTCGTGCGTGGCGCATCATGGTTCCCCGCCACCATCACGATCTCGGTCGCTGGCAAGCGATCGCGCAGCGTTGAAAAGGCGCGGAAGGCGTGCAGGATGGCCGGATTCGATGGCCGGACCGAATGAAAGATGTCGCCACCCACCACAATGACATCGGGCGCGCAGGCGACGATCTGCGCAATCGCGCGCTGGACGGTCCCGGCGACATCAGCCTCCCGCTGGTTGATCCCCGACGGGGTCAACCGCTGATACTGCCGAAACCCCAGATGCAGATCCGCGAGGTGGATAAGGCGCATCCCGGAAATCTAGACGAACCCAGCGACGGCGAGGGCCCCGCCAGCACCGGATCCACCCGCATGGAGGCTCCCGGAGCTCAGCCCCCGTATTCGTCGGGGGCAAAGGACCGGAGCGCCCGTGAACGGGGGGCCACCGCCTCGGCATCCACCGCCGTGGGGCGTGCCCGTCGGGCCAGCTCCCGCGTGAAGGCGTCCTTCACCTGCTCCGGACGACGGCGCAGCACGGCGTTCCGGGCAGCGAGAACCTCCTGCTCC
Source organism: Gemmatimonadaceae bacterium (assembly GCA_040374415.1). Lineage (GTDB taxonomy): Bacteria > Gemmatimonadota > Gemmatimonadetes > Gemmatimonadales > Gemmatimonadaceae > Gemmatimonas. Next base: position 24,895 of record JBEIUK010000001.1, on the reverse strand, counting down.
TCATACAGCAGGATCGCCTGCTGCGTCCATCCGAGGTCAATCGACGGATCCAACCGCCGGAGCTCCGTGGCCACGGCCGCGGCGAGCGATGGCTCCGGGGCCTGCGGAAAGCGATCGACCCCTTCACGCCCGGAGAGCACCGCCGGACGGGGGAACCGGATGAACACAGGCTGCGCAAAGTGCGGGTGCCGGACCATAAGCTGCCCCTTGTCCAACGTCGCCAGGCGCGCCTTGACGGCCGGCGACAGCACCTGATACCCCGGCGTGGCCAGCTCATCGCCGTCCATCCGACCGAACAGGGTGGTGCCGGCATTGCCCACGACGCGCCGATGCACCTGCGACCGAAATTGCTGCGCACCGAAGAGCACGAGCCCCAGATACCGACCGCGTTCGGCGATATCCAGCAGCATTTTCTTCACGTAGGTGTCTGGTCCGTCATTGGCGGCGTACTTGTTCAGTTCGTCCACGAAGACGATCACATGATCGACGCCGAGGGCGCGCCGTTCCAACTGCTCCCGGAGACGGGAGACGACGCGGGCAAAGACAAGATCCTGCGCGTCTTCTTTGGACTGCGAGACATCGACGACGTAGACCGTCCGATCGGCGAACTCCCCAAAGGGCAGATCGGAGACGGCGCCATCGTCGGTCACGAGACCGGCACAGCGTGTGGAGAGATTGGAGAGTCGATTGCGCACTTTGCGGATGGTGGCCGCATGATGGGTCCGCCAGGTATCGCCACTGCCTTCCTCGAGCTTTCGCAGCACGTCCCGAAACCAGGCATCGAGATCGGCGAACGACTGCACGCGATGTGTCTGCGACAGACTGGGGTCCTGAAAGTCTTTGCCAACGACGCGTTCGCGGATGAAGTCGATGAGCGCATCGGCTTTGGCATCGACGTCATCCTTGTTCAGCAGCACCTCCGCGAACTGCAGCACTTCCGCGAGCCCCCAGCTCAGTGGCTGCACCGCCTCGGCGAGATCCGGGTGCGAGCGCAGCGTATCGAGCGACAGCCCGCGCGCCGTGTACGGCGCGTAGTACTGCACCTGCGTGAAGGGTTCGGCGGGCACCTGGAGCAGGTCATACAGTGCGCGATCCGATTCCTCGAGATGACCGGGCTGATCGAGGAAGCACAGATCCGGTCCCTTCACATTGAAACAGACGGCGGCGATGCTTCCCATGCGCGCCGGAAAGTGGGCGAAAAGACTTTGCAGCAGCCATTCGATCGCGCTCGTCTTGGTGGCGAGTCCGGACACCCCCGAGATGTTCAGGTGCGCGGCCTCTGGGCCCACGAGAAATTCGGCGTCGATGAAGATCGGGGATCGCATGCCGCCGGCGCCGTACACCCCCACCGGAATGCCGGTATTCCGTTCCGGTCGGCAATAGCCATCCATACGCAGGGCCACCGCCACATCGGCATCCGTGGCGAGAAACACCTCACCCAGCGGCACGGGCTGCAGCGGCTCTTCGGGGACATGCCGCAGCACCTGCGCGGTGTACAACCGAATCTCCGTGCGGGCCGTCGCCGCGGGAATGCCGCCCGTGGGATGGCCGTCGTGTCCCAGCACATCGTGCAGCGGGGACTGCAGATCGGAGTAGCTGAACCCTTCCACGACCACCCCGTAGATCCGGGGAATCTGCGTGCCGACCGGACGAGGTCCTTCCACCCGCACAATGGTGCCGATGCCGACGGGGCTGTCTTCAGCGGTCCAGAAGTGAAATTCGTGCGGGGTGTTGGGCTTCCGCTCGGTCGCCACGACCCGACCGATGGCTACGGGAGCTGCGTCGTCGTGCGTCATGAGCCAATTAGCGCGTTGAGGTACTGTTCACAGGCGGCCACGCCGTACGTCAGCGTGGGCCATCGTGGATCGGGGAGCGCGAGCGGAGCACGATCCGCGCGGATCCAACTACTGAGGTGATCGGCGCGCGCCGCCAGCATCGGCACGGCAACGGTCGCCGCCGCATCGAGTTGTCCATCCGGCAGGAGACGCAGCGTGTCTGGTGGTGCGACTTCAACCCGCACAAGGCCATGCAACGGATCGCCGTCGGATGACCCATGCACGCGGAGATACCAGCTGGCCACCGCCCGACGCCCCCGATGCTGCACGAGAAAGACCGGACCGCGTTCGCCGGCCGCCAGCGTGAGCGTCGTGTGGAGCAGCGCGGCATCCCCGTAGAGTGTGCTGTGGGATTTCACGACGCCAAAGGCGGTGGCGTGGGCATCGATGGCGAGATTTCCGGAAATGCCCCCATCGACCCAAAGCCAGCGCGATTCCGTCCGGCACCACGCCGCCGCGAGCGCGCGTTCCAGCGCCTCGCGCTGCAGCCCCACCTGATCGAGGGCGCGGGCGCGCACGGCGAGCGGATGCCCCACCAGGTTGGCGTCGTCCGCCTCGGCCACATCGATCAACTCAACCCCGGTGGCACCGAGCGCCTCCCACCGCGCCTCCCCCACCTGCGCGCGCGCCGCAAGCACCAGATGCCGCAGCCGCGGCGCCTCCCACGTGGTTAACTGGCGATCCGCGCGAACGCGGACCACGGCCGCGACGGTCGCGAACAACAGCGGGGTCGTGCCCAGGTGGCCAATCACCCGCGTGCGCTGAATACCATCCAGGAAGGCATCAACACCGACGTGCGTGGCCGTCGGCACCGGCCGTCCGCCGCCCGCTTCGAGCCGCGTGCAATGCGCCACCGTGGGCGGATCCCCGCGCCCAGCCAGTCGCTCCAGGGCGCCGGCCCGCAGGGCGCCGTCGGTGGTGACGGCATCGAGCAACGGCCGCAGCTGGCGCAGCAGCGTGTGGGCGGAAACGACCGCATCGCGGTCGGTGGGCGCTGGCGACGGAGGCACGTGGGGAGGGTAGTCGCCCGGGCACGAAGTAACAACGGCGGACACGTCCCCAGCCCCTGTCGGTGCCTGTCCCGGACAGCGCCGTCAGCGCCCTCCCGATGGACAAGCCGCAGCCGAGAGGTGAAACTCCGGAGATGTCGCCACACATTCGCTCGATTAATGCGGGACCCATGCGCCGGGCTGGCCGGTCATTGCTCCTTGCGGCCGTCCTCGCGGTCACGGCCGGTTGCGACCGCCTGCAGCGGGCGCTGAACAAGGAATCCACCGTGGTCTCGTCAGACCTCGGCTGGCAGGTCGACAGCAGCTTAATGGCCCGAAAGCCGGCCATTCTGTTTCGCATTTACAAAGATTCGGCCGGTACCCTGGTCGCGCCGGTGGCAACGATCGGTACGGAGGGGTTCCGCCAGATCGTCATGGGCGGCCGGGGGTGGCGGGCCTTTGACGTGGAGTATCTGCATGCGGGACATACGCTGAGCGCGATCCGCGATGGGCGTCCGAACGGCACGATCACGCTGACGCGCGGGATGTGGGAGGGCGGGAGCCAGCTCGACAGCCTGGAAGGGTGCAGTCGCTTGATTCCGGCGGGGCAGACGGCCTCGGGTCAGGGGGTGCTGTTGGCGATGACCGGCGCTCAGCCTCCGCAACGTCCAGACGCCACCGTATCCGGCGACGTCGTCGCGTCGGCAATGGCGACGGTGCCCACGCTCATTGCGCCGAGTGTCGGCATTCCCGTGGGGACGCTGTCGAAATACGTCCGGGACGTCCATCAGCTCAACACGGGGGTCGCGCGCACCCCGACGTTGCTGGCGATCTACACCGATACGGTCCAAGTGGCCGATTCCGTGCGGTACATCACCCAACGTCCGAAGCAGTTTCTGGTGGTGCTCGATAAGGGGCTCTATGGCTTCAAGCCCACGTACGTCTTCTCGACCCTTGGCACGCAGGAGACCCCGCCGCCGATGGAGTGGCTGGGATATCTCGATATCGATCGCGATGGCCGGGCGGAACTGTTCTTTGGCAGCCGGTTCGATCGGAAATATCCGACCACGGTGGCCCTCCGCTTCCAGACGGATTCCTGGACGGAGAGCTTCAATCAACTGCTCCGCTGTCAGGGGTGATTCACTCCACCCCGATGTCCCACGCCTGCTCGAGATCGGTGCGACTGTAGGCGCGGAATGCGGTCAGCGTTTGCGTCCGCACAATCCCTGGAACGCGCGCGAACTCCTCGGTGACGACCGTCGCGATGCGTTCCAGGTCCGGGACCCGCACAATGACCACCAGATCCCAGGCGCCGGAAACCGAGTAGACCTCGGTCACGCCCTCAATGCCCGCCAGCACCGTGGCGCAGGCTGGAATGTGCTTCGGATCCGCCTGCACGAGCACAATCGTGGTGATCATGGGGTCAGCCCTCGGTGAAGCAGCGGGCCACGCGGGTGATCCCTTCCACCGCGATGGCTTCCGTCGTGGCGTAGCTCATGCGAATCCAATCCGGCGTGAGAAAGGCGCTCCCCGGAACGACCGCGACATTCTCGCGTTCCAACACCCGCTCCGCGAAGGTCGCGCCGGCATCGGCCGCCCCCGCGTAGCCCGCAACATTCATGTAGAGATAGAACGCGCCGGCGGGATGAACGTACTGCACCGTCGGGAAGGCCGCGAGCGCGCGAAGCACCGCATCCCGCCGCGTGTGAAAAGCGCGAACCATCGCGTCAACCGCAGCGTCGGCCTCGTCGACACGTGCGAGGGCCGCCAAGGCCGCGTACTGCGACACCGCCGCGGGATTCGACGTGGTGTGGGACTGGAACGCCGTCATCGCCTTCGTCACCGCCACTGGGGCGATCGACCACCCAATACGCCAGCCCGTCATGGCATACGCCTTCGCGACGCCGTTGATCACGATCAGATTCTCACGTGTCGGCGCGAGCGAGAGCACCGACGCCGCGGCACCGTCATACGCGATCCGCATGTAGATCTCGTCGGCGATCACCCACCAGCCGCGCTCGGCGGCGAGGGTGAGAATGCTCACCAGCTCATCACGCGAGTAGACGGCGCCCGTCGGATTGCTCGGGGAATTCAACATCAACCCACGCGTGCGCGGCGTCGCCGCGGCCGCCAGCTGCTCGGCCGTCACCTTCAGCGAGCGCGCGGGGTCGCCAAAGACCGGCACCGAGGTGGCACGTGCCAGCTCGACCATCTCGTAGTAGCTGGTCCACGACGGCGTCGGCACGAGCACTTCGTCGCCGGGCCCGAAGCAGCAGACGCACGCGTTGTACAACGACTGCTTGGAACCGTTGGAGACCACCACCTCATTGGCCGCCACCGGCGCCAACCCGCGGACATACCGGTTCGCATCGGCGGCGATCGCCTCGCGGAGCGGCAGGATCCCTTCCGTCGCCGTGTAGCGCGTGGCCCCTTCGGCGAGCGCCTGCACCGCGGCCTCTCGGATAAAGGCCGGCGTGTCGAAGTCGGGCTCGCCGGCGCCAAGATCGATGATCTGTCGTCCCGCGGCCTTCAGCGACCGTGCCTTGGCAGCGACGGCCAGCGTGGCCGACTCCTTCATGCGCGCAATGTTGGCAGACGGCTGGAACACGAGGGACATGACCGAGAAGGCGAATGGTGGCGAAGAGAACGGGACCCCACTACGTTCCGAAGACGGACGCTGGGCGTCCGGAAACTAAGCGCGACCGAGAGCGGCGCGCCACGCAGTCCCCATGGAAACATGGCGGACCGCACTTCATGGACCGCTGGGCGGTCCAGCTGACTCACAATTGACGGGAGCGGGACTTGGGCGAGGAGAAAGGGGAAGGCGCGGCGCGCAGCCAGATGGTGGTGCTGCAGGGACCGGCCGATGCACGGACGATGGCTGCGGCTATGCGTCCCGGGATTGAACGCAGTCGTGAAACGGGGGAATCCGGGCCGGCGTGCCTGTTGATTTGCCCCTCTGTGGAACAGGCGCTCAGCGCCGCCGATCAGGCCCGGCTGTTGCTGGCTGATCTCACCGCCCGCGTCGTGCCCGTCAGTCAGGTGGCGCGTGCGCGCCGTGTAATCGCCAACGGCCCGGTGGCCGTGATCGCGGGCACCCCCGCCGATCTGCTCGCCCTCCGCAAGGATGCGGCGCTGCCGCTCGATCATCTCAAGGCGGTCATCCTTATTGGGCTCGACGACCTCCTCGCCGCCGGCGCCGTCGACGCGCTGCGCGCGCTCCTCGGGGACATCCCCAGCGACGCGCTCCGTGTGGCGACCGTCGACGCCGAAGGCCCCGACGTCACCGAGTTCCTCGATGCCCAGCTGCGGAAGGCCCGCCGCATCGCGCCGCCGAGCGCGATCGACGCGCCGTTGGCGGTGGTCCCGCAGTACCTCATCACCGCGGCCAATGCGCGCGGCGAAGCGGTCCGCGATCTGCTCGACGCCCTGGATCCGCCATCATTGCTGATCCTGACCGCCAACGAGGTCGCCGATCGGGCGGCCCATGAGGCGCTCACGCGGCTCGGCCTGGTGGTTGATGGCCATGCCATTCAGGTGGCCCGTCAGGCGACCACGGAGCATGTCGCCCTCGTGGTCCTCTGGGAGGCGCCGGCCGCCGCGGAAACGCTCACCGCCGCGCTGGCGATCAAGCCGATCCAAGCGGTGACGCTGCTCACCCCGGACGAACTGCCGGCTTTCCTGCGCCTCACCGCCGGGTCGGCCATCGCGTGGGCCTCACCGGCCCGCAGCAACGCCGCGTCCGGTCGCGTGACCGCGCTCCGGAACGCCCTGGTCGAGGCGCTCCATGGTCCCGCCACGCGCGCCACGAGCACGCTCGCTGTGCTCGTCCCGCTGCTCGAGGCACATGACGCGGTCGCCCTGGCCGCGGCGGCGTTGCACCTGTATGAAACCGCCCTCGATAGCTTGGCAGAGCGGAGCGCGTCCATGGCGACGCTGACGGCGCTGGCCGCACAGGCCCCGCTCCGGGCGGGTGCCACGGCGGCCGGCGCTGGCGCCGCCCTGACGGGGCCGCAGCGGCTCTTCCTGGGCGTGGGCAAGCGCGATGGCGTTCGCGTGGGGGATCTCGTCGGTGCGATCGCGAACGAGGCAGGGATCGAAGGGTCCCGCATCGGCGGGATCGAGCTGTTCGAATCGCACGCGCTGGTCGAATTGGGCGCCGAAGACGCCATGAAGGCCGTCAAGGCACTGGAATCGGTCTCGGTGCGTGGCCGACGCCTCAACGCCCGGATCGATGACCGGGCCGGTGGTGGCGGCGATCGCCCCATGCGGAGCGGCCCGCGCCCCGGCGCCGGCCCCCGTGGCCCGCGCGAGGGTGGCCGTGATGGCGGTCGTGACGGCGGTTTCCGTGATCGGGCGCCCCGGAGTGGCGGTCGAGACGGGGGAGGCCGTGAAGGCGGCCGTGAAGGCGGCCGCGAGGGTGGTCGTGAGGGTGGTCGTGAGGGCGGCCGCCCCAGTGGCCCGCGGCCGGGTGGTCCGCGTCCCAGTGGCCCGCGGAGTGGCCCCCGTGAAGGAGGGTCGCGCGACGGCGCCCCGCGTGGCACGTTCCGGGCAGACGAAGCGCGTCGCGCCTTCGGGGATCGCCCCGCGCGCGAACGCGCCGAGGGGACCCGGGAGTGGTCGGAACGCGGGACGCGCATGGCCAATGCCAAGCGCCCGCCCCGTCCCCCCCGCAGCAACGACTAATTCCGTACGGCAGGGAGCTCGGCGATGAGTGGTGCGTTCCAGGTGTCTGGCGGGTGGATCGAGGTGGTGGCCGGCGTGATGTTCAGCGGCAAGTCCGAGGAGCTCATGCGTCGCGTCCGGCGCGCCACCATTGCCCGGAAACGGGTACAGGTCTTCAAGTCCCACCTGGACGATCGCTACGCCGGGCTCCTCGCGATTTCCAGCCATGACCGCCGGACCGTGGAAGCGGTCCCGGTGGACAGCTCGGCGCAGATCATGCTTCGACTGGACCCCATGGCGCAGGTGATTGCCATCGACGAGGCACAGTTCCTCGACGCGGGCATCGTCCAGGTGGCCTCGGCGCTCGCCGACCGGGGCCGCCGGGTCATCCTGGCCGGTACCGACACGGACTTCCGTGGCGAACCGTTTGGCGCGATGCCACAGCTCATGGCCGTGGCCGAAGTGGTGGACAAGCTCCACGCGATCTGCGTCCTCTGCGGATCCCCCGCCAGCCGCAATCAACGGCTCCTGGACGGGAAGCCCGCCCCCTATGAATCCCCCACGATCATGGTGGGGGCCGCCGACAGCTACGAAGCGCGCTGTCGCGCCTGCCACATCGTCCCCCGTCGCGACGAGGGGCAGCAGCAGCTCCTGTGATAATGTGACGTAGCGGGCGGGGCAGCGTCTTCTGGGTGGCCCCGTTGTTCTCTCGCTCCCACTTTGCACGGATTGCTGCATGGGCGTCATTGCGACCCTGCTGGCCCATGATGAACGCTTGGCACGCCTTCGGAGCGTGGCGCGCGACCGGTATCGGTTTGTCCCCAGCGAAGACTGGGCGTCGCTGACCCGCGCCTGTGAGCGCGGTCCGGTCAACGTGGTGGTGTTTGACCTCTACGTCGACGGCACGGCCGATTTCGAGCGGGTCCGGCAGCTGCGGTTGCGGGCGCCGCGCGCCGCGCTCGTCGCATACATCGACATGACGCTGGAGCGGGCGCGGGACGTGTTCGATGCCGGCCGCAGTGGGATCGATGTCCTGGTCATCGCCAACGAAACCGATTCGCCGGCGCAGTTGGGCGCGCAGCTCGATCAGGCCGAAGCGCGCAGCGTGTCGAGCCTCCTCAAGCCGCACCTCGCCGGCCTGCGCAATGTGGTGCGAGACGCGCTCATGCTCTCCGTCACGCGGGCGCATGAGCAGCTCAATCCGGACAGCCTCGCGCGCCTCATGAATGTCTCGCGTCGTCTGCTCTCCAAGCGCCTTGAAGGCGCGGAGTTGCCGCCGCCGCATCAGCTGCTGACCTGGGGCCGGTTGATCGTGGCCGCCAGCATGCTGGAAGACGGCACGCGGAGCGCCGATAGCGTCGCGGCCGCGCTGGAGTTCCCCTCGGGGAGCGCCTTCCGCAACACCTGTCAGCGCTATCTCGGCTGTACGCCGCATCAGATCCGGGCCCACGGTGGCGCGTCGTGGGTGATCACGGAGCTGCTCCTCAATCGCGAGAAGCGGCGCGAGATTCACCTGCACGAGGATGACGAACCGGCGGACAACCACGCAGCCGCCTGATCGCTCCGGTTTTTCGAACGGCGACGCCCCCGCGTCGCCGTTTTCCGTAGACAGAGGATCCCCGCCCGTTCTACCTTCTCCGGCATGGATCCCTCGCCCACGCCCCACCGTCCGCTGCACGTTGGCCTGACCGGCAACATTGCGAGCGGAAAGTCGACGGTGGCGGCGCTGTTGGTGGCCCACGGCGCCACCCTGATCGACGCCGACCAACTGGCGCGTGAGGCCGTCGCCCCGGGCTCGCCCGGCTTCGCCGAGGTAGTGGAGAGCTTCGGCCCCACCGTGGTGGGGCCGGACGGAACGCTCGACCGCGAACGGCTCCGACAGCGGGTCTTTCATGACCCGCTGGCCCGCACCACGTTGAATGCCATCGTGCATCCACGCGTCGGCCAGTTGCGGGAGGCTCGGCTGGCGGAGGCGACCGCCCGCGGCGATCGGGTCGTGATCTCCGACATTCCCCTGCTCTTCGAGGTCGGTCTCGAGTACGCCTTCGACGCGGTCCTGCTGGTGGATGCCCCGGAGGCGACGCGGCGGGCCCGGCTCATCGGGGACCGCGGCCTCCCCCCAGCCGACGCGGACGCGATGATCGCCGCGCAGTGGCCCAGCGCCCAAAAACGCGCCGGGGCCACCTGGGTCATCGACAACGACGGCTCCCGTGTGCACCTTGAAGCACATGTCACCACTGTGTGGCTCGCCATCTGCGCCTTGGCCGCTCAACGCGCCTCGGCGTCGCATCCCTGACGTCCCGCTTCTTCCCCGGAGTTGCCCTCGTGTCGAACATCCCCGCTGACCTGCGCTACACCAAGGACCACGAATACGTCCGGTCGACCGACGCCGGCGTCGTCGCCATCGGCATCACGGACTTCGCGCAGGGTGAGCTGGGCGACATCGTGTACGTCGAACTGCCGAAGGTCGGGACGACCTACGGCGCCCACGACGTCTTCGGGACGGTCGAAGCCGTGAAGGCGGTGTCCGAGTTGTACATGCCGGTGGCCGGTGAAGTCGTGGAGATCAATGCGCGCATCGACGGCGAGCCGGCGCTGATCAACACCGATCCCTACGGGGACGGCTGGATGATCAAGGTGCGCCTGGCCCCCGGCGGCGACGCCGGCCTGCTCAGCGCCGACGAGTACAAGAGCCAGCTCGGCGAATAATCAACCCATCGGCAGTACAACGCCCCCGCCGGATCGGTTCCGGCGGGGGCGTTGTGCGTTGTGCACCGCGTGTTCGGCCCGGCGTTACCGCGCGCCGGCGTACTCCTCAATCGGCGGGCAGGAGCAGACGAGGTTGCGATCGCCATAGGCGCTCTCCACACGACCCACCGCCGGCCAGAACTTCTGGGCCCGCGTCCACGGCGTCGGATACGCCGCCAGCTCACGCGAATACGGACGGTCCCAGGCATCGCCCGTGACCTGCGCGGCCGTGTGCGGCGCCCGCTTGAGCACGTTCTGCTCGCGGTCAGCGTCCCCGCGTTCAATCGCCGCGATCTCCTGGCGAATGCCAATCATCGCTTCGATGAATCGGTCGAGCTCAACCTTCGACTCGCTCTCCGTCGGCTCCACCATGACGGTGCCCGCCACCGGGAAGGAAATCGTCGGCGCATGGAAGCCGTAGTCCATGAGCCGCTTCGCAATGTCTTCGACTTCCACCCCCGCCGCCGCCTTCAGCGCTCGCGTGTCGAGAATGCACTCATGCGCCACGAGACCATGCTGCCCACGGTAGAGCACCGGGTAGTGCGCTTCAAGCTGCTTGGCGATGTAGTTGGCGTTGAGGATCGCGACCTTGGTCGCCTCCGCCAGCCCTTCGCCACCCATCAGGCGGATGTACACGTAGGAGATCGGGAGAATGCTCGCGCTCCCCCATGGGGCCGCAGACACCGGCCCAATCGCCTGGCTGCCACCCGTGCTGACCACCGGATGCGACGGGAGGAACGGCACCAACTGCGGCGCCACACCAATCGGCCCCATCCCCGGACCACCACCGCCGTGCGGAATGCAGAAAGTCTTGTGCAGGTTGAGGTGGCAGACGTCGGCCCCCAAATCCCCCGGACGCGACACACCCACCATCGCGTTCATATTGGCGCCGTCCATGTACACCTGACCGCCATGCTGATGCACCAGCGCGGTGATCTCCTTGATGCGTTCTTCGAACACGCCGTGCGTAGACGGGTAGGTCACCATCAACGCCCCGAGATTCGCCGCGTGCTCTTCAGCCTTCGCGCGGAGATCGTCGACGTCGATGTTCCCTTCGGCGTCGGTCCGCACCACCACCACCGTGAATCCCGCCATGACCGCACTGGCCGGGTTCGTCCCATGGGCCGACTGCGGAATCAGGCACACCGTGCGATGCGCATCGCCACGCGACCGGTGATAGGCGCGGATCACAAGCAACCCAGCATACTCACCCTGCGAGCCAGCGTTCGGCTGCAGCGACACACCCGCAAATCCCGTCACCTCTGCCAGGTCATGTTCCAACTGCCGGAACAGCTCCGCGTACCCCACCGTCTGCGACGACGGCGCAAACGGATGCAGCTGGCCAAAGCCGGGCCACGTCACCGGAATCATCTCGGCGGTGGCGTTCAGCTTCATCGTGCACGAGCCAAGCGGGATCATGCCATGCACGAGGGAGAAGTCCTTCGCCTGCAGCATGTAGATGTACCGCAGCATCTCGGTTTCGCTGTGATAGCGATGGAAGACCGGATGCGTGAGGAACGGCGACACGCGACGGAACCGCTCGTCGTAGCGGATGTCCGTCGAGGCCACGACGTCTTCAAAGGTGAAGTCGGGGGCATCGCCCGTATTGAAGACCGTCCAGAGATCCATCACGTCAGCCGGCGTCGTGGTTTCATCCACGGCGATCGTCAGCGTGCCGGGCTCCAGCACTCGCAGGTTGATCTGGTGCCGGTCGGCGGCCGCCAGAATATCGGCCTGCCCATGCGCGCCCACTTCCACCCGCACGGTATCGAAGAAGTTGGCGTGCGTGATCGCGAAGCCCAGCCGCTCCAGCCCAGTGGCCAGCGTGGCCGCGAGCGCATGCACACGCGTCGCGATCCGCGTCAGCCCCTCGGGGCCGTGATAAACGGCGTACATCCCGGCCATGACCGACAGCAACACCTGCGCGGTGCAGACATTGCTGGTGGCCTTCTCGCGCCGGATGTGCTGCTCGCGCGTCTGCAGGGCCATACGCAGCGCCGGCTTGCCATCGCTGTCGCGTGATACGCCAATAATGCGTCCGGGCAGCAGGCGCTTGTATTCGTCGCGCGCGGCGAAGAAGGCCGCGTGCGGGCCACCAAAGCCCATCGGCACGCCAAAGCGCTGCGCGCTGCCAACCACCATGTCGGCGCCCCATTCGCCCGGGGGCGTCAGGAGGCAGAGCGCCAGCAGATCCGACGCGACCGTCACCAGCGCGCCGGCCGCGTGCGCCTGTTCGCACACCGCGCGGTAATCCACCACGGCGCCGTCGGTGCCCGGGTACTGCAGCAGCACGCCAAAGACCGTGTCGTCGAGCGGGAGCGCCATCGCGTCCGCCACCACCACCGAGGCGCCACGTGCTTCGGCGCGCGCGCGCACCACTTCAATCGTCTGCGGATGACAATCCGCCGCGATCACATAGGTGTTCCGTGTCGCCGAGCCCTTTGAGGCGAGCGCCAGCGCCATCGCTTCGGCCGCGGCCGTGCCTTCGTCGAGGAGCGACGCATTCGCGATCTCGAGCCCCGTCAACTCGACCACCGCGGTCTGGTAGTTGAGCAGCGCCTCCAGACGACCCTGCGCGATCTCGGCCTGATACGGCGTGTACGCCGTGTACCACGCCGGATTCTCCATGATGTTGCGGAGAATCACGCCAGGCGTGTGGGTGCCGTAGTAGCCCATGCCGAGGAACGACCGATAGCGCTGGTTCTTCGCCGCGAGGTCGGCCAGCGCCGCCAGCACTTCCGGCTCACTCTGGGCAGCACCGGTCGCCAGCGTGCCGCGAAAGCGGATTTTTTCGGGAACGACCGCGTCGATGAAGGCATCAAGCGAGTCGTAGCCCAGCGTCGCGAGCATCTGCTGCTGCTCAGCGCGCGATGGGCCAATGTGGCGCGGCAGAAACGAATCGGCCGCGAAGGATGCCATCGTAGCGGAACGGGTTGCCATGACCTTCCTCAGGATTACGGGCCGGAGCCCGGGCGCGTCGGGAATGTGCAGATCAGGCCGGAACGCCAAGCGTTCGGCAGCCGCAGTAACTTACTGAGGTGACCGACGATTCGGGTGGGCCGGCGCTGCCGGCGCGATGGTGGTACATACAGTCCGAACCGGCCAGCGGGTCGGTCAACATGGCGGTCGATACCGCGCTGATGGCGACCGCGACCCGGACGGGCCGGGGGATCTGGCGCTGCTACCGCTGGTCGCGTCCAACGGTCTCGTTTGGTCGGAATGAGACCGTACGGGGGCGGTGTACCGCCGACGCACTCACCGCGGCCGGGCTGGATGCGGTCCGGCGCCCGACGGGCGGGCGCGCCCTCCTGCATGCCGCCGAGCTGACCTATAGCGTCGCGGTCCCCATGCCCCCCGGGGTGCCCTGGACGCGCCTCTACGGCGCCGTCAACGCGATTCTGCTGGACGCTCTTCAGGCGCTTGGGGTGCCGGCCACGCTGGCGGAGCGTGCGGACGGGGATCCGCTCCGCCCCGTTGGGCCGGTCTGTTTCGATCAACCGGCTGAGGGCGAGATCACGGTCCACGGGGCGAAGCTGGTGGGGAGCGCCGTCTGGCGGGACCGCGGCGCGTACTTGCAGCATGGCAGCATTCTGTTGGAGAACGCGCAGGACCAATTACGCGACCTCCTGCCATCACCGCCCGCCACCCCCGCTGCGCAGCCCCCCGCCACGCTCACGGAGCTGCTGCCGACCTGCCCCAGTCCGTCGGCGGTCGCGGAGGCGCTGGAGCGCGCCTTGGTGGCCCGGATGGCACGATCTGGTGGATCGGTGGCCCCCCTGCCCTCTGACGAACTCTCGGCCGATGACGTGACCGCCCTGACCCGGCACTACCACGCACCGGATTGGCTCTGGCGCCGCTAGCGTCCCGTGGGCATCGTGCCCATCGTACCGCGCATCCTGCTTCTCCCTCCTTCCGATCGCTCCCAATGATTGCTCGTCGCAGTCGGTCGCCCCTTCGTGCGCCCTCGTTGGCCGCCCTCCCGCTGATCCTGCTGGCCCTGGTGGCCTGCGGCCGCGGAGATCGGAGCCGTGCCGGCGCGGGGGGGACGATCGTGATTGCGCAGACGGCGGAACCGGCCACGCTCTTCCCGCCGCGCATGTCACAGGTGCCGGAACAGGTCGTGGTGACGATGCTCTTCGAACGCCTGGCGGAACTTGGCCCTGCGCTCAATACAATCGGTGACAGTGGATTCGTGCCGGCCCTCGCCCGCCGCTGGCAATGGGCCAACGACTCGATGTCGATCGCCTTCGCCCTCAACCCACAAGCGCGCTGGCATGACGGCGTTCCAGTGCGCGCCGAGGATGTGCGCTACACGTTCCATGTGTACACGTCGCCGGTGGTCGCGAGTGAGGGGCGCACCCTGCTGCAGAACATCGATTCCGTGACCGTGCGTGATTCTCTCACGGCGGTATTCTGGTTCGCGCGGCGCACCCCGCAGCAATTTCTCGATGCGACGGCCACCATGTACATCCTGCCGGCGCATCAGCTGGCGGCGATCCCCGACTCGGCACTGGTTCGCGCGCCTTTCGGCCGGCAGCCGGTGGGCAGCGGGCCCTTCCGATTCGCGCGGTGGGAGGCGGGCTCCCGTCTGGAACTCGTCGCGGACAGCACGCGCGCCAGTGGCCGACCGTCGCTTGACCGACTCGTCTTTTCGTATGTCCCTGACCTGCCCGCCGCGACCGTCAAGTTGCTCGCCGGCGAAGCGGACTTTCTTGATCAGGTGCGACCGGAAGGGATCGCCGCGATCCGTCAGGCACCAAACCTGCGGCTCCATCCTGCGACTGAGTTGAATTACGCCTTTGTCGGGTTCAACCTCGAGGCGCGTCGGTCGCCGATCGGTAAGCCCGGGGCACCGCATCCGATCCTTGGCGATGTGCGGGTGCGGCGGGCACTCACCATGGCCACCGATCGTGCCACGATCGTGCGCAGTGTGCTGGACTCCCTCGGGACCGTGGCACTCGGTCCAGCACCACGTGCCCTGATTCCGGATACCGCCGCGCTCCGTCCCCTCCCGTTCGATATCGCCGCCGCCTCGGCACTGCTGGACAGCGCCGGGTGGACGGGACGCGCTGCCGACGGCACCCGTCTGCGTGGCACGCAGCGCCTGGCCTTTGAGCTGTTGGTGCCGAGCTCGAGCCCCACACGCATCCGGATGTCGGTGCTCCTGCAGGCGGCCTGTAAGACGATTGGCGTTGACCTCTCCGTGCTCACGCAGGACCCCGCCACGCTGGGCCCCCGCATTGATGCCCGGGACTTTGACGCCTACCTCGGTGGCTTCCAAGCGTCACCGGGGCTGCAAGGCGTGCGGCAGGTGTGGACCTCCACAGGTTCCTCGAATTATCAGGGCTATCGCAGCCCGCGCTTCGACCAGCTGGCCGACAGTGCGCTCACGGCCTTCGCACCGGCCGTGAGCCGGAGCCTGTGGACGCGTGCCTTCCAAGTCGCCATCGACGAGGCCCCGTCGCTCTGGCTCTTCGAACAGCACACGGTCGTCGCGGCCCACCGGCGTCTCCAGCTGCCACCGTTCCGCGCCGATGGCTGGTTCTACACCATCCCGGCCTGGTCCGTGGATCCGACGCAGCGCTGAGGCCAACGGCATGGCTCGTCGGGTGCTGACGCGGCTGTTCCACACCGTGCTGGTGGTGTGGACAGCGGCGAGCGTGGCCTTCCTCCTGTTGCATTGGGCGCCCGGGGATCCGATCTCGGCCATGGCGGACGCCAGTCGCGTCCCACCGGCGCAGCGCGCCGTCTGGCGGGCGCAACAAGGCTTCGATCAGCCCCTCGCGGTGCAATACGGCCGGTGGCTTGGGCAGGTGGCCCGCGCCGACTTCGGCTTCTCCACGTCACAGCAACGCCCCACGCGCGACGTGCTCGCCAGTCGGTTGCCCAACACCCTGCTGCTGATGGGGCTCGCGCTCCTCACCAGCATCGCCGCCGGGGCCGCCCTGGGGGCATGGCAAGGGGCCCGCGTTGGATCCCGCGGCGATCGCGTGCTGTCATCGCTGATGCTGGTGCTCTATGCCGTGCCCGAATTCTGGGTCGCCCTCCTGCTGCTCCTGCTCTTCACCTATTACCTGCCGATCCTCCCCGCCACCGGCATGGTGGATGCCGTCTTCCACGACCGCATGGGACCGTGGGAGCAGCTGCAGGATCGCGCCGCGCATCTCGTCCTCCCATGGCTGTCGCTCACGCTCATGGGGACGGCGGTGTTCGCGCGGGTACAGCGCGGCGCGATGCGCGACCAATGGCGTGAACCATTCGTCCAAACGGCATTCGCCAAAGGCCTGACGGATCACACCGTGCGCCGACAGGTCTGGCGGACGGCGCTGCTCCCGGTGGTGACGATGGCGGGCTTGTTCCTCCCCGCGGTCCTGACCGGCGCGGTATTTGTGGAGCGCATTTTTGGCTGGCCGGGAATTGGCAGTGCGCTCATGCAGGCGATTGCCCTGCGGGACTACGCCTTGGTGAGCGCCTGTGTGGTGTTGGGGAGTGCGATGACCACCATCGGCAGCCTCTTCGCGGATCTCGCCGGGGCCTGGCTCGATCCTCGGATGCGCACCACATGACCGATCGCCGCAAGCGCTCGCGGGGGCACCGCGCCCAACGCTGGCGTGGACCGCTGCTGCTCGTGGGGCTGCTCGCGGCCATTGCGCTCGGCGCGCCGTGGATTGCGCCGTATTCACCAGACGTACCACCCACCTACGCCACGCAGCTGCATCTCCCGCCGTCGGCTGCACATCCGTTCGGGACCGACAGCTTTGGGCGGGACGTCCTGAGCCGCGTGATTCATGGCTCGCGCGTATCGCTCTCGCTCTCCGTCGCGGCCGTCTCCCTCGCGCTGCTCCTTGGCACCGCATATGGCGCCCTCGCCGGTCTGATCGGCGGGACCGTCGACCGGCTCCTCATGCGCATGCTGGATGTGGCGCTCGCCATGCCTCGGCTCCTGTTGTTGCTCGCGGTCGCGGCTTTCTTCCCCACGCGCTTGCCACTGACGGCGTTCATCCTGTTACTGGGATGCACCGGCTGGTTTGAGGTCGCCCGGCTCGTGCGGGGGGAAGTGCAGGCGCTCATGCACCGCGACTTCATGTTGGCCGCGCGCAGCCTCGGCGTGCCGCGTGCGCGTCAACTCTGGCGACACCTGCTCCCGCATCTGTTCCCGATTCTGGCGGTGACCGCCACGCTCAACGTCGCCGGCACCATTACGCTCGAAGCGGGGCTGAGCTTCTTGGGCTTGGGCGTGCAGCCGCCCACGCCGAGCTGGGGCAACATCATGCTCGACGGGGCGGACGCGCTCTTTGCGAATTGGTGGCTGACGGTCTTTCCGGGACTCGCCATCATGCTGGCCGTGCTGACCTGCCACGCGCTCGGCGATGCCTTGCGCGATCTCTTCGCTATGGAGCAGCTTCCCGCATGATCTCCGGGTCCACGCCCTCCCCCGCGGCACTATCCCCCGCCGACACGCCGCCCGTGCTGCGCGTGGAGCATCTGCGGGTCACCTTCCCCACCGCCGACGGTGATGCCAGAGCGGTGGACAGCGTGTCCTTCGAGGTGCACAACGGGGAAACCGTCTGCGTCGTCGGGGAATCGGGGTGCGGCAAGTCGGTCACCGCGCTATCGCTGCTGCATCTGGTGCCGTCGCCTGGGGTGATCGCCGCCGAGAGCCGCATTACGATCGCGGGACAGGAGCTGCTGCGCCTCCCCGATCGCGAGCTACGCGCACTGCGCGGGCGCGTGGTCTCCATGATCTTTCAGGAGCCCATGACGGCGCTGAATCCCGTATTGACGATTGGGGATCAAGTCGCCGAAGTGGTGCGCGTACACACGGGGGCGACGAAGCGCGCGGCGTGGCAGCAGGCCGTCACGATGTTGGCCGATGTCGGGATCGCGGACGCTGCGGCACGTGCGCAGCAATACCCCCACGAACTGTCTGGCGGGATGCGGCAGCGGGTGATGATCGCGATGGCGCTGATCCTGCAGCCGCGCCTCGTGATCGCCGACGAACCGACCACGGCGCTCGACGTCACCATCCAAGCGCAGATTCTCGAGCTGTTGCGCGCTCGCCGCGACGCGACCGGGCTCGCGCTGCTGCTCATCACGCACGATCTGGGCGTGGTGGCGGAGATGGCCTCGCGCGTGCTGGTGATGTACGCCGGCGAGATCGTCGAGGCCGCGCCCGTGGAGGCGCTCTTTGCCAACCCCACCCATCCGTACACACAGGGACTGCTCGCTGCGGTCCCGCGCCTCGATCGCCTGACGAAGCGCCTGCAGACGGTGCCGGGAACGGTGCCACCAGCCACCGACTGGCCCACCGGCTGTCGGTTTCAGGATCGCTGTGCCTCCGTCTTCGATCGGTGTCGCACCGACGCCCCAACGCTCCGCACCATCGAGACGGGGCACGCCGTGCGCTGTCATCTGGTGGACGAGCCGCATCGTCGACGCCACGCCGTGACCGAGGGTGCCGCGTGATCCACCCCACTGGTTCGGGAGATGCCCATCGCCCGCTGCTGCAGGTGGATGGGCTGTCGAAGCACTACCCCGTGCGTCAGGGGCTCTTTGGCCGGATCGGCGCCACCGTGCGCGCCGTGGAGGACGTGTCCTTCACGCTGGCCGCTGGCGAAACGCTCGCCCTCGTTGGCGAATCGGGATGCGGCAAGACCACCACCGGGCGTGCGCTCCTGCGCTTAGTGGAGCCCACGGCTGGACACATCCTGTTCAACGGCGTGGAGGTGCGGGCCCAGCACGGTGAAGCACTGCGCCAGCTGCGTCGGCACATGCAGATGGTCTTTCAGGATCCGTACAGCTCGCTCAATCCGCGCATGACGATTGGCGCCGCGATCCGGGAAGGATTACTCGTACACCACCTCGCGGAAGGAGCCGCCGCCGATCGTCGCGTGGCACAGCTCCTCGAGGAGGTCGGGCTCCGCGCCGAGCATGCCCAGCGCTTTCCGCACGAATTTTCCGGCGGCCAGCGGCAGCGCATCGGCATCGCCCGCGCGCTGGCCGTGGAGCCCACGCTGCTGGTCTGCGATGAGCCGGTCTCGGCCCTCGACGTCAGCGTGCAGGCTCAAGTGATCAACCTGCTGCAGGATCTGCAGCGCGATCGCGGCCTGTCCTATCTGTTCATCGCACACGATCTCGCCGTCGTCGCGCACATCGCCGATCGCGTTGCCGTGATGTATCTCGGCCGCATCGTCGAATTGGCGCCACGCGCCTCGCTGTTCGGGGCACCGCGCATGCCGTACACGCAGGCGCTGCTCTCCGCCGTACCCGTTCCCGATCCGACCGTGCGACGCCGTCGTCTGGTGCTGGCCGGTGAACCCCCGTCGCCAACACATCCCCCGATGGGGTGTGCCTTTCATCCCCGGTGTCCACATCCCGCGAAAGACGCGGCGTGCACCCAGCGTGTGCCCCCGCTTGAGGAAAAGGCGCCAGGACATTTCGTGGCGTGCCTCAAGGATCCTGCTCCTCTTTACCCCACCCTGCCGTGACGACACGCGCTGCTCCTCCCGCGCCTTCTGCCGATCGCGCTTTCTTCGGTCATCCGCGCGGTCTCGGGCTCCTCTTCGCGACGGAGATGTGGGAGCGATTCTCCTTCTACGGACTGCGCCCGCTGCTCGTGCTCTTCATGGCGGCCGCGCTGAGCGATGGGGGCTTCGGCTTTGAGCGGACGCAGGCCTCCGCCATCGTCGGGATCTACGCCGCGAGCGTCTATCTCGCGTCACTGCCGGGCGGCTGGATCGCCGATCGCTGGCTGGGGCTGCGTCGATCGATTTTGCTGGGGGCGATGCTCATTACCTCGGGTCATCTCTCGATCGGCATTTCCGGGATGGCCGGCGCGGCCGTCGGCAAGACGTTCTTCTTCCTGGGCCTCGTCCTGATCGTCTTCGGGACTGGGCTCCTCAAGCCGAACATTTCGGCGTTGGTGGGTGATCTCTATCCCGAAGGCGGCGCTCGGCGCGATGCCGGATTCTCCGTCTTCTACATGGGGATCAATAGCGGCGCGCTCATCGGACAGCTCGTCACCGGCTACCTCGGGGAACGGGTGAGTTGGCACTGGGGCTTCGGCGCAGCCGGCTTCGGCATGCTGCTGGGGCTGCTGGGCTTCTGGCTCAAGGCGAAGTCGATGCTGGGGACGTTGGGCGAGGACATTGTCCGCGACCCAGATCCCGCCGTGCAGGCGCGGCGCGAAGCCACCGTGCGCAACAGCACGCTGGGCGGCGTCGGCGTCTTCGCCCTGATATTTGCACTGGCGAGCACGGGGATCATCACGCTCGATCCGCTGGCCATTGGCAATGCCATGACGGTGGTGCTCGTGGGGATCGCGGTCGCGTTCTTCTCGTACCTCTTTGCCTTTGGGGGACTCACCCGCGACGAAAAGGCGCGCTCCGTGGTGATCTTCCTGCTCTTCGTCTTCGCCGCGGTCTTCTGGGCGGCGTTTGAACAGGCGCCCACGTCGCTGCAGCTCTTTGCGAAAGATTTCACCGACTTGCGCCTGTTTGGGATGGAGATCCCGGCGACGTGGTTTCAGTCGATCAATTCGCTCTTCATCATTGGCTTCTCACCGCTCTTTGGCGCGCTCTGGCTGTGGCTGGGCAAGCGCGGTATTGATCTCTCGAGCCCGACCAAGTTCATGCTTGGTCTGCTCTTCGCCGCCTTGGGCTTTCAGATCATGGTGGTCGCGGCCAATCAGGTGCTCGCGAGTGGTGGTCTGGTAAAGGTCTCCCCTTGGTTCCTGACCTTCAGCTACCTCTTCCAGACCTTTGGCGAGCTGTGCCTGAGCCCCGTTGGTCTGTCGTCGATGACGAAGCTCGCCCCGCGACGCTACGTCGGCCAGATGATGGGGATCTGGTTCCTCGCGACCTCCGTGGGGAACCTCGTCGCCGGCCTCGTCGGGGGCCATGTGGACCCTTCGAAGCTCGAGCAGACGCCCATGGTGTTTAGCGGCACGGCGATCGCGCTGGCCGTCGCGGCGGCGACGATTGGCTTGCTCATCATTCCGGTGCGCCGGATGATGGCGGGTGTGAAGTAATCCAAGTAATCCGCAGCTGGTACGAACGCGGGGGGCGTGTCATCGGCATGCCCGCCCGCGCCCGCATCAGGGCCAGCGGAAGAGACTGATCGGGACGCCGGGGTCTCGTCCGGCCATGACATCATCGGGCTCGCGCCAGAAGACGCGCGTGCGATCTTCATTCGAGAAGCGAATTTCGAGCCGGCGACGCGGATCACTGCTCACCGGCATCGCCACATCGACCCGCCACATCCGACGTGACCGCGGCGGTACGGCCGCGAGCAGCGAGACGCCCACGGCGCTGCGCCAGGGCGTCGTCACGGAATAGGGGACGCTCCGCTCGGCCCACAGTTTGCCGGCTTCAACAAAGAGCGCCATCCCGACGTCGGCCAGATTCGCGCGGGAGCCCAGCACCAACCGTTGCTCGGCGCGCATCACCAGACGCTGCGCCCCCGGCTCATCCGAGCGCGCGTAGCCGCGCAGGCCGCCGGTGTAATCCGCGAGCGACAGCTGAAACGGCTGCTGCATATCCCGCGCCCCACTCCATTCCGCGGACACGGTCGTCAGCTGCCGCACCGCCGGACGGAAATACCAGGCCACGCGTCCCGTACCGATACGATCGGCCCAGTCATGGGCACCAATCGTCTGCCGCGCCTCCCCCGACAGCTGCAGCCCCACAAACGACCGCTGGCCGCCGGCGCCGGCATAGAGCGATGCGCCCATAAAGCGGTCACGTGGCGACGCGCCGGAGACCTGCAGCGACTGCCCATAGACGGCACTGACCTGCAGACCGGTCCGGATATCCTGTGTGCCGGTCAACGCGTCGAAGCCCTCAACGGGTACAAAGCGCAAGAACCGCACCCCAAACAGCGCGTTCATGCGGGCCACCGATTGCGCGGCATACACCCGCCCGAGTGGCGGACCGCTATCGGGCAGAATCCCCGTGCGCGTCAACCGCACCGGCACCGCATCGGGACGGCGCTCCGCGCTCGTGAGGGAAAGCCCCAGCAGCCGCAACCGTCCAATCGTGCCAAAGCGTGCGAGCCCCCCGACCACCAGACTCCGCCGCGCCACATTCAGCGCATTGGGTTCAAAGCCCGGACGCCGGAAGATCGCGTGATCGCGGATCCCTTCGGCCGAGGCGAGAAAGGCATACTGCTGAAAGTCCGTGTAGAACGGCCGCACCAACTCCGCACGGAGCTGTTGCCCATGCTCGCGCCGCGTCCCCACCACCCGCAACTCGTTGCGGCCACCACCAAACTGATAGTCGGTGTACTGCGCGCCAAGGACATCCGCGTACGGGCCCCCGTCGCGCCATTGCACCGCCACGCGGCGCCCATAGCCCCGAACGTTGGCATCCCCCACACGGATAGCCTTGAAGAACGGCGCGGCGGCCGTCACCACCGGCTCCAGGATCAGGCTGAATTCGTCGCGCGTCTCGACCTCCAAACGCACCCCGCCCGCTTCGTCGTCATACACGCGGATGCGCGCGTCCACGATATACGGCTGCGCTCGCAACAACCGCTCGGACTCCGCGCGCCGAAACTGGTTGCACAGCTCCCCGACCTGCATGAGCAGAAAGCCGCGGATCACCTCGTCCCGGGTCGTGGAGTGGCCCGCCCGGGCCGCCTCCCGGAGGAAATCCACGGCTTTCGGAAGGCGCTCCACATACGGTGGTTGCGCGATGACCACGATCTCGTGGATCGGCTGGCCGGCGCACCCTGTCACCGGGAGGCGGCCGCGCGCCGAGGTCGGCCGCTGCCGGACCGAATCGGGGGTCGCTTGCCCCCAGGCCGTGGTCGCCGCGAGGAGCGAGGCCAGCAGGGCCAGCGAGGCCAGCCCGCCGCGTGCAGCGGCCCGGGCCACCGAACGGGGGGTCCGCTGCCCTCGCCTGGCCAATTTCGCGTCATTCCTCGCCGCCATGCGCGCAATAGTCGCGAGTGGACCCGTCAGGGGCAACCACGAACGCCTGACCCCTGTTAATTTCGACAGATTGGTGACGGGGACTGCTGCCCCGTTCATGTGCTCCCTCCGCCCATTCTCGTGCTCTACCTCGCCATCCCCGCGCATAACGAGGTCGCCACCATCGGCGTCCTTCTCTGGCGGCTCCGTACGGTGCTCGCCGAGTTTCCGCGTGAGTACGAGGTGGTGGTGTATGACGACGCCAGCACCGACGAGACCGCCGCCGTGGCCGAGCAGTATGTGCACGCCATGCCCGTCACCGTCCTCCGTGGCCGTACCCCGGTGGGGTATGCCGGTGCCGTCAACGCCCTCGTCCGCCACATCTCGGCGCAGACCCGATACCCGCGTCGGGATGCGATGCTGCTATTGCAGGGCGACTTTACCGATCAGCCGGGGATTGTCCCGGAATTTGCCCGCCGGTTTGAAGGCGGCGCCGATCTGGTCGTCGGGGAACGTACGCAGTTGGCGGATGCCCCACGCGCCGTCAGCCGGTTGTATACGGCCGTCCGCTGGGCGTTCCGTCCCTTTGTGCGGGTGCAAGGACTTGCCGATCTCACCGGATCGATGCGGCTGGTCCGCATCTCCGCGCTCCGCGACCTGCTCCGCACGACCGGCGACGCCCCCGTCTGCGCCGGTGACAGCTGGACCGCCAACGCGGACCTGCTGCTTCGCCTGTTGCCGCACGCCCGCCGTGTCGAGTCGGTCCCCATGGAGCCGACGTATGGTGTCCGCACCCGGGAGACGCGCCGGATTCTCGTGCGCGATGCCCTCGCCGCATTGCGCTGGGCGTGGGCGCGTCGGGGGACCAACGAGAAGCGGGACCCGCGGGAATCCCGGGAGGAGCGGGAGCCGCGTGAGCGTGTAGACTCGCGCGAACGTCCAGAGTCCCGTGAGCGCGTCGAGACGCGCGATCGTCTGGAGACGCGTGAGCCACGCCCGTCTCGTGAGAAGCGCGAGCCGCGGGAGCCTCGCGAGCCCCGCACGGATCGTGAACCGCGGGCCAACCGCGAAGCGCGGGGCGAGCGTCTGCCCCGTGGTGAGCGTGAGCCGCGAGAGGAGCGTGAACCGCGTCGTGAACGCGAGCCGCGTCGTGAACGTGAGCCGCGAGGCGAACGTGAGCCGCGAGGCGAACGGGCCCCGCGCGGAGAGCGGGGGCCGAAGCGGGAACGGACGCCGCGTCCAGCTCGCGACACGACCGCGGCCGATGCGCTCGATAACGACCTGCTTCTGGCCGATCCTTTCGCGGGCGCACCGGTCGCCGCCAGTACGGCACCGGCGCGATCGACCGCTCCGCAGCCCGAACCCATGGACGCGCTCGACGGCGACGACCTCGCCGTCGACGCCTCGGACGATGCAGAGAGCGAGTCGGAGAGCACGCCGGCTGGCACCGAGCGGAAGCGTCGGCGCAATCGCCGGTCTCGGCGCCGGAAGGGCGGAAAGAGTCGGGAGGCGAGCGCCGGCACCGACGAGTCCGAAGACGCTGAGGGCGAGCGCGGCGACCATCGGTCCAGCACTGGCGCTGATCGGAATGACCGCGAGGACCGCGACGATCAGGGCAACCACGACGGTGGCGACGACCTCGACGGCAACGACGGCGTCAACGAGGAAGGCGGCAGCGTCATCCATACCGACGGTGCCGAGGTCGAAGGTGGCTAGGCCGGGGGCGCGGCGCGGAGGCGAGGCCGGCG
>JBEIUK010000250.1:0-4185 GCA_040374415.1 Gemmatimonadaceae bacterium | reverse complement strand
CGCTGCGCGTCCCACAGTTCGCGATCATGGGGAAAGCCATGGAGAAAGACGACCGGGACGCCGCGCCCCTGATCGTCATAGCCAAGGCGCACCCCGCGGAGGGGGGCAATCATTGCGGCACCTCGGCGGTCCGACGGTCATTCCCCGCGGAGACGACGGACACCGCCTGCGCATCCAGCGCTTGTGCATCCAGCGACTGCGCTTGCAACAGCTGTTCGCGGGCGTTTTCGCGCTCCGCGATCATGCGGAGTGGCACCAGCACCGCCGCCGTGAGCGGCACCGCGACCATCAGCCCGAGAAAGCCGAAGACGAGCGTCATCAGCGTTTGCGCGATGAGCGTAATCGCCGGCGGAATATCCATCTCCCCGCGCATGAGATACGGGATCAACAGGTTGTTCTCGAGGAACTGAATCCCCCAATACGCGATCGCCACGACCGCGGCCTTTTCGGGGCTGTCGACGAACCCCATGAGGATCCCCGGTACGGCGCTCAGGATCGGCCCCACCGTCGGAATGAATTCGAACAGGCCGGCGATGAAGCCCAGCGCGAAGGCGGCCTTCACCCCGAGGAGCAAGAGGACGACCGTCGTCACGGTGCCGATCACCAGCATCGCGATCAGCTGCGTCACCAGCCACTTCCGCAGCACCGTTGCGATGGCGGCCAGCACCTCGCGCACGGCCCGCCGACGCGGCGCCGGCACCACACCAAGGAGCCAGCCGTGGTAGACCTCGGGCTCTGCCGCCATGTAGATCACGAGGAAGATCAGCATCACCACCGCGCCGGCAACGGCCACGGTGCTCGTGACGAAGGCAAAGAGGTAGCGGCTCGCCCCCTGCAGCAGCTCGGTGAGCTTCTGCTGAATCGCGTCGCTGGGCTTCTGCTCAGGGACCCCCGCCGTCCTGGCGGGGGGCGCCGCGCTGCCGGGGGCCGCCGCGGTACCGGGGGTGGCGGGCGCACCGGCTGTGGTCCCGGACACCCCACGCACCCAGCCGGGCTGTTTGGCGTCGACCCAGTCCCGGAGCTTCACCACCGCCGCCGGGAATTCCTGTTGGAGCTGCGCCCCCTGCGTGATCAACGTCGGCGCGGACAGCGCCAGCCCGCCACCGACCAACCCCAGCGCCCCAAACACGATCAGCGCCGACCCCACCCCCCGCCGGACCCCCAGCCGCTCCAAACGGTCGACCCCCTGACCCACGGCCAGCCCAAAGAGCGTCGCGAGAAAGACCAGAAACACCAGCGCGCTGACGGTCCAGAGCAGCTGGAGCCCGAACCAGACCGCGAGCGCCACCAGCGCCCCCCGGGCCAGATCGGTCGTCCGCCAGCGGGGCGCCTCAGGGCGTCGCGGGACCGGGGAGGGATCAGTCATTGCCATAGCCCAACTCTCCACCAACCGCCCCTCGGCGGCAAGGGGCGATCGCCGGACCCCCGTCGCTGCCGTGTCCAGTGTACCTTTCCCGGGACATGTCTTCGTCTGCACCGCGCTATCTCGACACGGCCGACGCCGTGGATCAGTTCCTCGCCGGCCTGAACGGCGTCCGGTCGCTCGCCCTCGATACCGAGGGCGCCAGCTTCCACCGGTTCGTCGACCGGATCTACCTCCTGCAGCTGTCCACCGCCGAGCATGAGGCGATCATCGATCCGCTGCCGATCGGGAGCCCGGCGCGCCTCGGGGCGCTGCTCGAAGATCGCGAGGTGGAGGTCATTCTGCATGACGCCGATTACGATCTGCGGCTGCTGCATCAGGACTACGGGTGGCGCGTCACGAATCTCTTTGACACGCGTGTCGCCGCGCAGCTGCTCGGGATTCGCGCCTTCGGTCTCGCGGCGCTGCTCGAGCAGTTCTTCGGCCTCAAGCTCGACAAGAAACATCAGCGTGCCGACTGGAGCATGCGACCGCTTCCGGCCGACATGCTGGACTATGCGGCGCAGGATACGCGGCATCTCATCGGTCTGCGCGATCGGCTGCACCACGAACTCGAACGCAAAGGCCGCCGCCACTGGGCTGCAGAAGAGTTTCAGCGCGCCGAAGGGACGCGGTGGGAAGCGGACGATACGAATGGCTTTCTGCGACTCAAGGGCGCGCGCGATCTGACGCGCCGGGAGCTCGCGCGGCTGCGCGAATTGGTCACCTGGCGTGACAGCATCGCGTCGGAACTCGATCGCGCGACCTTCCGCGTCGCCGGCAACGAGGTGCTGCTCGATCTCGCGCGCCTTGCACCGCGCACGCGTGAGGCGCTCTTCGGCGTGAAGGGGTTTCCGCGCGGCATGTCCGAATCGCGCGCGCGAGAAGCGCTGCAGGCGATCGAGCAGGGGAATGCCGTCCCCGAAGCGGAACTCCCGCGCTTCCCCAAGGCCGCGCGGTGGGACCGCGATCCGGATTTCGATGATCGCGTCGCCCGCCTGAAGACGGTGCGTGATGCGATGGCGACGTCGCTCGATCTGGATCCCGGCGTGCTCTGCTCGCGGGAGCGGATGGATGCGGTCGCCCGTCGGATGCCGCGCCATGTCGATGACCTCGCCGAGATCCCGGAGCTCCGTCGCTGGCAGGCGGAAGTGCTGGGCGCGGGCTTCGTGAAGGCGCTCGGTCATGGGGGTGGCGCGAGTGCGGCGACCGGGAGTGCGAGTGGCACCGCCGCTCCCGCGAAGGCCCCAGCGGCGGCGAAGGCCCCGGCCGCGACGACCCCAGCGAAGGCCCCAACCCCAGCACCCGCTTCGGATTCCCCGTATCGGGAGTAACCGGCGGGAGTGGGCCCACGGGTGCGTGGTGTGGCCCGACACAGGCGCCTTTCGGGGCGCCTGTTGCGTTTCCGCCACTGTGTTCTGCGTGCAACACCTGAGGGAGTTGGTGCGACGTTTTCGGGGGCGCTAGCGAGCTCAACTATTGTGCCGAACTCATCAGCGAACCTGTTGTAAAATCAGTGGTTACAGCGGCCGTAGACGGTGCCGGTTGCGGGGGGAACGCACGAGGCTGGCGGCATGGAGTATGCAGCGTTTGGGGGGAGCCGACCGATCGGCCGGTTCCCGCTGATGTTCGTGACCCACGTTCACGCCCGCGTCCATGCCTGCCTTGTCCGCGTCACCTCTGACCGTTGCTGCCATCGCCCCGGCGCGTCTTGCGTCGGCGACGGAGTCCTCCGCGGTGGGTGCATCGGCCGAGGGGGCGGTGCTGCCCCGGTACCTGATGCTCGCGGGGGCGATGACGGCGGCCGATCTCCTGACGAAGACGGTGGCGACCGTGTGGCTGCGCGATGGGCGCTTTGTGGAGCTCACCGACCGCCTTGGGTTCACGCTCCTCTACAACACGGCCGGCGCCGGTGGGAACACGGTGGCGGGGCCGCATGCCTGGTTGGTGAATGTGCTGCTCACCGTGCTGGCGCTGTTGCTGGTGGCGTGGGTCGTGCAGCCGTTGGCCGCGGTGCATCGCGGCGCCGTGCTGGCGCTGGCGTGTGTCTCCGGCGGCGCGATGGGCAACCTGCTCAGCATGCTGTTCGGGCCCCGCGGGGTCTGTGACTTCCTCGCGGTGACGTTGCCGAGCGATGTGACGATTGTGATGAACGGGGCGGATCTGGAGCTTTGGACTGGCGCGTTGCTGCTGGCGCCGGTCGTTCGCCATCTCCTGCGGACGCTGCGCCTGCAGCGGTCCCGCGCCGCACTGGTGAGCTGACGCGGCGCTAGAAGCCCATGTAGGCCCGGACGCGCGGTTCGATCCGCTCCGGGGTCCAGGGGGGCGACCAGACGAGGTTCATCTGGACATCCGTGACGCCGGGGATCGTGCGCAGCTGCTGCTCCGCTTCGCCCATGATTTCCGGGCCAGAGGGGCATCCCGGTGACGTGAGGCTCATGTCGATGCGGACCGTCGTCCCGTCGACCTGCACGTCGTAAATGAGGCCGAGGTCGACGATGTTGAGATTGAGCTCGGGATCCTTCACCCGACGCAAGACGATGCGCGCCTGGTCGGCGGACAGTGCGCCGTCGGCGGCGGTCTCGGGGCTTTCCTGCGGGGCTTCAATCGGCTCGTCCATGCGCGGAAGATAGCGAGTACCGCCACCCCGGCCGCTACCCCTGCCGTGCGATCGGGCTCAGCCCTTGCCGGTGGCGCGCTTGTTCGCGGGGACGGCCGTCTTGGCGGTTTTGGCCTTGGCGGCCGACGTGGCCTTGGCTTTGGTGGCGGTCGCTGCCTTCGCG
>JBEIUK010000108.1:0-9487 GCA_040374415.1 Gemmatimonadaceae bacterium | reverse complement strand
CTCAATCAGACGCGCATTGTCGGCGGGTTCGCCACCGGCCAGATCCGCCTCCGCCACTCCTCCGAGGCCCGCGATCGCCGGGTCGATCGCCCATGCCGTCACCTCGCCGTGGCGGACTTCCAGCATCTCGGTGGGCCCGAGCGGCGAAATCTCGTCGAGTCCCGGGGCACCGTGTACCACAAGCGCCCGCTGGGTTCCGAGTGCGGCCAGCGTCTCGGCCATCAGACGCAGGCGGGCGGGCTCAGCGACGCCCACGACCTGACGCCCCGCATTCGCCGGATTCGCCAACGGGCCGACGATGTTCATCACCGTGGGGACGGCCAACTCGCGGCGAATGGGACCCACGTGGCGGAGCGCTGGATGCATGAGCGGCGCGAACATGAACACAATTCCCGCCTCCGCGAGCGTCGCCGCCATCGCCGCGGGGGGCATGTCGATGACCACACCCAGCGCTTCCAACACGTCGGCGCTCCCCGACCGCGAGGTGAAGGAGCGATTGCCATGCTTGGCCACGCGCACGCCGAGCCCTGCGGCCAACAGCGCCGCCGCCGTCGAGATGTTGAAGGTGGTCAGTCCACCGCCGCCGGTCCCACAAGTGTCCACCAGGTGCTCGGGCGCCTCGGCGGGCAACACCACCATGGCGGCGCGGAGCGCACGCACCACTCCCGCCACCTCCTGCGGGGTTTCGCCCTTGACGCGAAGCCCCATCAAGAGCGCGGTGACCTGCACCGGCGAGCCCTGCCCTCGCATGATCACGTCAAAGGCAGCCTGCAGCGTGTCGGCATCGAGCGACTCCCGGGCCGCCAGACGACGAATGGCCGAGGCGAGCGGATCACGCACCGGGTCAGACGACATCGGGCACCTCCAGCAGGCGCTCGGAGAGCCGATGGGTCGCCGCGAGGAGTGCCATGATCATCCCCAGCAGGCGGACGCGTTCCACATCATCGTCCGTGAAGCCACCGTGGGCTGCCGGATTACTCAAATTGACCACGCCAACCAGCTCGCCGTGGTAGACCAGCGGAAAGCAGATGAAGCTCCCCGTCGTGAAGATCTGATCGTGCAACAGCGGGTGTTCGGCCGCATGCTGCACGTCGCGCACAAGCAGTGGCGTGCGCGCCGCCGCCACCCGGCCCGCGACACCATCGCCGATCCGAACGCGCATGCCGGTGACGATGTTCTGTGTGATGCCACGCGCCGCGGCGAGATACAGATGGCCGGGTTCTGGCGTCACCAACATGAGCGAGCAGCGCTGCGCCTGCATGTCATCACCCACGAGGGCAAGCAGACCGTCCACCAACGCCCGCGGGTCCAGCGACGCCGCGTCCAGCGTCAACAGGCGATCCACCAGAAACAGCGTACGGGTTTGCCGGCGGAGCAGATCCTGGCGCCGGTGCAGTTCCTGGTGCGCCTGCTCCAACTGCGCCGTAGACACCGCCCGTTCCCGGGAGGCCACATCTGCGCGCAATTCGGCTTGCCGCGCATCCTCCATGGCCTTGGCGGCGGCGGTCTGCAAGGCGACCACCGTGGCCGTCTGGTGCATGCCGCCCCCTCCACCGCCGCCCGTGCGGGCTTCCTCGAGCGCTTTTTCCAGCGCCCCCAGTTTCCGCACGTAATCGCCATGGACTCGGCGCGTCACGTCTTCCAGCGTCCGGACGGCCTCTTCCCGGGCCTCCTGCTCCGCCAGCCGGGCATAGGCCAGTTCGAACAACGCCACCGAGGGCGCCAAGCGCTCACTGGCCCGCGTGCCAAAGATTTTCCGGGGCTCATAGACGGCCAGCACACTCGCCAGCGATCCGTCCACACGGAATCCACGGAGGGCAAGCATCCCGCCCTCCACACCTGCCCCAAAGCCGAAGAGCCGCACGTAGTCCGCCGACTTATCGGTGACATCCACCAATTCCGTGCCGGCCCGGACCGCCTCTTGCAGCGACGGCGGGAGATGATCAAAGGTGGTTTCCAGCGCCCCTCGGGCGACCTTGGCACCGACCGGCGTGAGCCGCTCGCGGAGCATGTTTTTTCGCGCGTCATAGCGGATCAGCGCCAGAACCGCCCCCCGGTCCAGATCCTGCAAGGAATCGCCAAGGGCGAGCAACGCACCGTCGATGGTGGCGGTGGCGCCGAGGGCGTGGGCGAGCGAGGCGAGGGTGCGCGGTGTCATGACACCGGGGAGAAAACAGCCTCGGCGACGGCAATGCAATAGGCAGGCCGTGCTCGGTTGAAGCGGGGGGGCGGATGGCGTACCTTACGGATCTCATGGAGCCCCACGCGATCCTCCTCGTGACGCAATACGACGGCGGTCGCTTCGCCGGGTGGCAACGGCAACCAGACACCCGCACGGTTCAGGGGGAGATGGAGCGTGTTCTGTCCACCTTGTGCGATGCGCCTACCCCGGTGGTGGGTGCTGGCCGGACCGACGCCGGGGTGCATGCCCACGGACAGGGGGTGGGGGTCCGGGTGGCGACCCGCTGGGCCCCGGAGCGGTTGCAGCGGGCCATGAATGCCCTGCTGCCGGACGATATCTGGGTGGCCGCCGCCCATCGGATGGCCCCAGAATTCCACCCCCGATTCAGCGCACAGGCGCGCCAATATCACTATCTTGTTGGCACGGATCCGGCGGCATGGTCGCCGTTCCGGCGGCGGTACGAGTGGGGGGTCCGGTACCCGTTGGATGCGGAGTGCTTGGCGGAAGAGGCTGCCGCGTTGCGTGGAGAGCATACATTTCGGGCGTTTGCCGTGGCACATACGGCGCCGATCGAGGACCACCACCGGTGTGTGATTCACCATGCTGGGTGGACGGAGCGCGACGGCGGCTGGGTGTTTGAGATCACGGCAAACCGCTTTCTCCATCACATGGTGCGTTTCCTCGTTGGGACAATGGTTGAGGTGGGACTGGGGCGGCGTCCGCGTGGGACCATCGCGCGCCTTCTCTCGCTGTCGCACAACGCCGAAACGTCCCCACCGGCGCCGGCGCACGGGCTCTCCCTGCGCACGGTGCAGTATCCTCCGTCGCTGTTCCTCGATCACGGTTAAGTCGCGACGTGCGTCTCGTGTCCCGATCCTCACTGCTGCTGGGCGTGCTGACCGCCCTGGGCTGCCAGGGTGCCAGCCCCGACACCTCCGATGCGCAGGCGCGCGCGACCACGCCGCCGCCCGCCGTTGCCGCCCCACTGCCGGCGCAGTCCATTGCCGCCTCCCGGCGCACGGCCATTACGACAGCGGTTGAGCGGGTGGCCCCCGCCGTCGTCACCGTGCAGACCGAAACGGTGGAACGCGTGCCGGCTGACTTCTTCGAGTATTTCATGGGCGGCCGGACGGGGGAGCGCCGCAGTGCCGGCATTGGATCCGGTTTCATCATCCGCGGGGACGGCGTCATCGTCACCAATGCCCATGTCATTGGCGGGGCGGCTAAAGTGTCCGTCGCCCTCCGCGATGGGACGACCTACAGCGCCAAAGTGGTTGGCGTCGATGAGACCAACGACCTCGCCGTCATTAAAATCTCCGCGCCGAAGCTCCCGATCGCGCCGCTCGGGACATCGACCGACCTGTTGGTGGGCGAATGGACGATTGCGATCGGCAATCCCTTCGGCTTCGTCCTCGGCAATAGTGAACCCAGCGTGTCCGTTGGCGTGGTGAGCGCCGTGGGTCGCAATCTGGCGGGACGGGCCGACGGCGGGGGCGTCTACGTGGACATGATCCAGACCGACGCGGCGATTAACCCGGGGAACTCTGGTGGTCCACTGGTCAACGCCATGGGCGAGGTGATCGGTGTGAACAGCTCCATCTATTCGCCAAGCGGCGGATCGGTGGGGCTGGGCTTTGCGATCCCGATCGATCGGACGAAGCGCATCGTCGAGGATCTCCTGGAGCATGGGGCCGTGCGCCCAGCCTGGGTGGGCCTCCGTCTCCAGACGCCTGATGCGCAAAACGCGCGCGAAGCCGCGACGGCGGGTGCGATCGTCGGCCGGATCGTCCCCGGATCACCTGCGGATCGCGCGGGGATTCAGGCGGGGGATCAGATCGTTCGGGCCGGAACGCGGGCGATCCGGAATCCGTTCGATTGGGAAGCGCGTCTGCTGGACCTTCGGGTGGGTGAAACGATGCCGGTGGCGATTCGTCGTGGCGGCACCGAGCGTACCGTCTCGCTGAAGGTGGCCGATGCGCCTGAGGTCTCCGCGCCCAAGGTCACCGTGGCCAGTGAGTTGCAGCTCATCACGCTCACGGACGCGATTCGGCAGGAGCGCGGTATTGCCGCATCGGCCGGTGCCTTGGTGTACAAGGTGTCCGACCGGATCAGTGATCAGATCGGGCTGCAGGTCGGTGATGTCATCGTTCAGGTTGGGCGCTCCCGCGTAGGGAGTGCGGAAACCACCTCGACCGCGATCGAACGCGACGGGGGCCGTGGTCCGGTGCTGCTCATCTTCGAGCGGGGCCGTCAGCTGTTGCAAACTTCCTTCTCGCTGCGCTGACGCGTGCGGCGTCCTCTCCTTCTGAATCCGCTGTGACTGATCCTGCCGTCTCGACCTACAGTTCGCCGCTCGCCGAGCGTTACGCCTCACCGGCGATGCTGACCCTGTGGGGTCCGTCCCGTCGGTACGGTCTCTGGCGTCGCCTCTGGTTGGCCCTGGCGGAGTCGCAGCAAGAGCTTGGCATTGCGATCCCGGATGCCGCCATTACCGCCATGCGGGCCCATCTCGACGACATCGATTTTGCGGCGGTGGCGGAATACGAACGGCGCTTTCGCCATGACGTGATGGCGCATGTGCACGCCTTTGGTGATGTCGCGCCCGACGCGCGCAAGTTCATCCATTTGGGGGCCACCAGCTGCTATGTCACGGACAATGCGGAGCTGATCCTTATGCGGGAAGGGATGGCGCTGCTGCGAGACAAGTTGCTGGAAGCCTTGAGTGCGTTGGCCGGGTTCGCCGAACAGTGGCAGTCGCTCCCTGCCCTGGGCTACACCCATCTGCAGCCGGCACAGCTCACCACCGTGGGCAAGCGCGCCACGCTCTGGATGCAGGACATCCTCCTCGACCTTGAAGATCTGGAGTCGCGGATCAACGGGTTGCCGTTCCGCGGGGTGAAGGGCACGACCGGCACGCAGGCCAGCTTCCTGACGCTGTTTGATGGCGACCATGCGAAAGTGCGGGAACTCGACCGTCGGGTGACCCAGCGCATGGGGTTCGCCGCCTCCATCCCGGTCTCTGGACAGACCTACAGTCGCAAGGTGGATGCTCAGGTCCTCGGGGTGGTGGCGGGTGTCGCCGCGACGGCCTCCAAGTTCTCCGGAGATCTGCGAATGTTGCAGGCGTTTGGAGAGATCGAAGAACCGTTCGAGCAGCACCAGATCGGCTCCTCCGCCATGGCATATAAGCGGAATCCGATGCGATCGGAGCGCATCGCGGCGCTCGCGCGCTTTGTGCTCTCGCTCGAACCGAACGCCAATCAGACGCACGCCGTGCAGTATTTCGAACGGACGCTGGATGACTCGGCGAACCGTCGCTTGGTGATCCCTGAGTCCTTCCTGGCCACCGATGCAATTTTGGTGTTGATGCGCAATGTGGTGCGAGGGCTTGAGGTGCATCCGGCGCGCATCCGGCGCCGTGTCGATGAAGAGTTGCCGTTCATGGCGACTGAGGAGCTGATCGTCCGCTTCGTGCGCGCCGGCGGGGATCGTCAGGAGGCGCATGAGATCATCCGGCAGCATAGCATCGCGGCCGCACGCGCCGTGAAGGACGGGGCCCCGCACAACGACATGCTGGAGCGGCTTGCCGCAGACCCCGCCTTTGGCATCCCGCTCGACGATCTGCGTGCGGCGGCCCAGCCCGAGCGCTTTGTGGGACGCGCCCCGGAACAGGTGCAGGAGTTCTTGCAGGAGCATGTGGCCCCATGGCTCGCCCGCTCACGGGCGGAGTTGGCCGACGATGAGGTCCGCGTATGATTCAGGCCATCGCGCGGACCGATCTGCCGTTGCCGTTGGTGCGGCGCGGCAAGGTCCGAGACGTGTATGCCGTTGACGCCGATCGTTTGTTGCTGGTGACCACTGACCGGATCAGCGCTTTCGATGTGGTGATGCAGGAAGCGATTCCATACAAAGGGGCGGTGTTAACGCAGTTGACGGCATGGTGGCTGGCACAACTTGGTGATCGCGTGGCGCATCATCTGATCAGCGCAGATACCGATGCAATCATCGACGCTGTGCCGGTGTTGGCGCCCCATCGCGCCGAGATTGCCGGTCGCGCCATGCTGTGTGTCGCCGCGGACGTGGTTCCGGTGGAGTGTGTCATTCGCGGGTATATCACCGGGTCTGCGTGGAAGGAGTACCGCGCGACGGGCACGCTGGCGGGTGAGGCCCTGCCGGGTGGCCTTCAGGAAAGTGATCGACTGACCCCGCCGCTCTTCAGCCCGGCCACGAAGGCGGAAACGGGGCACGACGAAAACATTACGGTGGACCAGGTGATCGCGTCGCTCGGGGCCGATGTGGCGGCCGAGCTGGAACGGCTGGCGCGGTTGATCTACGAATTCGGCCGTGAACGCGCGGCCCCGCGCGGCATCATCGTGGCCGACACCAAGTTTGAGTTTGGGTGGCGTGACGGACAGCTGTTACTGATTGACGAGGTGCTCACCCCAGACTCGTCCCGTTTCTGGCCGGCTGATCAGTATGCCCCGGGTCGCGGACAGCCGAGCTTCGACAAGCAGCCGCTGCGCGACTGGTTGGATATCGAGCGTCATGCCGGGCGTTGGAATGGGGATGCACCGGCGCCGACGCTTCCCGCCGACGTGATCCGCGCCACCAGTGTGCGATACCGGGATGCCTTTGAGCGGCTCACGGGCGCCCCGCTGGATCTGGCACGCTTGGGATTACCACCTGACGAGTTCACGGCATGATGGCTGATCTCGAAGAACGACCGCGACGGCCCCGGCGCCGGGTGGCGATTGCGCTGCCCAACGGCTTCACGCTGGCCAATCTGTTCTTCGGCATGTTTGCCATCGTGGCGGCGTCGCGTGGCGAATTTGATGCGGCGGCGCGGTATATCGTCTTCGGGGCCATTGCCGACTCGTTGGACGGCCGGATCGCCCGGGCGACGAATTCCGGGTCGCGCTTCGGCGAAGAGCTCGACTCCCTCGTCGATGCCATCTCCTTCGGTACGGCGCCTGCGCTCATTATGTATTTCGTGACGCTGCAGGGTGGTCGCTGGGAATGGATCTTCTGCTTCTTCTTCGCGGCCTGTGCCGTCATGCGCCTGGCGCGCTTCAACGTGGAGCAGGCCGGGCGCGCCAAGACGCACTTCACGGGGCTTCCGAGTCCGGCCGCCGGTCTGACGCTGGCCACCTACTACTGGTTCAGCCAGACGCCGCTGTACACCGATACGATGCTCGCCGATCTCCCCTGGCATCAGATGCTGCGGTGGCTGATGATGGGGTTGGGCATGCTGATGATCAGCAATGTGCAGTACGCGGCGGTGCCCACGGTCGGCTTCCGATCGGTGCGCGGGATTCTGGGGACGCTGCTCGTCATTGGCACGCTGATCGGGGTGATCTTCCTCCCCAAGCAATTTTTCTTCCCGGGCCTGATGGCCTACATCCTCTTCGGCATCGGTCGTACCGCTGTCCTTGGTCTCATGGATCGCCTGCCCAACGGGCGGGACGATGGCCTGTCAGACGATCCGGAGAGTGAGACCGATTCCCTGCACCGCCGTCGGCGCCGCCGCCGGAAGCCTTCACGCCCCACACCCGGTCTGCCACAGAACCGGGAGGAACCTACGGAATGACCCGCTATCGTTTGTCCATTCACATCGTGCCGCGCCGTGGCATTCTGGATCCTCAGGGGAAGGCGGTGACGGATGCCCTGCACACGCTCGCCTTCGCCGCGGTGCAGGACGTTCGGGTCGGGCGGTTTCTGGTGGTGGAGATGCAAGCCGACTCCGAAGAGTCGGCGCGGAGCGCGGCCAAGACGATGTGCAATCAGCTGCTCGCGAATCCGGTGACGGAGGACTTCGAGATCGCCTCTGTGGTGCCCGCGTGAAGGCCGGCATCATTCAGTTCCCTGGCTCCAACTGCGATGAGGACGCCTTTCGCGCCGTTGCGGATGTGATGGGCCAGGAGGCCGTCTATTGCTGGCATAAGGATCAGGATCTGCAGCAGGTGGACCTCGTGATCCTCCCTGGCGGCTTCAGCTACGGCGACTATCTTCGCCCCGGCGCTATCGCCCGCTTCAGCCCTATCATGCAGGAAGTGGTGGCCTTCGCGAAGCGCGGCGGTCCGGTGCTTGCCGTGTGCAATGGGTTCCAGATTGCCTGTGAAGCCGGCCTGCTCCCCGGTGCCCTGCTGCGGAACGCCGGCCTGCGCTTCATCAGCGCGCCGGTGAACTTGCGCGTTGAGACCATCGCCACCCGCTTCACGAGCCACTATCGGCTCGGTCAGGTTATCTCCGTGCCGATCGCCCATGGCGATGGCCGCTACACGGCTGACGCCGATACGCTGGAACGGTTGGAAGGGGACGGTCACGTCGCGTTCCGGTATGTGACGGCGTCGGGCGAGGCCAGCGCGGCGGCGAATCCGAATGGCTCCCTCCGGAACATCGCTGGCATCGTCAATGCCGGTGGAAACGTGCTGGGGATGATGCCCCATCCAGAACGGGCGATGGAAGCCACGTTGGGCTCGACTGATGGTGTCCCGTTGTTTGCCTCGCTCCTTGAATCCCTGTTGGCAGGGGTGTCCGCATGAGTCACGTGGAATCGCGCCCAGGCGATCCGGCGATCACGCCAGAGCTGATCGCGGAACATGGCATCACACCGTACGAGTACGAGCGACTGGTGGGGATGCTGGGGCGGACGCCGACGTTCACCGAGGTGGGCGTAGTCAGCGCGCTCTGGAGCGAGCATTGCTCCTACAAGCACTCCCGTCCGATGCTCCGCACGCTGCCGACCAAGGCCCCGTGGGTCCTGCAGGGGCCTGGGGAGAACGCCGGCGTCATCTCCGTCGGCGATGGCTGGGCGGTGGCGTTCAAGATCGAAAGCCATAACCACCCCTCCGCCGTCGAGCCGTATCAGGGCGCGGCCACCGGCGTGGGGGGCATTCTGCGCGACGTCTTCACGATGGGTGCGCGCCCGATCGCGCTGCTCAACTCGTTGCGCTTCGGGCCGTTGACCTCGCCGCGTGTGCGGTGGCTCTTCTCTGGCGTCGTGAAAGGCATTGGCGACTACGGCAATTGCGTGGGCGTACCGACCGTCGGTGGCGAGGTGGTGTTCGACCCGTCCTACGAAGGCAATCCGCTGGTCAACGCGATGTGTGTTGGGCTCATGCGTGAAGATGAGCTCATGCGCGCCGTGGCCTCGGGCGTTGGGAATCCGATCATGGCGGTTGGGGCGTGGACCGGGCGCGATGGGATTCACGGCGCCTCCTTTGCCTCGGAAGACTTGTCCGAAGCGAGTGAAGCCAAGCGCCCCATGGTGCAGGTCGGTGATCCATTCACCGAGAAGCTCCTCCT
>JBEIUK010000086.1:0-11387 GCA_040374415.1 Gemmatimonadaceae bacterium | reverse complement strand
GCACAGACTATGGCTCGTATTGCAGGCGTCGATCTCCCGCGTGAGAAGAAGGTTGAGATCGGCCTTACCTACATCTTCGGCATCGGCCGCAAGACCGCACAGCGCATTCTCGAAGCGACCGGCGTGAACGCCGCGCTGCGCGTGCGCGATCTGTCCGATTCGGACGTCAACAAGCTCCGTCAGGAAATTGAGCGCAATCATCGGGTTGAGGGCGCGCTGCGCACCGAAGTCGCGATGAACATCAAGCGCCTGATGGATATCGGCTCGTACCGTGGCACCCGCCATCGTCGTGGCCTCCCCGTGCGCGGGCAGCGTACGCACACGAACGCGCGCACCAAGAAGGGGCCGCGCCGCGCTATCGCGGGCAAGAAGAAGGTGACCAAGTAAGCCATGGCTACCGCGAAGAAATCCAAGCGCGTCGTCGAGGCGGAAGGGATCGCCCACGTCAGCGCCACGTTCAACAACACGACCATCACGATCACCGACGCGCACGGCAATGCCGTGTCGTGGGGCTCCGCCGGCAAGGCGGGCTTCAAGGGATCGAAGAAGTCCACGCCGTTCGCCGCCACGGTGGCGTCCGAGCAGTGCGCGCGCGAAGCGCTCACGCTCGGCGTGCGCCGCGTGCATGTCCGGGTTCAGGGTCCTGGCAGTGGCCGCGAGTCGGCCATTCAGGCCCTCGCCGCTGCCGGTCTCACCGTGAAGTCCATTCGTGACGTCACGCCGATTCCGCACAACGGCTGCCGTCCCCCCAAGCGCCGGAGGGTCTGACCATGGCCCGTTATACCGGTCCTAGCTGCCGCCAGTGCCGCCGCGAAGGCACCAAGCTGTTCCTCAAGGGCACCAAGTGCTTCACGGAGAAGTGCCCGGTCGAGCGTCGTCCGTATGCCCCCGGCCAGCATGGCCAGGCGACGGCGCGTCGCAAGAAGGTGTCGGAGTACGCCAAGCAGCTGCGCGAGAAGCAGAAGATCAAGCGCATCTACGGCATCAGTGAAAAGCAGTTCCGCAACACGTTCGAGCGCGTCGCCTCGCAGACCGGTATCGCCGGTCACAACCTGCTGGCGGCCCTCGAAACGCGTCTCGATAACGTCATCTACCGTATGGGGTTTGCGCCGAGCCGGAAGGCCGCGCGTCAGCTCATCCGGCACCGGCACATCGAGGTGAAGGGGCGGCTGCTCGACATTCCGTCGTATCAGGTCCGTCCGGGTGAGGAAGTGCGCGTGAAGCAGTCGTCGCGCGAGCTCGCCCTGGTCATGGCCGCGATGGAGCAGGCGGCGCGCGGTGCGGCGCCGTCGTGGATCGCGGTCGACAAGGAGTCGTTCAGCGGTCGGGTGCTGGAGAAGCCGGCGCGTACGGCGATCCCGCTCGCGGCGCAGGAACAGCTGGTCGTCGAACTGTACTCGAAGTAAGGCGGGCCCCGGTGGTGGCTGGGTGGCGCGTTCGCCGAACGCGGCCGCCCTGTGCCACCGGAGGACCACCTGGCTGGTCGGGACCCGAACTCCCGTACGGGTCTGCCGCGCGTTCGGGGCGGGGCAGAACGTCGGTGCATCGCGATGGTGCGCCGTGACCATTCAACACACAGACTCTCTATGGCAACGATCGATCTGAGCGGGCTGGTTCGGCCGCAGCTGGTAGAAGCAACGAAGCGCGAGGACACCCCGAACATCGCCGAGTTCCGGCTGCAGCCGCTGGAACGCGGGTTCGGGCACACGCTGGGCAATGCGATGCGGCGCCTGCTGTTGTCGTCGCTCCGCGGCTCGGCGGTGTGGGCGTTCCGGATTGAAGGGGTGGTGCACGAGCACCAGACCATCGCCGGCGTGGTTGAAGATGTGCACCAGATCATCGGCAACCTGAAGACGCTGACGCTGGCCCTCCCCGAGGAGGTCGAAGCGACCGTCCTGCGCATTCACAAGGCGGGTCCGGGCGCCGTGACGGCGGGGGACATCAATGCCGTCGGGGGCGTGCGGGTCATTGATCCGGCGCATCACCTGTTCACGATCTCCAGCGACCGCGAGTTCAACGTGGAGCTGTACGTGAACAAGGGGCGTGGCTATGTCGACAGCGAAAACCTCCCGATGGACAAGGGGCTCCCGGTGGACGTCGTCCGCATCGATGCGATCTACAACCCGGTGCGTCGGGTGAATTTCACCGTCGCGGAAACCCGCGTGGGACAGCGGACCGACTACGATCGCCTCACGCTGACCGTCGAAACCAACGGCACGATGTCGCCCGAGGAAGCGGTGAGCTACGCGGCCGCGCTGGCCCAAACCCACTTCCAGTATTTTGTGGGCTTCGGCTCCTCTGCCTCGGCGCAGCCGGGTGCGGCCGGAGACGGCGCGAACGCTGACGCGATGCGGTTGTCCGAGCTGTTCCGCACGGCGATCGATGACCTCGAGCTGTCGGTGCGCTCGGTGAACTCGCTCAAGAATTCCAACATCCGTACGCTTGGTGATCTGGTGCGCCAGACTGAGGCGCAGATTCTGCAGGTCAAGAACTTCGGCAAGAAGTCGCTGCAGGAGATCGCCAAGCTGCTCGAAGACCATGGGTTGGCCTTCGGCATGCGCTACGAGGAGACGGCC
This sequence comes from Gemmatimonadaceae bacterium, assembly GCA_040374415.1. Classification (GTDB taxonomy): domain Bacteria; phylum Gemmatimonadota; class Gemmatimonadetes; order Gemmatimonadales; family Gemmatimonadaceae; genus Gemmatimonas. The sequence continues at coordinate 8,811 of JBEIUK010000086.1, read as the reverse complement.
GATGGCGTCCGGATTCTCGATATGGGCACAGCGCCCAGCCGCGCGGCCGATAACCTCCCCGACGACGAAGACGAGGACTGACCCCATGCGCCACCGCAAGGCTAACCGCCAGCTCCGGCGGACCAGCGAGCAGCGCCTCGCGCTGCTCCGCAACCTCGCCACCTCGCTCATTGAGCAGGGCGCGATCGAAACCACGGAAGCCAAGGCGAAGGAGCTCCGGCCCTTCGTTGAAAAGCTCATCACCAAGGCCCGGACCGGCACGCTCCATGCGCGTCGGCTCGCTGGCAAGCACGTCCAGAAGCGCGAAGCGGCCGACAAGCTGTTCCAGGAAATCGGTCCGCAGTTCGTGTCGCGCCCGGGCGGCTACACGCGCATTCTCAAGACCGGCCACCGCAAGGGTGACGGTGCTGAGATGGCGCGGATCGAACTGATCCTCAGCTGACAGGACGAACCGTCATGGCCATCAATCGCAATCGCTGCTACTGCTGCGACAAGGGCGTCGCCTTTGGCAACAGCGTCTCGCACGCGAACAATAAGACGCGCCGCACCTGGCGGCCGAACCTGCAGGTCGTTCGGACGCTGCAGGACGGCAAGATCATCAAGGTGAAGGCGTGCACCCGGTGCATCGCGGCCGGGAAGATCAAGCGCGCGCCGCGCGGTCAGGTCGCTGCAGCCTGAACCGAGCGTCGTCGGCAATCAGCGGGGGGCTCGTGGTTCTCGGGCTCCCCGCTTTGCACATCCGTGAGTGACTGGTTCCTTCCTTCCCCCACTGTCGTCCCATGAAAACTGCGCTCATTACCGGGATCACCGGACAGGATGGCTCGTATCTGGCCGAGCATCTGCTCGCCAAAGGGTATCACGTCGTGGGTGTCGTGCGGCGATCCTCCACGACGCCCTATGAGCGCATCGCCCATCTGGTCGATAAGATCGAACTGGTCTCAGCGGATCTCCTCGATCAGACCTCGCTGACCGATGTCGTGCAGGCCACCAAGCCCGCAGAGATTTACAATCTCGCCGCACAAAGCTTCGTGCAGACCTCGTGGCAACAGCCCGTGCTGACCGGGGAGTTCACGGCGCTCGGCGTGACCCGAATGCTTGAAGCCATGCGGAAAGCCGCGCCCGAGGCGCGCTTTTATCAGGCCAGCTCGAGCGAGCAGTTTGGGAAGGTGGTGGAAACGCCGCAGCGAGAGTCCACGCCATTCTACCCGCGCTCGCCGTATGGCGTCGCGAAGGTGTATGGCCACTGGATCACCGTGAACTACCGCGAAAGCTTCAACCTGTTCGCCGTCTCGGGGATTCTGTTCAATCATGAATCGCCGCGCCGTGGCCTCGAATTTGTGACGCGCAAGATTACCGACGGCGTCGCCCGCATCAAAATGGGACTCCAGCGTGACCTGCGCCTCGGGAATCTCGATGCCCGTCGCGACTGGGGATTTGCCGGGGATTACGTCGACGCCATGTGGCGCATGCTCCAGCAGGATGCGCCCGATGATTTCGTGATTGGTACCGGTGAGACCTACTCCGTGCGCGAGTTTTGCGAGGCGGCCTTCAACGTGGTCGGCCTCGACTATCAGGAATTTGTGGTGCAAGACGAGCGCTTCTTCCGGCCGGCTGAGGTGGATTTGCTCGTGGCCGATCCCTCGCGGGCGAAGGATCTCCTCGGGTGGCAGCCGCAGGTCTCGCTGCCCCGCCTCGTGGAAATGATGGTGGAGGCGGATCTCGCGCGTTACGCGGCACAGGCGCGGTGACGCCAGGCGGGATCACGAGCGGCATCGCGGGTACCCCGACGCCTCTCCGTGCGCTGGTGACGGGCGCCGCCGGATTCGTCGGTCGGTGGTTGTTGCCGGCGTTGCAGGCGGAGGGTGTGGCGGTGACCGGGTTGGCGCTGGATATGCCGACCTGGGCGGCCCGTCCCTCTCCGGGCGCCGTGCCCCCCGTGGCCTGGCGGATGGGCGACCTGCGGGACCCGCGCTATGTCGCAGAGGTCGTGGCGGGGACTCAGCCGGATTGGGTTATTCACCTGGCCGGGATGTCGCATCTGCCAACGGCGGCCGCCGATCCGGCGGCCGCATGGGACATCAACGTGACGGCCACCGCGCGGCTGCTCCACGAGCTCGAACGGCTGCGGAGTGGCGGGGGCGCCGATCCCGTCGTGCTGATCATCGGGAGCGCGGAGCAGTACGGGCGGCAGGAGACCGGGGAGGCACCGATCGCGGAATCCGCCCCACAACTGCCGCGGACAGTCTATGCCGCCACGAAGGCGGCGCAGGAGCTGCTGGCGTTCCAGTGCTGGCGGGCGACCGGCCTGCGGGTGATCGCCGTCCGGTCCTTTAATCACAGCGGTGGCGGACAGGAGTCCCGGTTTCTCCTGCCGGCGCTGGTGGCGCGCGCATTGGCGCTGCGGAGCGCACCAGCGGGGACGCCGCTCACCGTGGGGAATACCACGCCGATTCGCGACTTCCTCCATGTAGCTGACGTCGTGGCTGCGTATATTTCCCTGTTGCGCGCGGGGACGCCCGGTGAGGCGTACAACGTCGCAAGTGGGGTCGGGCGATCGGTGGCCGAAGTGGTGGCGCATGTCCTGGAACGGACGGGCGTCCCCGCGCCGGTGCACCAGGATCCCGCGTTGGTCCGGCCGGTGGATGTACCGGCGTTGGTGGGAGATGCACACAAGTTGCAAGAGACTACTGGGTGGCGCGCTCGCCGCGCCTTTGACGATATCATCGACGATCTGATCCATGCCGCGACGTACTGACCTGCACCGCATTCTCGTGATCGGCTCCGGGCCGATCGTGATCGGGCAGGCCGCCGAGTTCGACTATTCCGGGACGCAGGCCATTAAAGCGTTGCGTGAGGAGGGCTATGAGGTCGTCCTCGTGAACTCCAATCCGGCCACGATCATGACCGATCCGGAATTTGCGGATCGGACGTACATCGAACCGGTCACGCCGGAGTTTGTCGAAAAGGTGATCGCGCGGGAACGTCCCGATGCGGTCCTGCCAACGATGGGTGGCCAGACAGCACTCAACGTCGCGCTCGCCTTGCATGAACGCGGGGTGCTGGAGAAGTACGGCTGTGAGCTGATTGGGGCCAATGCCCGCGCGATCCGCGTGGCCGAAGACCGCAAGCTGTTTGCCGAGGCGATGGCCAAGATCGGGCTCGCCTGTCCCACAGGCCGGACCGTCACCTCGTTCGACGAGGCGATGACGGCGGTGGGGGAGACGGGCTATCCGGCCATTATCCGGCCCTCGTTCACGCTCGGTGGCACAGGGGGCGGTATCGCGTACTCGCCCGAAGAGTTCGAGACCATTGTGCGCCGCGGGCTCGATCTGTCGCCCGTGCATTCGGTGCTCATCGAGCGGTCGCTGCTGGGATGGAAGGAGTACGAACTCGAAGTGATGCGCGATCACACGGACAACGTGGTGATTGTCTGCTCCATCGAGAATCTGGATCCGATGGGCGTGCATACGGGCGACTCGATCACCGTGGCGCCAGCCATGACGCTCACCGATCGCGAGTATCAGGTGATGCGCGATGCCGCGATCGCGATTATCCGCGAAATTGGCGTCGATGCCGGTGGGTGCAACATCCAGTTTGCGGTGAATCCGGCCAACGGGGAGCTCATCGTCATTGAGATGAACCCGCGGGTGTCGCGCTCCTCGGCGCTGGCCTCCAAGGCCACGGGGTTCCCGATCGCCCGCATCGGCGCGAAGCTCGCCGTCGGCTATCGGCTCGACGAAGTCCCGAATGACATTACCAAGACCACGCCAGCCAGCTTCGAGCCGGTGCTGGACTACGTGATCGTCAAGTGCCCGCGCTTTGCCTTTGAGAAATTCGTCACGACCGATCCCGGACTGACCACGCAGATGAAGTCGGTGGGTGAGTCGATGGCGATTGGCCGGACCTTCAAGGAAGCGTTCCAGAAGGCGCTGCGCGCGCTGGAGACGGGACGCCCAGGCTGGGCGATCGGCGAGCGGTTGATTGATGACCGGCTGACCGATGACTCCCTTGAGGCGCTGCGCACCGCGATCCGGCGGCCCACGCCGGAGCGGATCTTCCAGCTCAAGCGTGCCATGCAGGCGGGGCTCAGCCTCGAGGAGGTGCACACGCTGACCGGCATCGATCCGTGGTTCCTGTCACAGTTGCAGGAGCTGTTGGACGCCGAGACGGCGTATGCGGCCGTGCCAGCCGTGGACGCGTCGGTGATGCGTCGGATGAAGCGACTGGGCTTCTCCGACCGCCAGCTCGCGACGCTGCGCGGTGAGACGGAGCAGGCGGTACGCACGCAGCGCTGGGCGCTGGCGGTGCGGCCGGTCTACAAAATGATCGATACCTGTGCCGGGGAGTTTCCCTCCAGCACGCCGTATCTCTACGGCTGTTACGATGAGGAGACCGAGGCGGAGACGGCGGGTCGCCAGAAGGTGGTGATCCTGGGCTCGGGGCCGAACCGGATTGGTCAGGGGGTGGAGTTCGACTACTGCTGCGTGCGTGCGGTGTTGGCGCTGCGCGAGCAGGGGTATGAAACCATCATGGTGAATTCGAATCCGGAAACGGTCTCCACCGATTTCGACATTTCGGACAAGCTGTACTTCGAGCCACTGACGTTCGAAGACGTGCTCGAGATCGTGGAACGCGAGCAGCCGATCGGCGTGATTGTGCAGTTGGGTGGCCAGACGCCGCTCAAGTTGACGCGGGCGCTTGAGGCCGCCGGGGTGCGGATTCTTGGAACGTCACCCGATGCGATCGATATTGCGGAAGATCGTCGGCGCTTTGAAGCACTCGCGCGCTCCCTCGACATTGCGCAGCCGGCCAACGGCACGGCGACCAGTGTGGAGGAGGCGGTGGCGATCGCGGCGCGCATTGGGTTCCCCGTGCTCGTGCGTCCGTCGTACGTGCTGGGGGGACGCGCGATGGAGATCGTGCACGATGAAGCGTCGCTGCGCGAGTACTTCGATCGGGCGGTCCGAGTCAGTGAAGAGCGCCCGGTGCTCGTGGATCGGTTCCTTGAAGACGCGTTTGAGGCCGATGTTGATGCGCTGAGCGACGGCACCAACGTGGTGATCGGCGCCGTCATGGAGCACATCGAGAGCGCGGGGATCCATTCTGGTGATTCGGCGTGTGTGTTGCCGCCGTACCTGATTCCGCCAGCTGCCGTCGCGCAGATGAAGGCGCACACGGTGGCCTTCGCGAAGGCGTTGGGCGTGGTGGGGCTCATTAACGTGCAGTACGCCTACAAGGACGGCGTGGTGTATGTGATTGAAGTCAATCCGCGCGCCTCGCGCACGGCGCCGTTCGTCTCCAAGGCGATTGGGGTGTCGCTGCCGTCGGTGGCGGCCCGCCTGATGCTCGGGGAAACGCTGGAGCAGATTGGGTTCACGCAGGAAATCATTCCGCCCTTTGTCAGCGTGAAGGAAGCGGTCTTCCCGTTTAACAAGTTCCGGGAGTTCGATCCGATCCTGGGACCGGAAATGCGCTCGACCGGGGAAGTCATGGGGATTGATGTCGATTTCGGATCGGCGTTCCTCAAATCGCAGCTGGCGGCGGATAATGGATTGCCGAGTGGCGGCGCGGTGTTCCTGACCGTGAATGACTCGGACAAGCCCACGATGTTGCCCTTGGCGCAGCGGTTTGCGCAGATGGGCTTCCGGTTGTTTGCCACGCAGGGGACGGCGGCCTTCCTGACGGCGGCGGGGATTTCGGTCGAGCCGGTGAATAAGCTGCAGCAGGGGCACCCTCATGGCGTGGATCTGATCCTGAATGGCGAGGTCCAGCTGCTGGTCAACACGCCCATGGGCAAGGGCGCGCATTCGGATGATGAACGGTTGCGGCAGGCGGCGATCGCCAATCGTATTCCGTATACCACGACCTTGTCGGCAGCCACTGCGGCGTGCGAGGCCATTGCGGCCCGGCAGTCGCGGGAGATGGGCGTCTGCTCGTTGCAGGAATGGCATGCCCAATTGGCTGCCGCAACGCCTGGGGTGGCGTGACCATGGGCGCCATGATTGAGGCACCGGGGCAGGGGCATGTCGGGGCGGGGGTTCAGTTGGCCCTTGGCGCGCAGGTCCATGAATCCGCGTACGTCGATGATGGCGCGGTCATCGGGGCCGGCAGCCGCGTGTGGCACTTCTGCCATGTGCTCGGGGGGGCCGTCATTGGCGCCCGCTGCTCGATCGGGCAGAACGTGGTGGTGATGAACACGGTCCGGATTGGCGACAACGTCAAGATCCAAAACAACGTGTCGGTGTACGAGGGCGTGGAGCTGGAGGATGATGTCTTCTGCGGCCCGTCCATGGTCTTCACCAACGTGTTCAACCCGCGCAGCGCCGTCTCCCGCAAGCACGAGTACCGTCAGACGCTGGTGCGCCGCGGGGCGAGCATTGGGGCGAACGCCACGATTGTCTGTGGGGTGACGATTGGCCGCTACGCCTTCATTGGCGCCGGGGCCGTGGTCAATCGCGATGTCCCGGATTTCGCGCTGATGGCGGGCGTCCCGGCGCATCGGATTGGCTGGATGTCCGAGGCGGGACATCGTTTGCAGGTTGTTGGCCCGTCGCCGGACGATCCGGCGATTGAAGTTTTGGAGTGCACCGGTACGGGCGCGCGCTATCAGCGCCGCGGTGACCAGGTGCAACCAGTCCTGGGATCGACCGCCGCATGATGTTGCGGTGCGTCGCATCCGGGTCGTTTCAATTCTCTTCCACTTTCTGAGCCATGGCCGTCCCTCTTCTTGATCTCAAGGCGCAGCACGCCACCATCCGCGATGAGGTGGTGCAGGCGGTGATGGCGGTGATTGATGAGCAGGCGTTTATCCTCGGCGATCCGGTGGGTCGTCTTGAGTGCGACGTGGCCGGCCTGTCGCAGGTCAAGTTTGCGATCGGCTGTGCCAACGGGACGGACGCGATCCTCCTGGCGCTGCGGGCGCTCGGGGTTGGGGCTGGGGATACCGTTGTCACCACGCCGTTCACCTTCTTTGCCACCGGTGGGGCGATTCACAACGTCGGCGCGAAGCCGGTGTTCGTCGACATTGATCCCCGGACCTTCAACATCAATCCCGACGCGGTCCGTGCCGCGGTCTCGGCCGACACCAAGGCCGTGATCGCCGTCGATCTGTTTGGGCAGATGGCACCGATCGAGCAGGTGATTGCCGCTGCCGCGGGGCGTCCAGTGATTGAAGATGCCGCGCAGTCGATCGGCGCAAGCCGCCAGATCGATGGCGCCACGGTCATGGCCGGACAGGCCGCTGCGATTGGGACCTTCAGCTTTTTCCCGTCGAAGAACCTGGGGGGCTACGGGGACGGCGGGATGATCGTCACGCAGCATGACCTGTGGAACGATACGTTGCTCAAGCTGCGGACGCATGGCAGCCGGAAGACGTACTATCACGAGATCGTGGGCTACAATAGCCGATTGGATGCCCTGCAGGCCGCGGTGTTGCTGGCCAAGCTGCCACATCTGGCGTCGTGGAGTGCGGCCCGCCGCGCGAATGCCGCGTACTATGACCAGGCGTTTTCGGATCTGGCGGATGTCGTCACGCCCTACATCGATCCGGCCAACACGTCTATCTACAACCAGTACACGCTGCGCGTCCCGAACCGCGATGGGCTGCAAGAGTATCTCAAGGCACGCGGTGTGGGAAACAGCGTCTACTACCCGCTGCCGCTCCATCTTCAGCCGTGCTTCGCCTACCTCGGCTATCAGGAGGGGGCGTTCCCGGAGAGCGAGCGCGCGGCGCGTGAAGTAATCTCCCTCCCGGTCTTCCCGGAATTGACGGTGGCACAGCGCGATGAAGTAGTCGTGGCGGTGCGGGCTTTCTTTGGACGCTGAGCGGACGAACTTTATGGAAACGCATGCCATGCAGGCCCAGCTGATCGGGCGCATTCAGGATCGCTCGGCCGTCATCGGAGTCGTCGGCCTCGGCTATGTCGGCCTGCCGCTGGCCATGGAGTTCGCCGATGCCGGGTTCCGGGTGATCGGCTACGATGTCAGCCAGCGCGTCGTGGATCTGCTCATGACCGGGCATTCGCACATTCAAGACGTACCGGCGGAGCGTGTGCAGGCCGCGGTGGCGTCTGGCGCCTTTGTCGCGACGACCTCGGAAGCGCAACTCGCGGACTGTGACTCGGTGTCGATCGCCGTCCCCACGCCCTTGTCCAAGACGCGGGATCCGGACATGGCCTATGTCTTGTCGGCGGCGGATGCTATCGCGCGGCAGGCCCATGCGGGGATGTGTGTGGTGTTGGAAAGCACCACGTACCCGGGCACGACGCGGGAGTTGCTGCAGCCGCGCCTCGAAGCCCGTGGTCTTACGGTCGGGCAGGATGTCTTCGTGGCCTTTAGCCCCGAGCGCGTCGATCCCGGGAATCCGGTGTACCACACCAAGAACACCCCGCGCGTCGTTGGCGGGATCACGCCGGCCTGCGTGGCGGTCGCCACCGCGCTGTACGAAAGCTGCATTGACACCGTGGTGCCGGTCTCCTCGCCGGAGGCGGCGGAGCTCGTGAAGCTGTTGGAGAATACCTTCCGCTCGGTCAACATCGCGATGGTGAACGAAATCACCATCGTGTGTGACAAGCTGGGGGTCGATGTCTGGGAAGTCATCAATGCGGCTGCGACCAAGCCGTTCGGGTTTATGAAGTTCACCCCTGGCCCGGGCATTGGTGGGCACTGCATCCCGCTGGATCCACACTATTTGGCGTGGAAAATGCGGACACTGAATTACAAGACGCGATTTATTGATCTCGCGAGCGAGATCAACTCTCAGATGCCGGAGTGGGTGGTGCAGAAGGTGGCCGATGCCTTGAACGATGCCTG
>JBEIUK010000203.1:0-5239 GCA_040374415.1 Gemmatimonadaceae bacterium | reverse complement strand
CCCGTCGGAAATGACGCGATCATAAAGCTGGAATCGTGTGCGGCACATCGTCAGGATGTCCTGCGGAGTGGTTTTGGTCTTCTTGGCAAATACCGCACCGATGATCACGGCATCGTGGTCGACACGGTAGATAATCCGCCAACTGACTGGTCCGTCGCCAATGCGCAGCTCCGCACAGCGTGGCCCCAGCACCGGCATTGGCTTCCCATGGGGCATGCCCACGTGCTCGCCTCGCTGCAAACGCCGAAGTAGTACCCCTGCCTCAATCCGCGCCTGTGGCGAAAACGGCGGTGTCTTGATCGCCCCTGCGAGCCAGACCAACGGTCGCCGCATGTCGGTGCCTCCTTGAATGGTATGTCAGAAACGACATATGTCAAGCGCGACATACACGGCCTGACCTCCATGCAGGAAATCGGTATGGGAAACCAATGGCCAGCGTTTGCGGGTATCTGATACGGCCCGCAGCAATCAGATACATCGTCCATTGTCTCAATGGGCGCCGAGCCCTGCGCTCGGCGCCCCTCACCGCACGCCCTACCGCTCCTCGACGATCAGGAGCAGCCCCTTCTTCGCGGGGACGGTGATCGACTCCCAGCCGCGCCACCGGCCGGCGGTCTGAAAATCCCGGATCTCCGGGGCGCGGATCCAGGCCCGCGCCGGGTCCATCCCGAGCGTCTTCCAGTCGATGGTGAGCGTGACGGGGGTATCGCGCTCCTCCCACGAGCCCAGCGAAATCATGGCCGACCCGGGCTTGGTCCACGTGCTGGCCAGCACGCTCGCGTTGCTGGTGGTGACCGGATCGCGCCCCGACCACCAGCCATGCAGCTGGCTCTGCTGAATGCCAAAGGCATCCCACACCTTCCAGAGCGGCGCCGGGTCGCCAGACCACGGAAGCCGCGCGGTCATCCCCATGGTCATGCCGCGCCACGGATTACCCCCCTTCTCCAGCATCTCCCCCATGAGCCCAAAGGGGATGCCAGAAATCTCCACCAGCCAGTAGTCCGGGCGCGAGTCGTAATCGAAATACTCGCCAAACCAGAGCCGGTTGATGAAGGGGAAATGCTCAAGGTACAAATTGGCGCTCGATGCGAAGCCGTCACGCGGGTTGTACTGATTGGCAGAATGCAGATCGAGGAGCGCCGCTGGATTCCCCCGGTCGAGCACCTTCCGCACCCGCTTCATCGTGATGCGATCGAAGGCGACGTCATCGAGGTAGAGCCCGTCGATCTTTTCATGCTCGACCAACCACTTGAGCCCTTCGATGTAGAAATTGTGCCACCGCGACACCCCGCTGTTCACTACGGCGGCATCCTTGATGGCCGGTACATGCCAGGCGGCGATGTAATCGTTCCCCAGATGCTCCTGCAACCACGAGTAGCCACCACCAGGGCCATGCGAGAGCACCTCGTCGCCCAATGACCGGAGCGCGAACAGCTCGGGTGCATGATTGGTGAGCTCGCGCACCGTGTAGTAGATCTTGGTCTGCAGCCCCTTGGCGTGCGCGGAGTCGATGTACGACCGCATCGCTGCCGTTTCAATAAAGGGGTAGTTGATCCACGGATTCACGCGGTTGGCGTGATGCACGTTGATGGTGTTGGCCCCGCGCCCCGCGGCGGAATCAACGGGTACAAAGGCATGGAAGAAGCGCGTCGCCCACTGCCCCTTGGTATCGAGTGGCTTGAAGGGGGTGATCATGAGCCGGAAATCGAAGCGCAGCGAATCACCGGCCGCGAGCGTGTGTGCGCCGCTGGAACAGCGGGCTACGACCTTCGTTCCTTCCTGCGCAATGTCGCACTGCCCCTTGCCACCATTCGCCCACGAACGCGGCGCAATGAGCGGCTTCGACAGATAGAAGTTGGTGTTCAGCGGCCGGACGTACTGATGATCTTTGAGGGTGAACTGCATACCGGCGTTCACATCCCCGAGCCACGCCGCGTCTTGGTTCTTGGTCGTGACCTCCCAGTTCCAATGGAAGCGCTCCGGACGGAACCCACCCTTCTGCCCGAGCCCCATCATGTACTTCGCGGCATCGGCCTGGTACGGCAGCTCCAGCGTCACATTGCTCACCGTGGTGCCGGTCTTGGCGAGCAGCGCCACGGTGTATTCGGCCGTCCCATCAAACTCGAGGGTTGCCTGCGTACGGAGCGTGAGCGCACCGGCGCGCTGCGTCCCTTGCCACGCCACGGTGCCCGGGCTCCGCTTCGTGATCACCGGCGCCTGCCCACTCCACCGGAGCTCCTCCCCATCCAACCCCTGCACCCGCAACCGCACCGGGGCGGCGAGGATCTCGCGCGGCGTCCCGTTCACGCCGGTGTTGTTGGCCGTGAATGATGAGGTGATCCGCGCCGGCATCGCATCGGCGCCAAAGGTGAAGGTGCGCCCCAGCAAACTGATGGTGCTCCCACGCACCATGAGTGGCGTGTACGGCTTCACCACACTGTCGTCGACGGCGAGTTGCGAATTGAGCCACCGAAGCCGCGTGAGATTGGCCGGGGCATCGTCACCATGATTCACGGCCACGGTCTGCGTGACCTGAAACGCGATCGGGATTTCCCGACGCGCACCGCCAGCGGCCAAAATGGTGAGTCGACCGCGATAGTCACCGGCGGCTGCACTCGTGGGCACATCGACGCCGAACCAGAGCGCCTGGACCGCACCGGAATCGACATGCAGCGCACGGGTAAAGCGATGCCCCGACCAGTCGACCCCTTCGAGATTCAACGCGGTGATCGCTGACGCCGGAATCGTCCCCGCGCCGCCAACCCGCTGCAGCGCAGAGACGGTGTAGCGCAGCGAGTCAAGCGACCGCTTATGCGCCCAAATCCCCACCTGAAAGGAGAGAAACTCGCCGCGATCGGCCTTCGCGGTCACTGGCTGAAACGCCCCGCGATCGGCCCAGAGCTGCGGAATGTCCTCGGTCATCCGAATGGAGCGTGACCGATCTTCGGCGAAGGCCAGAAACGGCGCGTCCGCATGCTTCGAAACCAGTACCTTCTTCTCGGCGCTCGTCGCGATGTACTCCATCGGCGTGAAGGCGGAGAAAGCGTTCACGGCATCAAAGCCCACCATGGTGGCATCGGGGAGCATCTGCCGAGTGACCTGCTGGACGACCCCAACGCCAATGGAACGGAAGCCAGTGCGGGCCAGCCATTCCCGGTCGGCCGTCTCTTCAACCACCCGGTAGCTGATCTTCGGATAGTTGGATTTGAAGGTCCCGGTGTAGGGCAGATAATAGAAGTAGTAGTCGCCAGCGCTGGGCGCCTGAAAGACGTAGCGTCCCGCTTCACGCGAGATGGCGAGGCGCGCCACGTTGAGCACGCGCTTCTGTGTTGTCGCATCAATCACCACGACATTCACCTTCTCGGGCGACGGATCGCGCCGACGCCAGGGAATCGTCGCGATCACGGCATCCTGCGCCATATCGACATGCAGCACGGCGCGATGATTTCCCAGCGAATCGGCTTCCCACGTCCCCACGCCATAGCGCAGCGAATCGCGGGTGGCGGCAGGGACGCGCCGCTCGATCACCCCACCGGGGACGACGGCGACACCACCAACGCGCGCATTGAGACGGGCATCCCGTAACACCACCGCCAGTGAGTCTTCGACCGATTCATCAACGTCGGCATCGTACGGCCGACCCGCGCCGAGCTGTTCCGGCCACTTCCGCGCGTCGGTGATATGCTGATCGGCCTGACTCCACGCGCCCGCGGCGATTGCTTCACGGGCAAGCCCGAGCTTGGCCTCACGATACAAGGTGTGCCCATCCTTCGCCCCCTCATTCGGGAGAACCGTCAGCGTCGCGAGCAGCGCGTCGGCCTCGTGATACATCCCCGCCGCGATCTCGCCGCGCGCGAGGGTGAGCCCCAACACCGAATTTCCCGGAAAGCGCTTCGCATATCGATCGGCTACGGAGACCGCCGATCGCGCATCCCCGAAGCTCAGGGCATGATCGGCGAGCAGCTTGCCGTAGCGCCACTCGGTGCTGTCGAGCTCCGCCGCGTGCTGCAGATCGGTGCGGGCGAGTGCCGGATGCCGCGCCGGGAAAGCGGCACGAGCGGCATAGAAGGGGGCATAGTCAGGTTGGGTGCCAACCGCCGTGAGAAGCGAATCGGCGGCGGCGAGCCGTCCGATGCTCCACCAGGTGAGCGCGAGATAAAATCGGGGCTTCCAGCTGGCCGACATATTCACCGCCTGTTGGAGGGCCGGCACCAGTTCGGGCCGGAAGGGAAAGACCATCGCGGGGGAGAGTGCCACCGCGCGGTCAATGAGTGGCTGTCGTGCTGCCGGTGGTACCAGGGTTACCTGTAGCAGCAGAAGTTCCGGCTGATCACCGCCAGCGCTCGCCACGGTGCGCGCGGTGGTGGTATCACCCGCCGAGAGATACCAGAGCGCGAGCTCCAGCAGTGTCTGCTCTGGCAGTTCACTGCGGACCCCTGCGCGGAGTGGACTGGCAAGCGCGCTCGCGCTGCTGTCCGTGGCCAGCAGCCGCTCAAGCCGCCCCTGATGGCTGAGTGGATCGATGCGCTCCAACTGCGTGAGCAGCGAATCACGGGTGCGTGCGGTGCCGGTGCGCCGCGCAATCAGGACGCCCATACCGAGTGCATCGAGATTGCCGGCATCGGCGGTGAGCGCTTTGCTGACATAAGCGTCGGCGGCACGCCACTGTGTGGCCGTGGCGGCCATGCGGGCCAGTTCAGTCCACGCTGCGCCACGGTACTCCGGGGAGAGCGTGGCGATCTCGAAGCCGTCTTTGGCATCGGCGAGCCGTCCGAGAGCGCGATTCGCCAGCCCATAGTAGTAGTTCGCCGCGGCGTCGTAGCTATCGACGCTCAAGGCGGTTGTCGTGAACTTGCGCGCCGCGTCGTATTCACCGGCACGCAGCGCAAGCATCGCGCGATCGGCGAGCGCCTGCAGATGATGCGGATCCTTGAGGAGTGCGCTGTCGAGCGCGATCCGTGCCGCTGCATACTCCCGCTGACGGAGCCACTCTTTGCCCTTGAGATAGAGCCCATTCGCCGACTGCCAGTCGAAGCCTGCCGGTGTATCGAGTGGACGGGCCAGCTGGCCGGCGGTTGGTGACGCCTCGTAGCGCAGGAGGTCATTGCCCAGCGTGATCTGCAGGCTGTCACGCGCGGCCGCTGTCACACCGGGCAGCGCAATCGTGTCCACATAGAGGGCGAGTGGCGCCCGCGTGACCAACCGGCTCGCGAGCAGCCGAGCGCCAATGCGCACAATG
>JBEIUK010000247.1:0-4243 GCA_040374415.1 Gemmatimonadaceae bacterium | reverse complement strand
GTGGGGGGGGGGGCGTCATACACAGGTCGCCCGTCCTCCCCGGGGGTCCCCTCCCCTGTGGCCCCGGGGGGGCGGGGGCCCCCCCCAGCGCCCCCCCCCCCGCTTCTCCGGCCTGCGCCGCCTTAGTTCTTGATCTCGGCGCTGCCCCGCAGATAATCGCCCAGCAGATGCTCGGCGAAATATTCCATGAGCATGCGCTGGTTGTAGGGGGCCGTGTCGCGATAGCCGTGCGGCTGCCCCGGATAGAGGAAGAAGTCAAAGCGCTTGTTCGCCTTGATGAGCGCGTTGACCAATCGAATCGTCCCGCCGGGGTGCACGTTGTTGTCGAGATCCCCGGTGGTGAGCGCGAGGTTCCCCTTCAGGTTCGCGGCCAGCTCATCGTTCGTCGGCACGCGAATCTCAAAGCGGATATTGGCGGCGTTGGTGGTGTCATCCACCACACTCGTCGCGCCCGTCGCGCCAACGGTTGCACCGTTTGCACCGTTGGCACCGCCGGCGTTTGCGCTGTTGCCATTCGCCCCTGGGCCGCCGCGGCGCGTGGTGGCGCCGGCACGTCCCGTCGCCCCGCGTGCGGTGTCTGCCTTGGCAACCACCTTCACGCCGTGGTTCCACTCGCTCCAATTCTGGTTGTAGATGTTGTTGTCATGATTGCCCGACTCGCTCCACCCGACCTTGAAGAAGTCGTTGTACGGGGGCTGGAGCATCGCTGCGGCGGTGAGGAAGCCGCCGCCGGAGTGCCCGTAAATGCCCACGCGCTCCAGATCAATGAACCGATGCCGCGCCGCGAGCTGTTCGATCGCCGACTTCTTATCGGCGAGCGCATAGTCGCGCAGGTTGCCATAGCCAAAGCGATGATAGGCGAGGGAGCGCAGCGGTGAGCCACCGCGGTGTCCCACCTGCACCACGATGAAGCCCAGCTGGGCAAGCTGCATCTGCCCACCGCCGACGGCGAAGCCGGTCGTGACCGCTTCTTCCTGTGGCCCGGGGTACACGTAGGCGATGATCGGATACGTCTTCGTGGAATCGAAATCAAACGGCTTCCACATGTTGCCATAGAGCTCCGTGACGCCATCGGCGGCCTTCACCGAGAACGGTTCGGCGAGTTTGAAGCCCAGCTCCTTGAGCTTGGAGAGATCCATCTCTTCGAGCGTCATGATGACCTTGCCGGTGGCCTGATCGCGGAGCACCGACTTCGGCGGCAGGTCCATCCGGGAGTAGGTATCGTAGACATACCGCTTGGTCGGCGAGACGGTTGAGCTGTGGCTGGCGTCGCCCGGATCCACGATCTGGAAGCCGCTGCCATCGCCATTCACGCGGTAGGTATGCTTCTGGTAGAGCTGTTCGCCCGCCTCGCGCCCTTCGCCTACCACCCACACGGTCCCCGTGGTCGAGTCGATCTTCGCGACATCCTCCACATTCCAGGCGCCCGTCGTGAGCGCATGCTTCTCACCGCCATTGAAGCCGTAGACGTAGTACATCCCCCAGCCGGTCTTCTGGGACCACCAGAGAAAATCCCCGCCCTTCTTGAGGTAGCGGAGCGGCTTGGGTTCCAGAGCGGCGTTTTCGATGGCGTCGGTGACGAGCGTCGTGATCGCGTTGGTGGCGATTTCGACTTCAATAACGTCGACGTTACGCTGCGGGCGATCGCGACGGAGCAGGCGCACCTTATCGCCATTCACTGGCCAGTGGACATCCTGCAGCGTCTGGTCCTTCCAGCGAGCCACATTGAGCCGCTTGGCGGTCTTCTCACCACGCCGGTAGACCCACAGCTCGCTCTGCGTGACATCCTCTTCGCCAGGCATGGTGTACTTGTAGTGCAGCAGCGCGGGACGCGGCTGGGCCAACACATTCACGAGGTACAGATCCTTCACCTTGCGCTGGTCGCGCCGCACAATCGAGAACGACTTCGAGTCGGGGGACCAGGTGACGGCGGCACGGACCCGCATCTCCTTGGCGTTCCCGGTGTCTTCCTGCTGACCGTCCGTCTCGCCGTCCTGTTGCTGGCCGCCACCGCTGAGCGCATTGAGCTGGCGCCGGTTCTCCGTGGTGTCTTTCGCGCCAAAGGAATAATCCTCCACGCCATCGCTGGTGAGCTTGAGCGTATCGGGTTTGCCTACTTCCACCAGGAACAGGTTGTGGTCGCGGGCAAACACGAACGCGGTGCTGTCCGGCGCATAGTTCTTGAAGTCTGCAGTCGCGCCGCCTCGGCCACCGGCTCCACCCCCCTGCGTTCCCGTGGCCCGTTCTTCATCGGCGGGCGGCGTCCGCGGTGGACGGCCGAGCCCCTTGAGTGATTCGGCGGTCAGATCCCACTCGTAGCGCACCGTGTCGACGGTAAAGCGGAACGCTTTGTGCGACTTGAGGAAGGTGACGGTCTGGAAGGGGAGGTTGGTCGCGTCGTATGGCTTTTTGCTGAGCAGCGTGAGTTGCTGCGCCAGCTTGGCGGCATCAAACAGCGGGCGCTTGGTCCCCCCCGTGGGCGACGGGACGAACAGGACAAAGCGTGAGCCGTTCCGGTCCTTCCAGTTGTACCACATCGTGTCGGACTGCCCGAGGAAGCGCGGCTGCACCGCCTGCGTATACGTGATGGCTCGCAGGGCGGCGGTGCTGAAGCGGTTGGCGAGCGCCCAGTTGGCCTTGGTGACGCGGGCGTCATCGGGCTGTGGGCGTGTCTGCGCCGGCAGGGACCGTGCCTGCAGGGAAAGGGCCGCCAACAGCACCGCGGTGCGGCTCCAGCGCGTCAGGGGACGCCAGGGGAAGGACATACCTACGGGCTCCAAGAGAAAGAAACGAGAAAACCACTGCCGAGTACGCTCAGGATACGCTCGGCCCCGGCGTGCAGTTGAGCAAGGGGGACCCGCCCATGGCCTCTTCCGGGGGTGCCGAGGGCGATGCACACTGGAGCAGTCCACAGTCCATTCTTCCCATCGCGCCCTCTCATCCGGGCGCCCCGGCGTTCCGGAGTAACTCCCATGGTCCGTGTGTGGTGGTGTGCCATTCTCCTGCTCGGCATTCCGGCAGCCTCCCCCGCGGCGCAGGCGGCCCCGCGGCGTTACGACCCGGCCACCTATGTGCAGCGCACCGCCGACATTCCCATGCGGGACGGGGTGACACTGCATCTCGAGATCTTCTCGCCCCCCGATCCGGATGAGGCACTCCCCTTCCTGCTCCAACGGACGCCGTACGGCGTGGGGGCCTCCCGCGGTCGGCTGACCGGCAGCTACAAGGAGCTGGCGCAGGAGGGGTATCACTTTGTCTTTCAGGACATTCGCGGGCGCTATCAGTCGAACGGGACCTTCGTGATGCAGCGGCCGCCGCGCCTTGTGGACGGCAACGCGCAGGCGATTGATGAGAGCACCGACACGTACGACACGATTGAGTGGCTGCTGAAGCAGGTCCCGCGCAACAACAGGCGCGTGGGGATGCTCGGGGTGTCATACGACGGGTGGACTGCCGCGATGGCGATGCTGGATCCGCATCCGGCGCTCAAGGCCGTCAGTCCGCAGGCCTCACCCGCGGACATGTTCCTTGGCGATGACTTCCATCACAATGGGGCGTTCCGACTGAGCTATGGCTTCGAGTACGCGTTCATGACGGAAGCCACAAAGGAGAACGCCAACTTTGGCTTTGATCGGTACGATACCTACGACTGGTATCTGCAGCTTGGGCCGCTATCGACGGTGCAGTCGCGGTATCTCAAGGACAAGGTGCTCCCCACCTGGCGGGACTTCGCCGAGCATCCGAATTACGATGCCTTCTGGCAGCGGCAGGCGATGAAGCCGTATCTCACGCGGGTCACCATGCCGACGCTGAATGTGGCCGGCTGGTGGGATCAGGAAGATTTCTATGGGCCCGTGACGATTTACCGGGCGCTCGAGGCGCATGACCGGAACAACCAGAATGTGTTGGTGGTAGGGCCGTGGTGGCATGGTGGGTGGAGCAACGGCCCCGGGCAGAGTATCGGCAAGATCGATTTCGGCTCACCGACGGGTGAGTTCTACCGGGCGAAGATCCAGGCCCCGTTCTTCGCGACGCATCTGAAGGACCGCGGGAGCTTCACGGCGGCGGAAGCGACGGTCTTCGAATCGGGGAGCAATCAGTGGCGCACCTTTACCGCGTGGCCCCCGAAGGAGGCGGTCACGCGATCGCTCTATTTCCGGCCGAACGGGTTGCTGTCGTTCACCGCGCCGCCGGTGGCGGAGCAGGGGGGCGTGGATGCCTTTGTGAGTGATCCGGCGAAGCC
>JBEIUK010000018.1:0-21281 GCA_040374415.1 Gemmatimonadaceae bacterium | reverse complement strand
GCCCCGGTGTCGCTCACCGGGGCCCCGCGTTTCATCCATTGCCATACGAAGCCCCGCGGGGCTCCTGCGGTGGGTTCAGGGCGTCTTCCGGGGCCAGACCACGCCCTGGTTGGCGCGGGTGACGGAGCCGAGGCCCTTGTAGCTGAACTTCTGCAGCCGCTTTCCTTCGTACGTCTCGGTGGTGTAGACGTTGCCCTTCGAGTCCGTGGCAATGCTGTGGACCGCGAAGAATTGCCCGGGCTGCCGACCGCCATCGCCGAAGCTGGTGAGGATTTCGAGCGAGTTGCGGTCCATCACATAAATCTTTTCGTTCTTGCCGTCGGCCAGATACAGGTACTTCTGGGCGGCGTCGCGCGAGAAGGTGATGTCCCACACCGACCCGTCGCCGCGGGTGGCCGGGGCAATCCGTACTTCCTTGACGAATTCGCCGCTCTTCTTGAAGACCTGAATGCGGTCGTTCGGGCGGTCGCAGACGTACACGAGCCCGTCGTGTGACGGCTCGGCGCAGTGTACCGGATTCCGGAACTGCTTGGCCAGCGGCGCGTCGGGATTGTAGGGGCCCAGGTTGGCGTCATCCGGCTTGTTGCCGTAGGCGCCCCAATAGCGCTTGAGCGCCCCGGTGCCCATGTCGAGCACGGCCACCCGCTTGTTGCCGTAGCCGTCGGCGATGAAGGCTTCCTGCGCCTTCACGTCGAAGGAGATCTTAGCCACCCGGCCAAAGTGGGTGCTGTCATTGCTGTTCGGCTGCTGGCCGGGCTTGCCGATCTGCTGCAGGAACTTGCCGTCGTGCGTGAACTTGAGGATGTGCGAGTCGGCGCGGCCGTTGCCACCGATCCAGACGTTGTCCTTGTCGTCCAGCGTGATGCCATGATTGGACGAGGGCCACTCGTAGCCATTGCCGGGGCCACCCCACGCCTTGATCAGCGTCCCGTCGGGGGAGAATTCCAGAATCGGCGGGGCCGACGCGCAGCATTCCCCGATGGGCGGCTTGGCGGTGGCTCCCGCCTCGGTCCGCTGATTGAGGGTGGAGTCCCCGCGATGGATGATGAAGACGTGGTCCCGGCTGTCGACGCCCACCCCAATGACCGATCCCAGAATCCAGTGGTTCGGGAGGGGTTTGGGCCACATCGGGTCCACTTCAAACCGCGGGGCCTGCACCAGCTGCCGGTCGGCGGCCCGCAGCGTGCCTTGCGCGGCGCCCGCCGCCACGGCCAGCCCGGCGACCCCTGTCCAGATGACCATCTTCCGCACCTGCATCATCAGCCTCTCCCGAGCGTCGCGGCGGAGTCCGCCAGGGCTGTGCCAAGTGGCCCCGTGTGTCCGGCGTGACGCGGTGGTAAGTTCGTGGCGATTCCGGGAGCGCTGACTGGCGCTCTCGGCCTGCGCTCTGAAGTAACCCGCGATACCACGCCTGTCCAGAGAATGCTGCGTCTGTCCCTGCTGCTGCTGGTGGCCACCCTGTGGCCGACCGCCCTCCGTGCGCACGAAGTGCCGGCGCGGGTGGCGGTGCAGGCCTTCGTGCGCCCGGAGGCCCGGGTGGTCCGCGTGCTGGTGCGCGCGCCCCTTGAGGCGATGCGTGATGTCGAGTTTCCCACCCGCCAGACACACTTTCTCGACCTGGGCCGGGCCGACAGCACGTTGCGTGACGCGGCACAGCTGTGGATCGCCGATGCGATCACGATGCAGTGGCGTGGGGCGGCCTTGCCCGCCGGACGGATCGTCGCGGTACGGGCCTCGCTCCCCTCCGATCACGCCTTCGATCAGTACGATGTGGCGTTGCGCACCGTCCTCGGCGCGCCCCTCGATCCGACGCTCGAGATTCCGGTCGCGCAAGTGATGGTGGATGTCCTGCTGGAGTATCCGGTCACTGCGCTACCCACCGGGGCAGAGCTCAGTATCGATGCGCGGATGGCGCGGCTTGGACAGCGAACGAGCACGGTGCTGAAGTTTGTCCCGGCCGTGGGCGTCGAACGGGACTACGTCTTTGACGGTGATCCGGGACTGGTGCCACTCGATCCGCGCTGGTGGCATGCCGCCGGTCGCTTCGTGCGCATGGGCGCTCGCCATCTCCTCGATGGGGTGGATCATCTCCTGTTCCTCCTCTGTCTTGTGATTCCGGTGCGGCGAATGCGACCGCTGGTCGCGATCGTCACCGCTTTTACCGTGGCCCATTCGTTGACGCTTGGCCTTTCAGCGCTCGGCTATGCCCCCGATGCTCTCTGGTTTCCGCCGCTTGTGGAAGTGCTGATCGCGGGCTCCATCGTCTTGATGGCGGTGGAGAACATGCTGAACCGCCCCGTGGAACGTCGGTGGATGATGGCCTTTGCGTTTGGGTTGATCCACGGCTTTGGCTTTTCTTATGCCCTGCAGGAATCGCTTCAGTTCGCCGGCTCGCATTTGCTCACCGCGCTCGCGGCGTTCAACGTGGGCATTGAACTGGCGCAATTGGCGGTGCTGGCGGTGATGGTGCCAGTTTTGTCGTGGCTGCTGACGCGCGTGGTGCCCGAGCGCGCTGGTGCGATGATCCTCTCGGCCTTCATCACGCACACCGCGTGGCATTGGATGGCGGCGCGGTTCGAGGTGCTGCGTGCGTATCGCTTCGCGTGGCCGGATACCCCCATCACCACAATGATCGTTCCCGTCGTGATCGCGCTCACCGTCATCAGTGCCGTGGCCTGGCTGCTGTCACGGCTCATGGCGCGCTTCCTCACCGCCCGCCCGTCTCCCGCGCTGCTCGTGCTCGGCGTACTGAGCGGCGGCCTCGTTGTCAGCGGTGCCGTGGCGCCAACAGCGGTGTCGGCGCAGGCCGGGCGCACGACGCTCTCCGGCGTGTATACGGCCGATCAGGCGAAGAAGGGGCGCGAGGTCTTCACCGGCTTCTGTGCTGGTTGTCATACCGTCGCGTCGCACAGTGGACCGGCCTTCGCGGCGCGATGGGCCGGGCACCCGCTCTCGGAGTTTTTCGATTACATCATGCGTCTCATGCCCAAGTCGGCACCGGGGACGTTGACCGAGGACGAGTACGTCTGGGTGACCGCGTATGTCCTCAAGTTGAATGGCATGCCGCCCAGTCCGCGGGAGTTGTCCGCCGAACCGCAGCTCCTCCGATCTATTCGGATTGAGCTGGCGGCGGGCGCTGACCGCGAGGAGGTGGCGGCCGAACGCCGTGTGCCCTCGTACCACCACCGTGTTGCTGCAGCACCCCGGCCGGACGGCCGTATCCCCGCAGGACGAATGGAGAAGCCATGACAGCTCGATCACGGAAACGCGTAATGCGCCTCATGCTGGCGGCCACCGGTGTGGTGCTGGGTGGAGTGGCCCTGCAGGCGGCGCGCTCATCGGCCCAGGCGGGCAAACCGCTCGCGCGCGGCAATGCGTACGGTGAATGGCGCTACTGGGGCGCCGATGCGTGGAGCTCACGCTATTCCCCGCTGGATCAGATCAACGCCAAAAACTTCGATTCCCTGCAGGTGGCGTGGACGTGGAATGCCGGCGCCTTTGGGAAAGACGAGTACTATCGCACGACGCCGATCTACGCGAGCGGCCGACTGTTCACGGTCGCGACCACGCGTCGCGTGACGATGGCGCTCGATCCGGAGAACGGCGAAACCCTGTGGATGTACCGGCTGGAGGAAGGGATCCGGTGGCAGAAGGCGCCGCGGCAATTTGCTGGGCGCGGCCTGTCGTACTGGACCGATGGGAAGGCGGAACGCGTGCTGACCGTGACGCCGGGCTATCACTTGGTCTCGCTAGACGCGAAGACGGGGCGTCCGGATCCGACCTTCGGAAAGAACGGCGTCGTCGACCTGATGGAAGGGCTCGGCTATCCGATGGTGAAGCTCGCCGTGGATGACTCGGGGCCGCTCATCATCAGTGACGCCGCGCCAATGCGCAAAGCGAAGCCGGGCGAAACGTGGGATCCCATTCGCAAGATTGGCGCCGATGGGACGGTTGGCATTGATCCGGACGCCGGACAGGTCGCCGCCAGCTCACCGCCGATCGTGGTCGGCAATGTGCTGGTGGTCGGGAATTCCTCGATTCATGGCTACTACCCGATGCGCGCGCACAACGTCCCGGGCTTTGTCCGAGGCTTTGACATTCGCACCGGGAAGCAGCTGTGGAAGTTCAATCTGGTGCCGCAACCGGGCGAGTTCGGTGCCGACAGCTGGAAGAACGGCTCGAAGATCGGATCCAAGGGGGTGGGCAAGAACGATCCGTGGGCGCCGTACTCGGCGGATCTCGACGCGGGGCTCGTGTACATCCCGGTCGGCATGCCGCTCATGGATGAATACGGCGGGCATCGCCCCGGCAATAACCTGTTTGGCAACAGCATCGTCGCGATTGATGTGAAGACCGGGCTCCGGAAGTGGCACTTCCAGATGGTCCACCATGACATCTGGGACTACGACACACCGATGGCGCCGAACCTGATCGACGTGACCGTTGATGGAAAAGTGCGGAAGGTGGTGGCGCAGACCACGAAGCAGGGCTGGATCTACACCTTCGATCGTCTGACCGGCGCACCGATCTGGCCGATGCCGGAAACGCCGGTGATGCAGAGCGACGTGCCGGGCGAGCAAAGCTCTCCCACGCAGCCCATTCCATCCAAGCCTGCGCCCTATTCGCAGCAGGGGCTCGTGGAGTCCGATCTGATTGACTATACCCCGGCGATTCGGGACACGGCCCTCAAGCTCGCGAAGCGCTGCCGCATGGGCCCGTACTTTGTTCCGCCCGCCGCGGCGGACGGGAAGGGGTCCACGGGGATGCGCTGCTCGTGGTACGCGCCCGGCGCGAGCGGTGGCGTGAACATCGATGGTGGGGCTGCCGTCGATCCGGAAACCGGCATGATGTATGTCGGCTCGCAGTCTGGCATGAGCACGGCGCAGGTGCAGAAGGATCCGTGCTCTGAGTTCGACTACAGCTCACCGCACGATGCCTGCGGGCTCCCTGGCGCCCCGCCGGCGCCGCCGGGCTATCGGAAGCCCACCACGGGTGATCGTGGCGGGGACTTTGCGGCGCGTTCCGCGGGGTCCATGGTGGGTGGCGTCTCCATCGTGAAGCCCAAGGAGTTCGGGGGCATCACGGCGTACAACATGAACACCGGCGACAAGAGCTGGTGGCAGCCGAATGGCGGCATGATGAAGGTCACGAGCCGTGACCCGCTCTTCGCCGGGGTAAAGCTCCCCGACCAGGGCGCGCGTGGTCAGGCGGAGATCATCACGACCAAGTCGCTCATGATCTATGGTCCCGGTCGCAGCGGTGGCGCCCCGGGTGCCGCGCCGGCGATCTATGCCGTGGACAAGATGACGGGCAAGCAGGTGGGCGCCGTCAAGATTGAGTCGAAGAATACGGCGGTGCCCATGACGTTCCTGCACAAGGGCCGGCAGTACATCGTCTTCGCGTCGGGTTCCGACGAGAGCACCGCGCTGACGGCGCTGGTGCTCCCGCGGAAGTAACCGCTACTTCTTTTCGTAGCGCTTGAGCGCTTTCTGGCCGACCTCGGCGCCGTAGATATTCCCTGCGGCGTCGACGGCCACCCCCTCAGCGGAACTGGTGCTGGGGGCGTTGGTATCCGGATCCGGGATGAAAGCGGTGACCTTCCCGTCCCGTGCACTCCCGATCCGGATGCCACGGCGCCAGGCCGAGTGCGGCGGCGCCACCGAGCCCGACTCGGAGTCGGCCACGTAGATCACATCGTTGCGATCAATGAAAATGCCGCTGGGGCGGCTGAACTGATACCACGTATCCAGCAGGGTGCCCTGCTGATCGTAAATCAGGATGCGATCATTGCCCCGATCGCCGACAAAGAGCCGCCCGCGGGAGTCAAAGGCGAGGGCATGCGGCTGATCGAGCTCCGTGGGCCCTTTGCCAAAGACGCCCCACTGCGTGAGCAGCTTCCCCGTTTTATCGAACTTGAAGATGCGGGCGTTCGAGCCGGGACGGGACGCATGGCCCTCGCTCACGTAGATGTCACCATTCGGGGCGGTGATCACGTCGTTGGGCATCCAAAAAAAGCTGGCGTCCTTGCCACCGCCGGCGGTGCCGAGCGTCATGAGCACCTGGCCCTCTGGGCTGAACTTGATCACCTGATGGCCACGGGCTGGCGCACTGCCACCGGTTGGGGCAGCCCCACCGGTGCAGGCGCAGTCGGTCACCCAAATGTTGCCGTCGGCATCGACGTGGATGCCATGGGGTGAGACAATAAGGCCCGCGCCGAAGGCTTTGAGCAGCCGACCGGAGGCATCGAAGTGCAGCACCGGGTGGAGGGGCGACGTGGCACAGCTGTTGGCGCCACAGCGCTCGGCGACCCAGATGCTCCGGCCATCTTTGTCGATGTCCACCGCGCTGGTGGAGCCCCAGATGCGTCCATCGGGGAGCGTGGCCCACCCGGTAACCGTGCGATACGGGTTCGGCAGGTCGTTCGTCGGTGCCCCCTGACTGACCACAGGGTGCAGCGGGAGCAGTGCGGCGCTGAAGAGGGTGGCCAGAGTCACGGGCGTCCGAAGCAGGCGCATGAGCGGGGCAGGGAGGGGACGGGAATGCAGGATCGCCGGGTGCGATCCTCTCGGGATGCTAGAAGTGTGCGTTCTGCACAGGCGTCCGGCAACGGAACTGACCATACGGGAGTTGCTGGGACCGAAACCCCCGCCATCTCCTTGTCAGCAGGGGCCCAGAGGGAGAACGTATAGGATTGCGGGGCCACACACGCCAACGGCGCCGGTCGAGCCCGCCTCCCGTTTCTCTGGATAGCTGCGTGAAGGATCTCACCACCGGTTCCATCCCCCGCCACATTCTGCGCATGGCCATCCCCATGGCGGCCGGGATGATCTTCCAGACGCTCTACTATCTGGTGGACCTGTACTTCGTGGCGCGTCTCGGGGACGCGGCGGTGGCGGGGGTCAGCTCGGCGGGGAATGTCCAGATGATTGTCATGGCGCTCACGCAGGTCCTGGGTGTGGGGACCATGGCGTTGATCGCGCAGGCGGTGGGGCGCAAAGACAAGGCTGACGCGACGCTGATCTTTAATCAGAGCACGATTCTGGCGTTGGGGTGCGGCCTGATCGTGCTGCTGGGCGGCTTCCTGTTCGCGGGGCGCTATATGCGCGCCGTTGGGGCCGACGAGGCCACGATCACCGCGGGGCTGGAGTACCTCTGGGCCTACCTGCCGGGGCTTGGGCTCCAGTTCGCGCTCGTCTCAATGGGATCCGCCTTGCGCGGCACGGGGATTGTGAAGCCCACAATGCTCGTGCAGGTGATCACCGTGGTGATGAACATCATTCTCGCACCGATTCTGATCGCGGGGTGGGGCACGGGACATCCCATGGGCCCCGCTGGCGCTGGGCTCGCCAGTTCCCTCGCGATTGCCGTCGCGGTGGCGATGCTCTCGGTGTATTTCGTACGGATGGAACACTACGTCGCGTATTCGGCGCCCCTGTTGCGACTGCGCTGGCCCGTGGTCCGTCGGATTCTCGCCATTGGGGTGCCACCGGGTGCGGAGTTCGCCATCATGTTTCTGACGACGGGCGTGCTCTATTACGTCATTCGGGATTTCGGTGCGGCGGCGCAGGCGGGCTACGGCATTGGATCGCGCGTCATGCAGGCGATTTTCCTCCCGGCGATGGCCGTCTCGTTTTCCGCCGCACCACTGGCGGGACAGAATGTTGGCGCCGGTCACCTCGATCGCGTGCGCGAGACGTTCCGCTGGGCGGTCCTCATTGGCTCCGTCCCCATGGTGGCGTTGACGCTGATCTGTCAGATCAAACCGGAATGGCCAATTGGTGGCTTCACCACCGAAGGCCCAGTGGTTGCGATTGGGGCGGATTTTCTGCGCGTCATCTCGTGGAACTTCGTGGCGACGGGGTTGATCTTCACCTGTTCAGGGATGTTTCAGGCCTTGGGCAACACGATCCCGTCGCTGCTGAGCAGCATCGCCCGGTTCCTGCTGTTCGCCTTGCCGGCGGTATGGCTCTCCACGCGCACCGGCTTCACGTTGCATCAGGTGTGGCGGTTGTCGGTGTTCACCGCGACGGTCCAAGCGGTCCTGAGTGCTCTGTTGTTGCTGCGGGAGTTGAGGCGTCGATCCGCTCCCGTTTCTCACCCACTCGGAGTGTCCTAATGCAGGGGAAACTCATGCCCACGTGGCAACGTCGCGTAGTGCGCACGGCGCTGCTGGCTGCGCCACTGGCGCTGCTGGCCGCCTGTGGTGACGCGCCGTCTACGACACCGGCCTACGATGTCGTGATTACGCATGCCCGCATTGTGGACGGCACGGGCAACCCGTGGTACTGGGGCGATGTCGGCGTGCGTGGCGATCGCATTGCCACGGTGGCCCCCGATGGAGCGCTGGCGCAGGCGCCAGCTGGCACACGACTTGATGCCAAGGGACTCGTCCTCTCCCCTGGCTTTATCGACATTCAGTCGCACAGCTGGAACCAGCTGCTGTTTGCCGATGGGCGCGTCATTGGCAAAGTCTCCCAGGGGGTGACCTCCGAGATTCTCGGCGAATCGACCACGCCGGCGCCGTCCAATGTCCGGGTGGATTCGCTGTTCATGGGAGCGGCTCCGGAAGACTCGCTCATGACGTCGCATGTGGCGCACTACCGCGGTCCCCACGGCTTCGGCATGTGGCTCGATTCCATGCAAGCGCATGGTAACGCGGTCAATGTCGGGAGCTACCTCGGCGCCAGTACGGTGCGTGCCTACGTCATGGGGCGTCGGGAGGGGGTGGCGTCACCGGCTGAGCAGGATACGATGCGCGCGATCGTGCGCGACGCGATGCGCGATGGGGCCTTTGGGATCTCCAGCGCCCTGATTTATCCGCCAGGCGCCTACGCGAACACTGCCGAGCTGATTGAGAATGCGAAAGCCATGGCCCCGTTGCATGGCACGTATATCACGCATGTCCGCTCGGAGGAGAACGAGCTGTTGTCCGCCCTCGATGAAGCGATTCGGATCGGAAAGGAGGGAGGCGTCCCGGTCGTCGTGTATCACTTCAAGGCCTCGGGGCAACGCAACTGGCCGCTGGCCGGTCCTGCGATCCGCAAGATCGATTCTGCGCGGGCCGCCGGTCAGGATGTGAAGGCCACGATGTATACCTATCCGGCATCCGGGAACAACCTGTCGTCGTGCATTCCGGGATGGGTCCATGCCGACGGTAAGCTGTTGGAGCGGTTGCAGGATCGGTCGCTTGCCGCACGGATCCGGCGTGAAATGACCGACCCGTCCCCAACGGCGACGAACTATTGTCAGCAGAACCCGCCGAGCGCCTACCAGATCAGTGGCTTCCGGCTGCCGGAGTGGAAACGCTTCGAGGGGTGGCGGCTCGATGCCATCGCCAAGGCCCTCGGGAAGGACTGGGTGGCTGCGATTATTGCGCTCACCCTTGGCGAGAAGAACACGCTCGGAAAGGTGACCTTTGGGATGTCGGATGCCAACGTGGCGACCATGCTCAAGCAGCCATGGGTGATCGTGGGGAGTGATGCCGGAGGCTTTGATCCGGATACGACCACCGACCTTGTGCATCCGCGCTCGTACGGCACCTTCGCCCGCATGATCGGAAAATTTGTGAGAACCGATTCGTTGTTCCCGCTTGAGGAGGCGGTTCGCAAGATGACCTGGTCCACCGCGCAGATCCTTGGGCTCCGAGATCGTGGGCTCGTCAAGGAAGGGATGTTCGCCGATTTGGTGCTCTTTGACCCTGCCACGATGACCGACCTCGCCACCTTCGACAAGCCGCATCAGCTATCGACCGGGGTGCAGCATGTCTTCGTCAACGGGATGGCGGTGTGGCGCGATGGCAAGCACACGGGCGCCAGACCGGGGCGCGCGCTGCGTGGCGCTGGCTATACGGGAGCCCGCTGAGCATGCCGCTGAGCATGCCGCTGACCATGCCTCGGCGCACGCGATTCGTGGTCGCGCTGGCTGCCACCGCGCTGTTGGTTGCCGGTTGTCGCGGTGGCGGTCCTGCGCAGCCGCACGAGGTGGTGCAGCGGTTCTATACCATGCGCGAGGCGGCGGGCGTGTTCGGCGCACCGACAGCGGAGCAGCTCCGTGCCCTGCAGCCCTTCATCGCCGACACCCTGGCCCGTCTGCTCGCGGCCGCTGATTCCGTACGCTCTGCCGATAAACGGGCGGCGCCCAGCGAGAAACCGCGGTTCACCGATGGCGACATGTTCTCTAGCCTGTTCGAAGGGCCAACGACGGTTACCCCACAGGCAGCGGTTGGCCGCGGTGATACCGTGCGGGTCGCGGTGCGGCTGACCAACGATCAGCAGAAGCCGCCCGTTGTGTGGAGTGATACCGCGATCGTCGTGCGGCAGCGTGGCGAATGGCGTCTGTTGGACCTGCACTTTGGCGGGACCTGGGAGTTTGGCTCGCACGGGTCCCTGCTCCGCCAGCTGTCGCCACCGTACCAATAAGTCATTGTACCCTTTCGCTGCTGACCGCGTCGCTCTTCTGACCGTTCCTTTCGCCCTCTCCTCTCGGATGTCGCTCATGCGTCCCTCCTCGCGTCTTGTCGCTGCGCTTATTGCCACCGTCTCCGGTGCCACTCCGGCCATGCTCGCGGCGCAGGGGCGCGTGCTGCCCACCCCGCCGGTGGTGATTGATTCCACGGATCCAGTTGCCGTGCTGGCGTCCCGTCTTGATCTCGAATCTTACAAGGCGACCATCAAGGGGCTCACGCAGTTCGGTGATCGGCGCCAGGGGACCGAACGGAATCGGAAGGCGGTGGATTGGATTGAAGCGCAGTTGAAGCGCGTGGGATGCACGAATACGGAGCGCATCACGTATGAGTACGCGGAGCCGGTTCGTGCCGCCGCCCCTGCTGGCGGTGGTCGCGGAGCGGGCGCCGCTCCGGGGGGCGCTGCTGCTGCGCCGACGCGTACGCCGGCGGTGCAGACCGCGGCCGGTGGCGGTCGGAACCGTGGGATTCGGACGCGCACGGGGGTGAACAGCGATTCGCTGTTGCAGCCAGACGCGCGGCTTCGCGCCATCAACGCGGAGCCCAGCACGCCCGGTCCCCGTCAGGAAGTGTATTGCACCAAGATCGGCACCACCCACCCGGAAGAGATGTACATCGTGGGCGGGCACATGGACGGCATTGGCTGGGGCGAAGCCGCGAACGACGATGCCTCCGGCAGCGCCATCGTGATGGAGCTGGCCCGCATTTTCAGCAGCCCCGATGTCACCACGGAGCGCTCCATTCGCTTCGTCCTCTGGAATAACGAAGAGAGCGGCTTGAACGGTGCCCGCGCCTATGT
Source organism: Gemmatimonadaceae bacterium (assembly GCA_040374415.1). GTDB lineage: Bacteria > Gemmatimonadota > Gemmatimonadetes > Gemmatimonadales > Gemmatimonadaceae > Gemmatimonas. Next base: position 10,020 of record JBEIUK010000018.1, on the reverse strand, counting down.
CGAACAGCGCGCCGCGCTGCAAGGACAGGAAAGCCCCGCGGGCTCTGGTAAGTATCCCGAACCCAAGTGGCTGGGGATGATTCAGCATGACATGATGATGTTTGACCATGGCATGCCGAAGGCCGATGGGACGATGGCGAAGGAGCAGCGCCCGGAGGCCGATGTGAACATTGAGTTCCAGTCGAACTCCAAGATGGCGTCGGCCTCGCAGGCACTGGCGTGGGCGCTGCATTCGGCCAATGCGCGCTATGCCACGGATTACCCCGCGCAGGTGGGGCCGCACATGACCAACACCGACTCCGGCCCATTTCAGGACCTGATCGCGGCGGTCAGCCTGCGCGAAAACGAACGCGGTACGCAGGTCGGCAGCGGCTGGGATCCGCATTGGCATCAGCCTACGGATCTCTTCGCCACCTTTTCCGATGCCGACTTCCGGCTCGGCCTCAATGCGGCGCAAACGACGCTGGGCGCGCTCGGCAAGCTGACGGGCGCCAAGCGCAAGTAACGCGCGTCGCGATGCAAACGGCCTGCGCTCCGAAGTATGGGGCGCAGGCCGTTGGTGTCTGTGAGAGCCGCCGCGTTACATCGCCAGTCCCGGTGGCATGCGGTCCGCCCACGGACGCGCCTGTTCCAGTTGGCCCGCCACCCGAAAGAGCGTGGCCTCATCGCCAAAGCGGCCCACGAAGTGCGAGCCAATCGGCAGCCCCTGCGCATTCCACGCGAGTGGCACCGACATCGCCGGATGACCGGTGGCGTTGAAGATCGGCGTGTACGGAATGAAGCCGAAGGCCTTCTCGACCATCTTCCCCAGCAAACCGGCTGAACCCAGCACGCTGCCAAGCCCGAGGGCGCCGAGCACGGACATGGCGGTGCGCTCGACACTTGTGGGTTGCATCGAGCCAATCACGAAGGGTGGATCGGCGAGGGTGGGCGTCAGGAGCAGATCGTAGCGCGTGAGAAACCGGCTGACGGTGCGCCCGGCCACTTGCAAATCGCGCACCGCGAGCGCGTAGTCCGAGGCCCGGAAGTTCCGCCCCACGAGACCGAGGGCCCACGTGGCTACCTCGACATCGTCGCGCCGAGGCGCGCGCTGGAGTTCCTGTCCCATCCATTCCAGATCGGCGCGGCACTCTGCGGCCACGACCGTCAGGAAAGCCTGCGCCAGCGCTTCACCGTTGATCGTCGGGGTGTCTTCAATGACGTCGTGCCCCAGTGACGTGAGCAATGCCGCCGTGTCCTGCATCGCCGCCACGCAGTCCGGGTGCACATGATTCCCGAAGAATGGCGTGCTGGTCATGGCGATCCGCAGCCGACCGGGCGCGGTGGTCACCTCTTCGAGAAACGGACGGGCCTGCGGTGGGCAGGCGACTGGCGCCCCCACATCGTCGCCGGCCGTAGCGTCGAGCATGGCCGCGGAATCGCGCACGCTGCGCGTGAGCACATGCTCCTGCGCAAAGCCGCCCCACACGCTCCCCAGATCTGGCCCCGTCGGCATCCGTCCCCGCGTGGGCTTGAGCCCGAAGATGCCGTTGCACGACGCCGGAATGCGCAGCGACCCGCCGCCATCACCGCCGTGCCCCATGGGCACGATACGCGCCGCCACCGCCGCCCCCGATCCGCCGCTGGAACCGCCCGTGGTTCGGGTGATGTCCCACGGATTCCGCGCGGGGCCGAGCGCTTCACTTTCGGTGAAGGGGGTGAGCCCGAGCTCTGGCGTATTCGCTTTGCCGACAAAGACGGCGCCGGCTGCGCGATAGCGCGCCACCAGTTCACTATCGTGATCGGGGATCACCGCCTGTAGTGGACGGGTGCCATGGCTGGTCGGCACGCCGCGCACGAGCGCCTGCAGATCTTTGATCACCATGGGGACGCCCGCAAACGGGGCGTCTGCCGGAATCGCCGAGAGGCTGGCGCGTGCTTCGGCCTCCAGCACCCGAACCACCGCGTTGAGTGCCGGATTGCGCGTCGCGATGCGAGCGAGCGCCGCATTCGTGGCGTCGGTCGCGCTGATCTGACCGGAGCGAATCAGGGCGGCGAGCCCCAGACCGTCCAGCGCATCGTATTCAGGGAATGGCATGGGCATACCGATACGCTACGGGCCGGTGCCCCGGTGGGCAATCACTGGGCAGGGATTCGCCCAGACCGAAATCCCTTCACACCTGCTGGCGAACCCGGCCGCTGGCCAACAACTTCGACCCGTACGGTGGATGGTGCGCGTAGACGACTGGCGTCGCGTGGCCCGCATACACTCTGGAGGAGTCTCCCAGTGCTGTCTCGAATCGCTCAAGGGCGTCGCGCTCCGCTGCGCTGGCCGCTCGCGCTCACGGCAACCCTGCTGGTCGCGCAGACCGTCACGGTGTCGACGGCCGTGGCCCAAGTCGGACAGGCTCCAGGCAGCGTCGGCGGTCGCACCACGGCGGGTCGCGCCGCGGCACCGTTCCCCGCCGATCCGCTCGCCTCGGTCCCGGCGCTGTCGTCGTTGATGGCCCCCGGGCAGAGTGAGCTCGCGGAGGTGGTGGAGCGCTTTCAGGTTGACCAGGGCGTGCTGACTCGGCGCTACGATGGGGTGGACTCTCCTGATCAGCGCGTGCGGATGCGCGGCTTCTATGCCGCGTGGCGGACGCGGCTGCGTGAGATGGCCTTTGAGAAACTCTCTCGGGAAGGACAGGCGGACTATGTCCTGCTCGACAATCACCTCCGCTATCAACTGGAGCTTGCCGACCGACAGGACCGGCAGCGGGCGGAAGTACAGCCGCTGTTGCCCTTTGCCGACCGGTTGCTGCAACTGCATGACGATCGGCGTAACCTGCGAACCATGGTGGCGCAGGACGCGGCACATACCGTGGCAGCACTCACGCGGTCGATCGACAGTCTACGTACCGCCATCGACGCCCCTGGCCCGCGGACGTCGAAAACCGTGGCGAACCGTGCCGCCGATCAGCTAGACGCGATGCGTGGGGTCATGGGGCAGTGGTATCGCTTCTATACCGGCTACGATCCGCTCTTCACCTGGTGGGTGGCGAGTCCGTATCAGAAGCTCGACGAGGCGATGCAGCGGTATGCCCAGTCCATTCGTCAGCGACTGGTCGGCATTCCGGGTGCCACGGTGGCAGCGGGACGTGGGACTGGGCCTGCCGGTGCGCCCGCAGCGGCGCCCGCAGCGGCGCCCTCCGCTGGCGGACGCGGCGCGGCCGGAGGGGCCGCGAGTGACAACACGGGCCCCATTATCGGGGATCCGATTGGCGCCGAGGGGCTCGCGACGGATTTCCGGCATGAAATGATTCCGTATACGGCGCCTGAACTCATCGCGATTGCGGAGCGTGAGTATGCCTTCAGTCTCGCGGAGGCGAAGAAGGCCGCCCGTGAGATGGGCTTTGGCGATGACTGGAAGGCGGCGATGGAGAAGGTGAAGAACACGTATGTGGAGCCGGGGAAGCAGCCGGATCTCATTCGTGATCTGGCCCGTCAAGCCGAGTCGTTCTTTGACCAGCATGACTGGGTCACCATTCCACCGCTCGCACGGGAGGATTGGCGCATGGACATGATGACGCCGGAGCGGCAGCGTGTTGCGCCGTTCTTTCTCGGCGGTGATCAGATCCTCGTCTCGTATCCGACGGCGGAGATGACCGATGACGAAAAGCTCATGAGTCTTCGCGGGAATAATCCGCACTTCTCACACGCCACGGTCTTTCACGAACTGAACCCGGGGCACCATCTGCAGGGCTTCATGGCGGCGCGGTACAACCCGCATCGTCGGCTCTTTGCCACGCCGTTTTGGAACGAGGGGCAGTCGCTCTACTGGGAGATGTTCCTCTGGGATAACGACTTTCACGTGAGCCCGGAAGACCGGATCGGGGCCTTGTTCTGGCGAATGCACCGGAGCGCCCGGATCATCTTCTCGCTCAACTTCCATCTGGGGAAAATGACGCCGGAGCAGGCGATTCAATTTCTCGTGGACACGGTGAACTTCGAGCGTGCCAACGCAGAGGGCGAAGTTCGGCGCTCCTTCAACGGGAGCTACTCGCCCACCTATCAGGCCGCCTACATGCTGGGCGGGCTGGAGCTGCGCGCGCTGCATGCAGAGCTGGTCGGGAGCAGGAAGATGACCGATCGGGCGTTCCACGACGCGATCCTGCAGGGCGGTCCGATGCCGATCGCGATGGTGCGCGCACGGTTGCTGGGGATCCCGCTCACGCGCGAAGGACCGGCGCCCTGGCGCTTCGCCGAGCAGCTGCCGGCCCCTCGACCCTTTCCGGTGAAGAAACCCTAAGCGCGTACGCGCCCTACGGGCTCACGCCGGAAAGGTGGGGGTGAGCCCGCACGCGTGAAAGAGAAACGCATACACATCGGCGGTTTCAGCAATGCTCTTGGTGAGCGACGAGCTGCCGTGCCCCGACTGCGTTTCAATGCGAATAAGCACTGGCTCCGGTCCGTGATGCGCCTCCTGCAGCCGTGCGGCGAACTTGAACGAGTGCGCCGGCACCACGCGATCATCGTGGTCGGCGGTGGTGATCAGCGTCGCCGGATACGACACGCCATCGCGTAACGCATGCAGCGGCGAGTAGGCATGCAGCGCCGCGAACTCCGCCGGATCATCGCTGGAGCCGTAATCGGCGATCCAGTTCCAGCCGATGGTGAACTTATGAAAGCGGAGCATGTCCATGACGCCGACCGCCGGCAGCGCAATGCGCGCGAGCTCCGGTCGTTGCGTCATCAGCGCGCCCACCAGCAGCCCGCCATTGGACCCGCCCTGAATCGCCAGGCGCGCCGGCGTGGTGTACCCCTCGGCCACCAGCCACTCCGCGACTGCGATGGCGTCGTCGAAGACGTTCTGCTTCTGCAGCTTCATGCCGGCGCGGTGCCAGTCTTCCCCGTACTCTCCGCCGCCGCGCAGGTTGGCCTGCACGAAGACACCGCCCTGCTCGAGGAAGGCGACGCGCAGGGCACTGAACGCCGGTGGCAGTGTCACGTTGAATCCGCCGTATCCGTAGAGCAGCGTCGGATTCTGGCCGTTGAGCACCACGTCGTGGCGACACACGATAAAGGCCGGCACCCGCGTGCCGTCGGCACTCGGGACAAAGACCTGCCGCGTGACAAACTGCGTCGGATCGAAGGGCAGCGCGACCTGACGCACCATCGCGCTGTCGCCGCGCGCGATGTGATAGCGATAGACCGTTGGCGGCGCGGTGAATGAGGTAAAGGTGTAGTACACCTGCTCGGCGTCACGGGCCCCGGTGAAGCCGACCGCCGTGCCAACGCCGGGGAGCGTGATGGTGCGCTCGAACGTGCCGTCCAAGGCATGCACTTCGGCGCGCGTGGTCACGTCTTGCAGATAGAGCGCAAAGAGCCGACCGCCGGCGGTGGACGCCGCGTCGAGCGGCTCCGGCCGCTCCGAAATGATCGTGCGCCAGGCCGATTCCTGCGGAGACGCTAGGTCGATGGCCACCACGCGACGGTTTGGGGCGCCACGGTTCGTGACGACCAGCAGCGATGCGCCCACATTGTCGAGGACGCTCAGCTCGTCATCAAAGTCGGTCCAGAGTGGCTGAAAGGCTGGCGTCGGATCGAGCAGATCCATGACCGACAGGGCATTACCGTCTTTCCCCTGGCCGCGATCGCTCAGGTAGAGAATGGCGTAGCGCTCATCCTCCGTGGTGAAGAGCTGATGGAACCGCTGCGGATGCTCGCGGTCCTGATAGATCAGCCGGTCGGCCGCTTGCGGGGTGCCAAGGGTGTGGAAGAACACCTGATGGTCTTCGTTGACCGACGAATACGCTGCGGCGGTATCGGTGGGTTCCGGGTAGCGGCTGTAAAAGAACCCATCACCGTGCCAAGCGATCCCGGAGACCTTCACCCATTCCACCCGGTCGGGGAGCTCCTGCCGAGAAGCCAGATCGATGACGCGGATCTCCTGCCAGTCGGAGCCTGACGCGCTCAACATGTACGCGATCCGGGTCCCGGCGCCGACGAAGGTCAGCCCGGCCACCCGGGTGGTGCCGTCGGCCGACAGGGCGTTGGGGTCGATCAAGACCTCAGGCGTCCCCTCCTCGCCGTCCTGCAGGTAATAGACGGCCTGGTTCTGGAGCCCTTCGTTCCGGGCGAAGAGGCGCCACCGCCCTTTCACCTCAGGGGCCGACTCCCTGGGGTAGTTCACTAGAGCCGTCAGGCGGGTCCGGAACCCGTCCCGGAAGGGGATCCGGTCGAGGAAGGCGTTGGTCACGGCATTTTGCGCCGCGACCCAGGCACCCGTTTCCGCGGAGGTGTCGTCCTCCAGCCACCGATACGGGTCGGCGACCGGGACGCCATGGTACCAGTCCACCTGGTCGACCGTGCGGGTCACCGGATAGGACAGGGGGGGCTCGACAGCCGACGGAGAGGTGGGGGGGATCGCCATGAGAAAGGGGTAAGGATCCCGAAAGGTAGCGTCCCGACCAGCCTCCCCCAATTGCGCCCTGATCCGGGACCCGGTTATCCTTCACAGCTCCCCCGGAATCTCGGGGGATTTCCCCGCCTGCTGGTGGTGGGGACGCAGGGCTTCCTGGAGCCCCGGCGGCACGCGGCGGGTACCCTCGGGTATGCGTCAGTGACGCCCGCGCTCCGGTGGCGATGCCACGTCGGTTCCGGTCGGGAGACTTCGCTCCCGTGTCCGCGTCGTGGCCTCTCGCACTGGCAGGGATGCTTCATGGTCCCGCCGGATCGGCAGCACTTATTACCGGGCTGTGGGTTGGCCCCGGAGTGACAGATGCATCCGTTTATCGAAACGCAGAAAGAGTGGATGAAGGCCTCGGTGGCGCCCTTCCGTCCGGGCGACACGGTCCGCGTCAACGTGCGCGTGAAGGAAGGCGATAAGGAACGTGTGCAGGCCTTTGAAGGCGTGTGCATCGCCCGTCGTGGCGGTGGCGTCAGCGAGACTTTCACGGTTCGGAAGATCTCGAACGGTGCCGGCGTCGAGCGTATTTTCCCGCTCCACAGCCCGATGATCGCCGATCTCGTGGTCGTGCGTCGTGGTGTGGTTCGCCGCGCCAAGCTGTACTACCTCCGCGACGTGACCGGTAAGGCCGCGCGCATCAAGGAGCGGAAGGTCATCCGCCCCTCGACGAACAGCTGAGGCGGCATCGCGCGATCGAGTCCTGATTCGGTCGCGCGGGCAACATCCCGGTGGCGCGCTGGAGTGCCATTGAGCGTGAGGCGCGGGCCCAACATGGTCCGCTGCTCGCCGGGGTCGATGAAGTCGGACGGGGCCCCCTCGCGGGCCCCGTTGTCGCATGTGCCATTGTCATGCCCCCCGATCAGCGGGCTATTGCCGGCGTCGATGATTCCAAACGCCTAAGCCCGGCCCTCCGCGTCGAACTCGCGGCCCGCATTCGTGAGCGGGCGCTCGCCGTCTGCCTCGGCGCCGCATCCGTGCAGGAGATCGATCGCGTCAACATCTATCACGCGACGGTGCGGGCGATGCAGCGCGCGCTTGTCCGGATCCCGGCGGCACTTGGCGAGGCGCCGCACCATGTGCTGGTCGATGGCTTGCCGCTCCGCACCCTCGGGCACACGCACACCGCGGTCGTGAAAGGCGATAGCAAGTGCTATGCGATTGCCTGCGCGTCGATTGTCGCGAAAGTGACCCGCGACCGCCTGATGGAGCAGTTGCATGCGCGCTATCCCGCGTACGCCTGGGCTCGGAACGCCGGCTATGGCACCGCGCAACACCGCGAGGCGCTGGCGGCGCACGGGCTCACGCGCCATCATCGACGGACCTTCTGTCTGGAGGAGCAGGTCGCGCTCGATCTGCTCTCCTGACGTCACCTGCCGCCCAGAGAAGTCACTATGACGCCGATAGACGCCTCCGCTTTGACGTCGGTCTTCCGTCCCGGTCTGCTCGACGGGCAAGTCGCGCTCGTCACGGGCGGCGGGACGGGGATTGGCCTCGGGATTTCGCAGCTGCTCGCCGGCCTCGGCGCCCATGTGGTCATTGCCAGCCGGAAGCCCGAGCATCTCGAGACTGCCCTCGCCACCATCGCCAGCACCGGTGGCTCCGCCTCCACGGTGGCGCTGGACGTGCGCCAGCAGGAGCGGGTGAAAGAGGTGGTCGATGGCATTGCCCAGCAGCACGGTCGGCTCGATGTGCTGGTGAACAACGCCGCCGGTAATTTCTACGCCCCCAGCGCCACGCTGTCGCCGAACGCGTGGAAGGCGGTGATCGAAATTGATCTGTACGGCACCTTTTACTGCTCGCAGGCCGTCTACGGCATCATGGCGCAGCAGGGCGGTGGGCGGATCATCAGCACCAGCATGACGCTCCATTACCGCGGCTGGCCGCTCATGGCGCATGCCACCGCCGCCAAGGCGGGGGTGGATGCCCTGACCCGGACGCTGGCGATGGAGTGGGCGCCGCAGCGGATCCGGGTGAATGCCATCGCGCCGGGGCCGATCCCCACCGAGGGGGTCCGGAAGGCTTTTACGCCCCCCGCCGACAGTGGCGTGACCGATGTTTTTGCGGCCGCCGAGCGGCACATGGCGGAGTATGCGGCGAAGGGGATCCCGATGGGGCGGTGGGGGCGGCCGGAGGACATCGCGAACATGGTGGCCTTCCTTGCCTCGCCAGCGGGCGACTGGATCACCGGGGCGATCTTTGTGATTGACGGCGGCGAGTGGTTGGCCAAGCCGACCCGGTAGGATTTTTTGGTGAGCTGACTAGATTGCCGTCGGCACGTGTGAGCGTGCCGGCGTGACCGTTTCGGTTACCCGCTCCGGTAGCTCAGCTGGTAGAGCAGCGGCCTTTTAAGCCGTAGGTCGTGGGTTCGAGCCCCACCCGGGGCATTCTCGGGGATCCTCCTTGTGCGAATGCTTCTCGATCGACGTCGCGGTGTGACCGTGATGCTGGCTCTGTCAGCGCTGATGCTCTGGCCTCTGGTGATCACCGCCCAGATGCCACGCGGTGCCACGGGTGCGCCGAGCCGTGCGGCGGCGGACACCGTCGTGGTGTCCCCCGCCTCTCCGCGCGCGGCGCTGCAGGAGTTCACGCGGCTGGCCAACAGCAAGGCCTGGGACGAAGCGGCCCGCTATCTCGCCGTCCCCACGTCGGACCGCGAGGACGCGGCGCAACTCGCGCGGCGCCTCAAGGTGGTGCTCGATCAGCGGCTGGCGATCAATCCGGCGACGCTCTCGCCGCTCGCCGTGGGGGACACCACCGATGATGACCATCTCGGGGAGCGGCTTGGCGCCATTGTCGACGAGACCGGCCGGGAGATCGATGTTCGCCTGGTGAAGATGTCGGGGAATACGCCGCCGCACTGGGTCTTCTCGGCGGGGACGGTGAACGCGATCGATAGCTGGTATGCCAATCTGGGGGCGCCGTGGCTGCGCGACCGGTTGCCGCCGACGTTTCTGCGCGAAGGCCCGCTGCATTTGTTCTTGTGGCAGTGGATCGGGCTCGCGCTGTTGTTGCCGCTGATCTTGATCGGGTCCTGGCTGCTGGGGGCCACCCTGCGCCGTCTCCTCGTGCGTCTGGCGGCGAGTACGACGACCGACTGGGATGACCTGTTACTCGCGAATCTGCGCGGGCCGTTCCGGTTGTGGGTGGGGGCGCTGCTCACCGGTCCGGTGCTGGGGTTGCTCGATCTCAATGCGCGGGTGGCCCTGTTTATCGAGTCGGCGTCGCGTGGTCTGGTCTTGCTGGCGTTTTTCTGGTCGCTGCTCCGGGTGATTCGGTTGGTGCAGCATCGCTTGGAGAACGCCGCGTGGGATGCCGGGCAGGGCGGGCAGGCACGCACACTCGTGCCGCTGCTCGGCAATTTCCTGCGCGTCGCGGTGGTCATTGTCGCGGTGCTCGTGGCGCTGTCGCAGTTTGGCTATCCGGTGGGCACGCTGCTCGCCGGTCTGGGCATTGGCGGCATCGCGGTTGCGCTGGCGGCGCAGAAAACGGTGGAGCATTTGTTCGGTTCGATCTCGTTGGCGGCCGATCGCGCCTTTCGCGTGGGCGATTGGGTGCGCGCCGGCACGGTGGAGGGGACCGTGGAGCGCATC
>JBEIUK010000332.1:0-1933 GCA_040374415.1 Gemmatimonadaceae bacterium | reverse complement strand
GATGCCCCAGTAGACGATCGTCGTAGGAGGTGCCAGCGACCCCCTGCGCAATCGAGCGCCGCAGGATCCGCACGATGTCCACCATCAGTGCCTGCACCGCCTCAGCGCTCAGCGCGCCCCGTGCCATTTCGTAGCGCACGGCCCACTCCCAGAGCGGAATGCCACGTCCTGCATCCAGCGCGAGCAGCTCGTGGCAGCTGCGGAAGGGGACCGTCACATCGGGCGGCGTGCCCACCGGCAGGACCTGATGCAGGGTGCGCGTGCCATGCGGGGTCTCCCACGGCACCGTCGTCCCGCCATCGAGTGAGACCGGCGTGCCATCGATGTCGAGCACCGAGATCATCCCGCCACCGGTGGAGATGGCGATGAGCGTGTGCTGCTCCCGCGCATTGGTCAGCGTCAGCCGATAGGTGTTCGGATGCGGGTCATGACAGTCGATGTAGCGGACCGTCGTGGTGATCCCGGCCTCTCGAAGATGCACGGCCGACAGCGGCAGGCGGTCATCCGCCGCGTCCCATCCCAGCAGTCCGCCAAAGAGCCCCATGTCCGAGCCTTGCCCCACATGCGTGTTGGGGAGGGACCCGTTGACGTCAAACTCCATGAGGACATGCGTGAGGTCCCCGTTCATCAGGTCACGGGCCAGCCGCCCAATGCGGAGCGCCGCCGCGCAGTGCGAACTGGAGGCCCCGCGCATCACGGGGCCGATCACGTCATTGAAAATGCTGATGGGCATGTGGCGCCGGCGCGAAGGGAGAAACCATCGGGCTGGAGGAGGCCCGTACGCAGAACTTACGCCGCGATCGAGGGGACCGGATACCCGCGGACGAGTGGATCCCGCGTGACGAGCGTGAGCCCCTCCACCAGCGCCTGAGCGACCAACAGCCGATCGAACGGATCGCGATGCAGCAGTGGCAGGCTGATCAGCGCATCCGCATGTCGGACCAGCACGGGGAGTTCAAGAAAGCCGGCGTCCATCGCCACGCGCGTCAGCGACCGTTCTGCGGAGATTTTTCCGATCGCCGCCTTAATGGCGATCTCCCAGGCGGAGGCGGCGCTCACATACACCTCATCGGCGGTGGCGATGGCCTCATGGGCGGCAGCGGTGAGTGCGCCCCCGGCGTCCCACCAGATGGCGACGTGCGTGTCGAGCAAGAGGCGCATGGGCGACCGAGGTGACCGTCAGCGTCCGTCGAAGGCGTCGAGCAGGTCGGCGGGCAGCGGCGCATCGAAGTCGTCGGCCACGATCCACTGCCCGGCCCCCTGTCCGGGGATGCGGCGCGCCGGTCGCTCCTCCATCGGCACCAGCCGCGCCATGGGACGACCGGATTTCATCACCACGATCTCTTCGCCGGCCGCGGCGCGATCCACCAACGCCGAGAGGTGCGTTTTGGCCTCATACAGACCAACCGCTTCACGGACGCGACGGGCGGGCGGTGTAGAGGAATCCATGCACGTAAAATTGATGCACTTGACCAATCTGGTCAAGCGTATTGACGGGTAACGGAACCCGCCGTTCCTGACGCGCCCGCCCCCTCAGGCGTACTGAAAAAGCGGCGGCAGCACCAGCACCACGACCGCCGCCCACGCCGAATACACCGGCAGATACGCCGTCTGCCACGCGTCCAGTCGCGCGAAGGGCACCCCGCCGCGCACGAAGCGCCACTGCAGCACCGCCGACCAGGCCAGATTCACCAGCAGCACCAGATTCATCCCCAGCACCGCCACCCGGTTGGGGCTGAGCCCGAATTCTGTGATCCGCCCGCCAATCGCCCACAGTGCGAAGGCATCCGCGGCCAGCGTGCTCACCACCAGCACCAGCTGCAGCTGATCAAAGAGCCCCGGCGGCCTCTGCGGATCACGCGCCGACAGGGAGTACAGCAGCAGTGCCAGCACCAGCAGCAGAATCATGTTGAATTGCAGCAGCACATCCCGG
>JBEIUK010000344.1:0-1577 GCA_040374415.1 Gemmatimonadaceae bacterium | reverse complement strand
CCGTCCTGTCCCACGACAATGGTGGTGACCCCCTGACTCACCATCGCGAGGCCAGCGCGGCGAAGGGAATCCGGGCGGAACCGCTCGCTGCCATGATGGCTGTGCGAATCGATAAACCCGGGGGCCAGCACCAGCCCGTGCGCATCGATCACCGAATCCCCGGGCTCAGCGCGGACGGCGCCAACGGCCACAATCCGATCGCCGACCACACGCACCGATCCCACGCGCCGTGGCGCGCCGGTGCCATCAATCAGCTGCGCCTGTCGGATCAGCAGGGGCCGTTGGGCGGCCACCCCATGCGGCAGCAGCGTGCCCAGGCACAACAGCCCGGCGGCGAGCGCGCGCATGGTCCATGGGCGCGACGGTAATTCGTGGAAGGGACGCATGGCCCAATGCTACCGCCTGCCGTATGCTTCTGCCATGCGTCGGGTCCTTCCTGCCATCGCCCTGTTGAGTCTTGCATTCGCCGGCTGCCATGCCGCACGCGGCGTGGCGGCGACATCCGTACCGGCCCCGGCCCCGGCTCCAGCTCCAGCCGCGCAGAATCCCTCGCCCATGCAGGAACGCACGCGGCGGCACGAACGGCTCACGCAACAGCCACTCGATGGCATCAGCCTCCGGATCGACAGTGTGCTCCCCAAGCCGGTCGACCTGTTCATCCCCCGTCAGGCACTTGGGCAGCGCGACGTCCCCTTGGTGATCCATTTCATGGGCGCCACCTGGGTCCCGCAGACCGCCGTAGCCGCTATGCACACGCCGGTGGTGATCGCGGCGACGTATTTAGGGGGTGGCTCCGGGGTGTATGCGCGCCCCTTCGCCGCGGATTCGCTCCTCTACGGACGGCTCGTGGCGGCCATTCGTACCCGCCTGGCCGCCGTCCCGCAGGCGCCGCGCGTCAATCAGGTGGTGCTCAGCGGCTGGAGCGCGGGGTACGGCGCCATTCGCGAGATCCTGCGTGTCCCGTCAACGGCCGCGACCGTGCAGGGCGTACTGCTCCTGGATGGATTGCATACGAGTTATCAGCCCGAGGCGAAACCGCTCGCCGATGGTGGGCAGTTGGACACGCTCAACCTCGCGCCCTTTGCCGCCTACGCGCGTCGTGCCATGCGCGGTGACGTCCGCTTCCTGATCACGCACTCCGAAATTTTTCCGGGCACCTTTGCGAGCACCACGGAGTGCAGCGATTGGCTCCTGCAGACCCTCGGGCTGACCCGAACGCCGGTGCTCGAATGGGGGCCACTCGGCACCCAACTGCTCAGCCGCACGACACACGGTGGATTCACCGTCCTCGGCTTCGCCGGGAACACGGCCCCGGATCATATCGATCTCTTTCATGGCATGGGGACGTGGCTCGATGCCTTGGTCACGCCGTAATGCCCGTCAGCTCCCGTCACTCGAGAACCCCATGCGTCTGACATCCTCCGTGATGGCCGTGGCCACGGCGCTGCTGCTGGCGGCACCCGGTATGTGCCCCGGTACGTGCCCCGGTACGTGCCCCGGTACGGTCCTCGCGCAGGCAAAGCCGCGCGAGCATGACCTGCGTCTCCCAATCGGCGGCACACCGGGGCGGCTCAATG
>JBEIUK010000137.1:0-8128 GCA_040374415.1 Gemmatimonadaceae bacterium | reverse complement strand
GGCAAGCGGGGGACGCCGCGGTCTTCGCCGAGCCCGGTGATCATGCCGGCGCGCTCGAGACCGCCGCCGTCTTGCATCTCCGACCGGAGCTCGTCGCGGATCGGACCACGTGGGGGGATGGGGCCGCCCGGCGGAGCCGCTTCGCGGGGGTCCGCGAGGGGTGGGCGTGGTTGCCGCGCCGCTGGACGCAGGTCACCGCCGACACGGGGGTGGGGAACCCGCGCGAGGCGACGGCCGCCCAAGGGGCTACTTTTGTGGCGCAGGCCGTCGAGCGGATCGCCACCCTCTGCGAAGCGCTCGCGACCGCCGATCCGGCCCAGCTGTACGAATAGCTTAGTAGTCCACCGGCCGTAGGTACGATTCGCCGATCCCGCTCTGGCTGACCAGCGCCGTCGCTGGGGGACGCCGCTTCCAGTGTGTGGCTTGCAGCCGCCGCTCCACCAGCGCGATTTCGTCCGGTAGGAAGCCACGGGCCCGCAGGGCATCGCGGGAGAGGCCGTGCAGGAGCCCATTCAGGATCTGATCGGCCTTGGCGTATTGGATGCCCAGATCCCCTTCGTCGGTTTGCCCGGCGATGAGATCGGCCGTCGCCGGCTTGTCGATGATCACGTCGGGGACGCCCAGGTGCCGCGCCAGCGTCCAGACCTGCGTCTTGTACAAATCCCCGATCGGATTGATCGGTGGCGAATCGTCGGCATGCCAGGTGAAGTAGCCAAAGAGCCGCTCGGTCTTGTTGCCGGTGCCAAGTGGCAGGGCCTGATAGCGGGCGGAGAGATCGAAGAGGGTGATCATCCGCATCCGGGCCATGATATTCCCGCGACGGGCCGGATTGGCCTCCGGCTCATGGGTGAGATACCCATCCACGGCGGCACTGATATCGACGGTGCGCGCTGGGATCCCCAGAGCGTCAATGAGCAGCTGCGCATGCGCCAGCGACTCGGGGCTCGAGGTGCGGTACGGCATCCGGATCGCCGTGACCTGATCCTTCCCCAGTGCGCGCACCGCGAGCGCCGCGGTGACCGCGGAGTCCACCCCACCCGAGACGCCGACGACGGCCCGCGAGAAGCCCCGTCGCGCGAACTCTTCGCGCAGGAAGCCGGTCAGCCATTCCTCCGCCAGCACGGGATCCATCGCCAGCGACGGGGGGCCGCCGTGGTCGCGGATATCGAGCCGCTGGACCGGCACCGCCCCGGGCCCAATGCGCCCGACCACATCGAGCGAGGCCAGCGTCGGGATCGGGAACTCGCCGGTATGGAAGCCGCGTGCATCGCGGAGCAGATCGGCCGCCGCCGGTTCCGGTCCGTCGTAGGACAGCGCCACGGGCGCCTGCTGCCGGACGCGGTCCAGCGTGTCCAGCACATGCGGCAGCGCCACCCGCAGATCACTCAGCAGCGGCGCCTCAGCGCGTGCCCGGACGAGATCATCGAGGTCGAGGGTGATCGAGAGCATCGCTTCGTCCCACGCTGGCGCGCGCCCGCGCACATCGCCGCCGGGTCCCGCCACCATCGACGTCCCGAAAAAGCGCTTCCCCCCCTCGCTCCCGACGAGGTTCGTGCAGCTCACGAAGACGCCGTGCTCCTCGGCGATATCGCGAATGAGCCGGTCCCACCGGGCCGCGCTGGCCGGGCCCGGGACCCCATCCGTGCGTGGGGCGAGCCCGCGTGCGGGGGCGGCCGCCGAGACGAAGACCAGCTGCGCCCCATCGAGGGCGGCGAGCAGCCCGGACATCGAGTGCCACGCATCCTCGCAGACCATCATCGCCGCCCGCCCCCAGGGGGTTTCGAAGGCGCGCAGATCGGTGCCCCGCTCAACGAACCGTTCCTCGTCGAAGAGGCCGTAGGTCGGGAGGAAATTCTTGCGGTGGACGTGCCGGACGGCGGGCGGTCCGTCATCGAGGCCGATCGTCAGGTAGGCGACGCTGTTGTGCAGCGTGTCCCGCCACCGCTCGTAGAAGCCCACGACCACGTCGATCGCCACCGTGCCGATCCCCGCCTGCAGGCACGCCAGCCGGTAGGCTTCATCGAGATCGGTGGCCAACCCGCCGGCGGTGATCGCGACTTCCCGGACCCCGCCCTCGACGAAGTAGCCCGAGAGGACCGTTTCGGGGAAATGCACCACTTGGGGACGCGGCTCCAACCCGGCCGCTTGAGCGCACAGCGCCCCGAGGCGTTGCAAGTTGGCGGCTGTGTCCCGCTTCCGCGGGGCAAATTGGCACAGCGCGATCGTGAGTGGGCGAATCGTATCACCGGACATACCAACAAGGTGCGTCGAACCGGGGTCGCGATCAACCGGGCCGGTCCGGTGTATCTTGTCGCACAATGCCCTTCGGCTCTCCACCCCTCCTCTGGTGCCGGCCTGCCCGGATGGCCATGCCGCTGCTCCTCCTGTCCGGTGTGGCGCTCCCCGCCGCCCTTGGCGCGCAGGCGGCCGCTGCGCTGGTCACGACCAGCGGAGATCCGTGGCGCATCATCACGCCGCCGCAGGGCACCGTGGTGCTGGGACGCGACGGGGGGCTCCTTGGGGTCATTGGTCGCGAACGCCGGCTCAGCATTGGGCTCCGCACGCTGCCGCGCTATGTGGGACAGGCGTTCATCGCCGTCGAGGACAAGCGTTTCTACCAACACGACGGCGTCGATCTGGTCGGGATTGCCGGCGCCCTCAAAGACGCGGTGAAGGGGGATGTGCGTGGGGCCAGCACGATCACCCAGCTGCTCGTTGGCAACATGCATCCGGATGTGATCGATCGGCGGGACCGTTCGCTGAGTCGCAAACTCCGCGAGCAGCAGGCGGCGCGCGAGATGGAGAAGCACTACACCAAGGAGCAGATCCTTGAGGCGTTTCTCAACCAGATTGCCTTTGGGCGCGGCGCCTATGGCATTGAACTCGCGTCGCGTCAGTATTTCGGGAAGTCGGCCTCGGCGCTGACTCTCGCTGAGGCGGGTCGCTCGCGTCGATGCCCAAGAGCCCCGTGTTGTACGATCCGGTGCGCTATCCCGAGCGCAATCGGGAGCGTCGCAATACGGTGCTCGCGCTCATGGCGGAGCAGGGGTACATCACGGCCACGCAGCGCGATGAGGCGCAACGCACGCCACTCCGAACGGTCAATGGCGGGGCCCCCGTGGCTCCGTGGGTGGTGGACGTGGTGCGGGTGCAGGCGGAGCGCGCCGGGATTCCTGTGACGCAGGGCGGGTTTCGCATTGCCACCACGGTGGACCCGGCCACCCAGCTGCTCGCGCAGCGCGCGCTGTCGGAGGGGGTGACCGCCGTGGAAGCGCGTGGTGGCTTCCGCGGACGCGCCTGTGGGACGGAGCAGAGTGGGGCCCGCCCGCGCGAGTCAACGGGCCCCGGCTGTCTGGAAGGCGCCGCCGTGGTGATCGATCCGGCGACGGGTGAGGTGCGGGCCTTGGTGGGTGGTCGCAACTACGCACAGTCGTCGTTTAACCGGGCGGTGGATGGCAATCGGCAGCCTGGTTCCTCGTTCAAGCCGTTTGTCTACGCGCAGGCGATCGCGCAGGGGCTCACAACGACCAGTCTCGTTGCCGATACGGCGCTCCGTCTCGTGCTGGCCAACGGACAGCTCTACACCCCAGAGAACGCCGACAACGCCTTTCAAGGGCGGATGACGTTGCGCGAGGCGCTGACCCGGTCACGGAATCCCGTGGCGGTACAGCTCGCACTCGGTGTGGGGATGGACTCGGTGATCGCCCTCGCCCATCGAGCGGGGATCCGGGCCCCCATCGCGCCGTACCCATCGAGCGCCCTCGGGGCCTCGGTGGTGCAGCCGCTCGATTTTGTCGCGGCGTATGCCACCTTCGATAACGGCGGCGTTGCGGTCGCCCCACGCTTCATCATGCGCATCGAAGATCGCACCGGTCGGGTGGTGTACACCCCGGCGCCGCCACCGCCACAGCCGGCGATGGACCCGCGCGTGGCGTTCATTGTGCGGGACATGATGCAGGACGTGGTATCCCGTGGCACCGCGACGGTCGTGCGGCAGATGCTCCCGGCAACAATTCCGGTGGCGGGCAAAACGGGGACGACGAATGACAACTCCGACGTCTGGTTCGTCGGGATGACCCCGGAGCTCGTCGCTGGGGTGTGGTTGGGCTTTGATCGTCCCACCATGATCGCGCCCGGCGCTGCGGGGGGATCGCTCGCCGCCCCCATCGTTGGGCGCATTCTCGCTGGCACGGCGGGACCGCGCGCGAGTACGCCATGGATGCCGCCACCTGGGGTCGTCGGCGTGCTGCTCGATCGCACCACGGCGCTCCCCGCCGTCGCCACCACACCACCGGATCGCCGCTACACCGAGTGGTATCTCGAGGGGACGGAGCCGGGCGCACTCCCCTGGCCGTGGAGTCTCTTCCGCATCGGGCCCATCGCGCACTAAGCGATCGCCACACGGGTCGCCGTCCGTAACAGTACGGAGTGGCAGCACCGTATTGCAGCGAATGGTTGCATCGCGATCACGGCGGCATTGTGTCCGACATGTCGCGACATGAAACCGTGCTCCCGTTTCGCCGCCCGTCCCGTCAGGACGCCGGCCCACGCGCCACCACCGGTGGCACTGGCATCGTCATGCTCAACATGGGCGGGCCCGAGACGCTCGACGACGTTGGGCCCTTTCTGAGCAATCTCTTCGCGGATCGCGAATTGCTCCGCCTCCCGTTCCAAGACGTCCTTGGCCAGTTCATCGCGAAGCGGCGGACCCCCAAGGTGCGCGCGCTCTACGATGCGATTGGTGGCGGGTCGCCGATTCTTCGCTGGACGGAAGCGCAGGGCGCCGGGTTGTGCGCGCGACTCGACGTGCTCAGCCCGGAGACGGCACCGCACAAGTTCTACGTGGCCTTCCGCTACGTGCATCCGAATGCCGATGACGCCGTCCTCGCGATGCAGGCGGACGGCATCACCCGCGCGGTGGCCTTTACGCAGTATCCGCAGTGGTCCTGCACAACGACCGGATCGAGCCTCAATGAGCTCTGGCGCGCGCTCGATCGGCACCAGCTGACCGATGCCTTCACCTGGAGCCTCCTCGATCGGTGGGGGACGCATCCGGGCTTTGTGCGCGCGGTCGCTGGGGCCGTGGCCGAAGGGCTGGACGGCTATGCCCCAGACGAGCGCGACAACGTCCTCATCATGTTCAGCGCGCATTCGCTCCCGCTCTCGGTCATTGATCGGGGTGATGCCTATCCGGCGGAAGTCGCGGCGACGGTCGATCGCGTGATGGCCGCGAGTGGTCTGCAAAATCCGCATCTCCTGTCGTACCAGTCGGAGGTGGGGCCGGTGCGGTGGCTCGGCCCGAGCACGGAAACGGTCATCCATCAGCTCGCGGCCCGTGGACAACAGAACGTCCTCGTGGTGCCGATTGCGTTCACCAGCGATCACATCGAAACGCTCTCGGAAATCGACATCGAGTACGGGGAGCTGGCGCGGTCACTCGGCATGATGGGCTTCCGGCGCGCGCCGTCGCTCAACGCCCGCCCCGATTTCCTCGATGCGATCGCGGACTTGATGCACGGCCATCTCGCCGATGCGGTGCCCCACTCGAAGCAGTATCGGAGCCGGTGCCCGGGCTGTGTGAACGCCGCCTGTCGTGGGCTCCCCAGTCAACTGGTGGGGCAGTGCGCCACCACCGTCCCGACGGACGCCGAGTCGACCGACGCCTCGGCGATCGCTGGCTGAGCGAGCGACGTGCACGGGATCCGTACCACGGTCGACATGTTGCACCTGCTGCGCGTCGCGCCGGATCATTCGGCGCCGGCCGCCGCTGAGCTGAGCGGTCCGTGGGGCGCGTGGACACCGGAGGCGACCGCCCGCGCGGTGCGCACGCTGCGGCAGCAAGGCATCGCCGCGATGCTGTTGGCGACCTGCCATCGGCTCGAGTGCTACTGGTGGGGAAGCGCTACCCAAGCGGCCACGGTGCGTCGGCTGCTCTCATCGGATCCCTCGATGTCCTGGCAGGCGCTGCAGGGGGATCAGGCGGTCCGGCATCTCATGCGTGTGGCGGCCGGGCTTGAGTCGGAACGGCGCGGGGAGCCGGAAATCCTGGGACAGGTCCGTGCGGCCTGGCGCCTCGCGGTCGTGTCCGGCACGACGACCCCGTCACTCGACCACACGATCCGCGGCGTGATCAGTGCGGCGCGTTAGCTGCGCCGCCGCCTCGGCTTCACCGACGGTGCGGCACTCGGGGCCACCATTGGCGCGGCCACGATCGCGCTGGTGACCTCTACCTGGCACACCCTGGTGTCGGAGCCCGTAACACCGCGTCGCTGGCTCGTCGTGGGTACGGGCGCCGTGGGCACCAGCGTCGCCGAAGCACTAAGTGCGCCAACGCGGCGGCCACTCGCGGAGCCCCACGGCGTGTTGTGGCTGGCCAATCGCACCCCGGCACGTGCCGCGGCGCTCGCGCATCGTGTGGCCGCCGAGACGATCCCGTGGGAGGCCTGGCCGGACGCACTGCCCGAGGCCGATGTGGTCATTTTCGCCGCGCACACCGCGGCCCCCTTGGTGTCCGTGCCGCACGCCGCTGCGGTCATGGCGGCGCGGGTTCGGCCAACACTGTGGGTGGATTTAGGTGCCCCGCCCAACTGTGAACCGGGTGCCGTGCAGGGGCTCACGCGGCGGGCGCTGCGGGATCTCGCCACGGTGGGTGCTGGGACGTCATGGGACGACGTCGTCGCGAGCCGGTTGGTGGATCAGGAACTCGACCGGTGGCATCGCGCGGATGCCCACCGGCAGCAGTGGTACGCGAGGCAGCACGTGGCGGCGACACCGATCGCCGTGTAACGGCGGCGGTCCCACCGCCACGTGCTCGCTTAAACGCCGACCAGCTCTTCGATCGCGGCCGACGCGCCGCTGTCCACCAGCGCAATCTTCAGCACATCGCGCAGCGTCTCCACCGGATGGAAGATGAGCTGCTCACGCACTTCCGCCGGCACGTCTTCCAGATCGGCTTCGTTGGCCTTGGGAATGATGACCTCGCGAATCCCCGCGCGATGGGCGCCCAAGACCTTTTCCTTCACGCCACCAATCGGCAGCACGCGTCCCCGCAGCGTGATTTCGCCGGTCATTGCGACATCGCGCCGCACCTTCCGGTTCGACATCTCGCTCACCAGCGCCGTCGCGATCGCGATCCCGGCACTCGGACCATCCTTCGGAATCGCCCCGGCCGGCACATGGATGTGCGCTTCACTGGCCGAGGCCACCCGGTCCGCGGGAATGCCCAGCAGCTCGGCGTTGTTCGTGGCGTAGGTGAGCGCAGCGCGCGCACTCTCCTTCATCACGTCCCCCAACTGCCCGGTGAGGATGAGCGAAATGGGGCCCACACGTACCTGTTCTTCGTCACCGGTGGGGCGCGTCCGCACCCCACCGCGCCGGATGCTGGATTCGACGAACATGATGTCACCACCCATGGGCGTGTAATACATCCCCGTGGAGATGCCGACTTCATCATGCTCCGCCGCGCGCTCCGGATGCACCTTCGGGCGCCCCAGCAGTTCGCGGACTTCCTCAGCGGAAATGATCTTATCGGTGAGCGTCGCGGTATCACCGCCCGCGACCCGACGCGCGACTTTGCGCGCCACGGCCCCCAGCTGCCGCTCAAGCTGCCGCACGCCGCTTTCGCGCGTGTATTCGCTGATGACCTTCATGACGGCATCATCGGCGAACGTGAGGTCACGCCCTGCCAGCCCTGACTCTTCCAGCTGCCGCGGAATGAGATAGGTGCGGGCGATTTCCGCCTTTTCCTTTTCGGTGTAGCCGCTGAACTCCACGACTTCCATGCGGTCGAGCAGCGGACCCGGGATGTTCTGAATGAAGTTGGAGGTCGCGATAAAGAGCACTTCGCTCAGGTCGAACGGCACACCGAGGTAGTGGTCGGTGAAGGAATCGTTCTGGGCCGGATCCAATACTTCCAGCAGCGCGCTGGAGGGATCGCCCTGATACGATGTGCCCAGCTTGTCGACTTCATCGAGCAGGAACACCGGGTTCTTGCTGCCTGCCTGCTTCATGCCCTGGATGATGCGACCGGGCATGGCACCGACGTAGGTGCGGCGATGGCCGCGGATGTCGGCTTCGTCACGGGCGCCACCGAGGGCGACGCGCACGTACTCGCGGCCGAGCGCCCGCG
>JBEIUK010000105.1:0-9920 GCA_040374415.1 Gemmatimonadaceae bacterium | reverse complement strand
TCCTACCGAGGCTCGTTCATGTCGATCATGTCCCCGCGCGCTGCGTATCCCGCTCGCCCACGCGTCACCCGTCGCACGGTCGGCCGGGCTGCCGCCACGCTGCTCGCCTCCATCGCGTTCGCGGCAACGGCCCAGGCCCAGGCCCCCGTCGCCGGCAATTTCCAGTGGACCAGCAACGGCACCTCAGGGCAGACGCTGGCGACCAAGGCCGTTGGTCCGTACCGGGCGAATCTGTCGGGCTTCACCGCCGCCTTCACGGACCGCACGAACGCCCCGGTCTGGTGCGTGGACTTCGCGCACAACACGGGCACCACGGTCGACACGTACTACGCCACCGCGATCGCCGGCACCGACTTCAGCAAGACGCTCAACTACGTCACGATGGGGAACAACAGCGCCTCCGCCAAAGTGAACTATCAGAAAGCGGCGTGGCTGATCGAACAGTACGACGCGGGGGTCGCCGGCTTCACCGCGATCAACGTCCAAGGCACCCTCTGGGAGCTCTTCAATCCCGGCAACATCACCGGCGGGTACACGAATCTCCTGAGCTCCGTCCCCGGCTCCTTCACGCTCAAGAAGACCTGGTTCGTGATGAGCGATAAGATCGACGGCACCGAAATCACCAATCAGGAATTCCTGTACTCCAGCACGGTCACGCCGGAACCCAGCACCTACCTCCTCATGGGCGTTGGGCTCGGCGGGATCGGTCTGGTGGCCCGTCGCCGTCGGCGGCGGAGCGCGGCGGCCGCAACGCAGTAAGTCGCCCCGGACGGTCCTGAAGCCGGTGGCGTGACGTCGGGGGGCGTCAGGCCACCGGCTTCAGGGAGTGTGGCAGGCCACTGTCGCACCGAACAGACAGCATGGCGGACTGAGGCAGCGGGGCGCTGCTTCAGTCCGCCGTCGTGCATGGTGCCTGGCATCGCGCTCCATGTCGTGTGTTGGCGTTGCGCTATTCGGCCGCCACGCGGTGGACCCCGCGCGCGCGCGATTGGAGAAAAAACCTGACGCTGGATGGCACGCGGAGTGCCCCGTCGGTGAGGGTGGTGGCGAATGCGCCACGTGATTCCCCTTCGCTTCGGAGCCGTCCTGCATGCATACCGCCACGTCTCGGTTCACAACGTTTCGCCGTGCCTTGCTGCGCCGCGGTGTCCTCGGTGGCATCCTCAGCGGCGTGCTGAGTAGCGCAGCCTCCGCGCAGGTGCTCGGCACGCTCACCTTCCAAGGCGATCTGTCGGCCAATGGGCAAATTGCCGGCGTGGAAGTGGGACCGTACCGCGCCGATCGTGCGGGCTTCGCGCCGTTACTCGCGGATGCCAGCAATACGCCGGTCTGGTGCCTCGACTTCGCGCGTACGGCGCCACCCGTGGCGGCGCCGTACGCGTATTGGGCCACGCCCATTCTGAGCGCCGATCTCACCCACATTGCGCGCCCCGCGGATCTGGTCACCTACCAGCGCGCCGCGTGGCTCGTGGAACAGCAGTTGGCCGGTGTCTCCGGGTTCACAGCGCTCGATGTCCAGGGGACGATCTGGCGGCTCTTTGATCCCGGGGCTCCCGCCACCGGATACACAGATCTGTCCGGGCTGTTGCCGCTGAACCCGCTTCCCCTCGCACGCGAGTGGTTCATCCTGACGGAACAGGGGGACCCGGAGTGCCGCAGCTGCACCGCACATCAGGAGTTCCTCGTTCCGGTCAACACCGTCCCGGAACCGTCCACAATCCTGCTGACGGCAGCGGGCGGGCTCGCTATTGCCGCGGTGACGCGCCGGCGTCGCTGGCGATAGGCGGCAGCACCGTTCGTGCCCACGGCGGCAGCAACGCGGCCGATGCCTCCCACAGGGCATCGGCCAACGCCGCATCCTGCGCGATGGCTGAGGGCGCGACCGGCCGGCGCTTGACCCAATAGGCGCCGGTCTGACGGGTTGCCGATGGATCAGTGGCCAGCCACACCACTGTATCGGCACCGGCGGTTGGCGAGATGGAGACGAGATCCATCACTCGGCGCATCAGCTGACCGCGCCAGCCGTTGCCGCTTTGCGCGAACCGCGTGGCGACCACGCCCGGGTGCAGCGCGTGCACCACGAGTCGCTCGGGATCCACACGCCGAGCCAGCGCCTGGGCAAACAGGATGTTGCAGAGTTTGGAGCGCCCATAGGCGCGCCAGCCGCCGTAGCCGCGCGTCAGCTGCAGATCGGTGAGATCGAGACGCGCTTCCGAATGGGCACGGCTCGAGACACACAGGACACGCGCCAGCGCACCTGGGGATGCCGATGCCAGAAGGCGGGGCAGCAGGCGGAGTGTCAGCTGCATGTACGCCAGATGATTCAGCGCAAACGTCCGCTCAATGCCATCGACGGTGAGCACGCGGTCGGTGAAGAGCGCTCCCGCGTTATTGATCAGGACATCAATGCGGGATTCGGCCGCGAGCAGGCGATCAGCCAGCGCCTCGACATCAGCCTGCACCGACAGGTCCGCCAGCTCCCCGCAGAGCTGCCTGTTGCCCGTCGCCTGCGTGAGCGCCGCGACGGTGGCCGCGGTCTTGCCGGGATCGCGCCCCACCACAATTACACGGGCCCCACGCAACGCGAGGGCGTGGGCCGTTGCGCGGCCCACCCCCTCGGTCCCTCCCGTCACCACCACGGTCATGCCATGCATGACCGGAATGTTAGTTCGCGACGGCGGTCAGCGTGATGGCGGGGAGGATGCCGGTCGCGACCGATGCCGTTTGCGCCCCGAGGACCGGGCCCAGTGTCCACTTCACGCTGAGCTCCCCAAGGGCGTTCGTCACCCCGGTAGCCGGCGTAAAGCTGCCACCCCCCGACGTCACGGAGAAGGTGACGGTCTGGTTGGGGATCGGCACGTTGGCCCCGCCGGTGACGCGGATCAGGATCGACGTCGTCAGTGCCGTGCTGGCCTTGCCGGTCTGTCCCTGCCCCTGGGCGATGGTGAGGTCCGTCGGGACGATCGCCGTGGCCCCCAAGGTGACAGGGCTCACACCCGGCGCCGACGCCGTTAGCGTTTGGATGGGGAGCGTCGGGCCAATGGTCCACTTGGCCTTCACTTCGCCACTGGCGTCGCTGATCGCAGTCGCCGGATCCACCGTCCCACCGCCCGACGTGACAGAAAAGCTCACCGGCACTTGCGGCATGAGCTTGCCGTCGGCCGCATAGACCCGGATGACCACCTGGGCGGGCAGCAGCGATCCCACCGGGGCGACCTGGAGGTTGCCTTGGACAACCGTCAGGTGGTCCGCGACGGCGGCGGCCACCGGCTGCTGGCAGGCGGCACCGAGCAACAGGGTGGGGACCGTGGCGAACAGGGTCAGACGGTGTGCGCGGGAGAACGTTGGGGGCATGCGACGTGGGGTGACGGGGGGATGGTCTCACCGTCCAGTCTCGGCTCTTGTGGTCCGAAGGTTGAGCGCGTGGCTGGATGCCGCTGAGGGGAGGCGCAACCGATCGCCATGCCGTAGATTGTAAGGCTATGTCCGTTACTCCTTTGCACCGACACCGTGACAGTCAGCGGGGCCCGGAATCGCTCCCGGGTGCCGGTGACGTGACCGTGAAGGAGGCGCCGGCGCTCCAGTGGCCACCGGCGCGAAACCCGGGGACCGCGCTGGACCTTGGGCTGGTGCGGGCGGTCCGGGTGAATCGCAGTGCGGTGGAACGGCGGGCCGCGACGTTGCCGGCGCGCCGCACGGTGAAAAAGGAGTGGCAGGCCGCGTGGCTGTTGCGCGCGATCAGTTGCATGGATCTGACGACGCTCGCGGGGGACGACACCCCCGGCAACGTGCATCGCCTGTGCGCCAAGGCCCGTCGTCCGCTGCGCGAGGATCTGGTGACGGCCCTCGGCATTGGGGAGCTGCGGCTCACCGTTGGGGCGGTCTGCGTCTATCACCGCTATGTGGCGACGGCCGTTGAGGCCTTGCAGGGCTCTGGCATTCCGGTGGCCGCCGTCTCGACCGGATTTCCCGCGGGGCTGTCGCCCTTTGCGCAGCGGCTCGCCGAGATCCGCGCGTCCGTGGACGCGGGGGCCTCGGAGATCGATGTGGTGATCACGCGGGCCCATGTGCTCACCGGCAATTGGCCGGCGCTCTACGATGAAGTCCGCGCCTTTCGGGAGGCCTGCGGTGACGCGCATCTCAAAACCATTCTGGGCGTGGGCGAGCTCGCCACGCTCACGAATGTGGGGCGCGCCAGCCTCGTCGCGATGATGGCCGGCTCGGACGTGATCAAAACCAGCACGGGCAAGGAGAGCTCCAACGCGACCTTGCCGGTGGGCTTGGTGATGACGCGCATGATTCGGGAATACGGCGCGATGACGGGCCATGTGGTGGGCTTCAAACCGGCCGGTGGCATTCGGAGTGCGAAGCAGTCGCTCGACTGGCTCATTCTGATGAAGGAAGAGTTGGGGGATCGCTGGCTGCGCGCCGATCTGTTCCGCTTTGGCGCCAGCGGCTTGCTGACCGACATCGAGCGCCAGCTCGAACATTTCGTGACGGGGCGCTACGCGGCCGCCCATCGCATGCCGATGGTCTGATCCGATGACTGACGCAACGCAGCCTGGCGCACTGGTGCCCTCCGTGCGTGACATTTTCGAGACGATGGCGTACGGCCCGGCCCCGGAAGGCGATGCGCCGGTGCGGCAGTGGCTGGCGGCGCATGACCATCACTTCGGCCATTTCATCGGCGGGCAGTGGCAGGACGCGGCCAGCGGTGAACGGTTTGCTGTCACGGATCCCGCGACGGGCGCCCCCTTGGCGGAGGTGGCACTGGGGACCGATGCGGATGTCGCCGCCGCGGTCGCTGCGGCCCATGCGGCATTACCCGGCTGGCGTGCCCTCAGCGGCCATGCGCGGGCCCGGTGGCTGTATGCGATCGCTCGTGGGATCCAAAAGCATGCGCGGCACTTCGCGGTGCTCGAAACGCTCGATAACGGCAAGCCGATTCGTGAGACCCGCGACATCGACATTCCATTGGTCGCGCGGCATTTCTATCACCACGCGGGGTGGGCGCAGCTCCTGGAGCAGGAGTTCGCCGGCTACGAAGGCGTGGGTGTGGTGGGGCAGGTGATTCCGTGGAACTTTCCCCTGCTGATGCTCGCATGGAAAGTCGCGCCGGCGCTCGCCGCGGGAAACACCGTGGTGCTGAAGCCGGCGGAGGATACGCCGCTGACGGCGTTGCGCTTTGCGGCGTTGTTGCAGGAGATCGGATTGCCGCCGGGCGTCGTGAATGTGGTCACCGGGGATGGTCGCGCGGGGGCGGCGCTGGTGGCGCATCCGCAGGTCAACAAGGTGGCGTTCACGGGGAGCACCGAGGTGGGGCGCGCGATTCGCGTGGCCACGGCCGGTACCGGGAAGAGCCTGTCCTTGGAGCTCGGTGGGAAGAGCCCGTTCATCGTGTTCGAGGACGCGGATCTCGACAGTGTGGTGGAAGGGGTGGTCGACGCGATCTGGTTCAACCAGGGGCAAGTGTGCTGTGCCGGTTCGCGCCTGTTGATACAGGAAGGAGTGGCCGCGCCGCTCCTCGACAAGGTGCGCGCACGGATGGAGCGACTCCGCGTCGGCTCGCCGCTCGACAAGACGGTCGATATGGGCGCGATTGTCTCCCCAACGCAGCGTGACCGGATCGCGTCGTTGGTGGCCCAAGGGATCCGCGATGGGGCCACGTGCTGGCAGCCCTCGTGGCCGGTGCCGAGTGATGGCGCGTGGTTCCCGCCGACAATTTTCACGAATGTGGAGCCGTCTGACCCGCTCGCGCAGACGGAAATTTTTGGGCCGGTGTTGGTCACCATGACCTTCCGCACCCCCGATGAAGCCGTCGCGCTGGCGAACAACACGCCGTACGGGCTGGCGGCGAGCGTCTGGAGCGAGAACATCAACCTTGCGCTGGATGTCGCCCCGCGGATCCAAGCGGGTGTCGTGTGGATCAACAGCACGAATCTGTTTGACGCCGCGGCGGGCTTTGGTGGCTATCGCGAGTCCGGCTTCGGGCGTGAGGGTGGGCGTGAAGGGATGTGGGAATATCTTCGCGCCGTCGCCGCCCCAAGCGATGCGCTCCCACCCGTGTGGTCAGCGGCGCCGACAGCCGCACCGGCTGCGTCGGTTGCGTCGGTCGATGCCGCGGCTGACCGTGGCGATGGGCTTCCGCCCATAGATCGCACGCCGAAGCTGTTCATCGGCGGGAAGCAGGCGCGACCGGATTCGGGATATTCCCGCGCTGTGGTCGATGTTCATGGACGGCACCTCGGCGAGGTGGGCGAGGGGAGCCGCAAGGATGTACGTAATGCGGTTGAAGCGGCGCATGCGGCCGCCGGCTGGGCGCGTCTCTCCGGTCATCAGCGGGCGCAGATTCTCTACTACCTTGCGGAAAATCTCGCGGTCCGACAGACCGAGTTCGCCGAACGCCTCACGCAGATGATGGGCGGTGCGGGCGACGCGGGCGTGCGCGAGGTGGAGGCCAGTATTGCGCGGCTGTTCAGCTACGCCGCCTGGGCCGACAAGTTTGATGGGGCGGTGCATGATGTGCCGCTGCGCGGTGTTGCCCTCGCGATGCATGAGCCGATGGGCGTCGTCGGGGTCGCCTGTCCCGATACGTATCCGCTCTTGGGGCTGATCTCACTCGTCGCGCCACTTATCGCGACAGGCAATCGCGTGGTCGCCGTGCCCTCGGAGCGGTTCCCGCTTGCGGCCACGGATTTCTACAGTGTCCTCGAAACCTCGGATGTCCCGGGTGGTGTTGTGAATCTCATCACGGGGCCTCGCGACCCGCTCGCGCGCGTGCTGGCGGATCACGATGATGTCGAGGGGGTTTGGTACGTCGGATCGCAAGCCGGGGCTGCGGCCGTTGAGCGGGCCTCTGCGGCGAATCTCCAACGCACCTGGACGGAGTGGGTGCCGCGGGATTGGTATGATGTGCGCACGGGCGAAGGACGCGCCTTCTTGCGGCGAGCGGTGCAGGTTAAAAACCTTTGGATTCCATACGGCGCATGAGTAATGATGGAGTGGCTGGCAATGGGGCCCCGCTGGTGATTGCGCTGCCGGAGACACCGGCGGCGTTTCGCGACGCGGTCTGGTCGGAGGTGCTCCCGTACTATGAGCAATTGGCCGCCTGGCCACTCATGGCGACGGCTGAGGCCATGGAACCGTGGCTGCGCACCTGGTCCACGCTGGATGCGCTGCTGAGTGAAGCGGGCGCGCTGGCGATGATCGCGTACACGGGCGACACGACGGATGCGGACGCGGAAACGCGGTACCTGCGTTTCTCGATGGAGATTTTTCCGCAGATCGAAGAGCAGCAGGTGCGCCTCGCGCGGCGCTTGGTGGACGTTGGCTGGTCACGGCCGGATCTCGATACGGTGGTGCGTCGGTTCCGCACGGACATCGAGATTTTCCGGGAAGCGAACGTCGCACGGTTCGCGCAGATCGAAGAGATCTCGGCGGCCTATCAGAAGGTCACCGGCGGTCTGAATGTCGAGTGGGATGGCGAATCCAAGACCATTCCACAGCTACAGCCCTTTCTGAAGTCCACCGATCGCGCTGTCCGCGAGCGTGCGTTTCGCGCCGGTGCGGATGCCTATCTGGCGCAGCGCGATGTACTCGCGGATCAGTTCGACGCGATGTACCAGCTGCGGATCGCGGTGGCGAAGGAAGCCGGCTTCGCCGACTACCAGCGCTACGCCTTCGCGGCGAAACATCGCTTTGACTACACGCCGGAGTCCTGCCAGCAGTTTCAGGAAGCGGTGCGGACCACCGTCACGCCGGCGGTGGGGCGCCTGATGGATCGTCGGCGACGCGTGTTGGGGCTCGAGGCGGTGCGCCCGTGGGACCTGGAAGTTGATCTCGATCTCGCTGAGCCACTCCAGCCGTTCCACGACATCGAGAGCTTCGTGGGCGGTTCGCAGCGGCTGTTTGATCGGCTCGATCCCGAACTGGGTGACCGGTTCCGAATCATGGTCGACGAGGAGCTGCTCGATCTTGGGAGCCGGCCGGGGAAGGCGCCGGGCGGGTATTGCACCGGTCTGTCGCATCGCGGTCGTCCCTTCATCTTCATGAACGCGGTTGGCGTCCCGGTCGATGTGAACACGTTGGTGCATGAGGCCGGCCACTGCTTCCATGATTTTGCCTCGCATGCGTTGCCGCTCATCTGGCAGCGACAGACGGGGCATGAAGCGGCGGAGCTCGCGTCCATGAGCATGGAGCTCCTGGCAATGCCGTACCTCGCGTTGCCGCATGGGTTCTATACGGCGGAGCAGGCGCGTGTCGCGTGGCTGGAGCATTTCGAAGATGTCCTGACGAGCCTCGCGCACATTGCGAGCGTCGATGCGTTCCAGGCGTGGATCTATACCGATCCGGCCGGTGGCGATCGGGACGCACGTGATGCGCAGTGGCTGGCGATTCGCAGTCAGTTTGAGTCCGGCGTCGACTGGTCCGGACTGGAACCGGAACGACGGTCGCGCTGGTATCGCCAGCTGCACATTTTCGAATTGCCGTTCTACTACATCGAGTATGGCATCGCGCAGTTGGGGGCGATGCAGATCCTGCGCAACGCCGTGACCGATCCGGTGGCGGCGGTGGCGGATTACAAGCGGTTCCTGGCGCTGGGCGGGACACGCTCGCTCCCCGAACTGTATGCGGCGGCTGGCGTGAAGCTGGTCTTCGATGCCGAGACAATGGCCGAGTTGGTGGCGTTCATTGAGGAGCGGATTCGGCTGTTATTGGCCGGCGATCCGGCCCCCTTTGGCAACATGGTGGCCCGCTGAGCTGACGCTCGCCAACCACGCCGGCAGGACCGGTGTGGTTGGGCTGTCACGGTGCGCTCAGCGGGTGGCGCCGCTCAAGATGCGTCCCGCGAGCGCCACGCCGCTGAGCCAGGCACGCTCCACACCGAGCGAGCGTGCCTCGGGGCCGGATTCCCAGGCTCCCCAATCGCCGCAGACCCCGAGTCCTGTCGTGCCATCCCATAGGCACGGCGCCGAGAGGCCACGGGTGACGTTCGCATAGCGCCAGCGATGGGCCTTGGCCATGAGGGGTGGTGTGGCGGAGGTGCCCGTGTTTCCACCAAGGGCGAGCAAGGCAGGCAGGACATCCGCGGCGGCGTCTTCCAGACGCATCGCGCTCCAGGCATCGTCTGCATGGATCACGCGCCCCTCTGTCGGCGTCTCGGCGTCCACCACGAGGGCGGTCCAACAGGGTGCCATCTGCACCGTTTGCAGCGCGTCGGCGAACGCGGCATGGGCGCCGGTGCCGAGCAGGAGCGGGATCGACTGCGGCGCGGGAAGCGCGAGGACGACGATATCGATGTCGGTGAGGTCGATGGGCTGCTCTGGCGTTCTAGGGGCGCCGCCTTGCGTGGCGCCTACGTGCCACCCGCTGTGGTCAGCGGTCAGCCCACGCACGGTCGTGCGTCTCAGCAGGGGGAGGTCGTGCGCCAGATGCACCGCGAGCGCATGCATGTCGGGCGAACCGGTCCACTGGTCTCCTTGACCACCAGCAGCGGCGCGCAGATGCCCGTCCTGCACCCACGACGCGATATAGGGGGTAAGGCGCGGATCCCGACTCCGGAATGCGGCGGCCCCATGGTTGAAGTGCCAACTGCCTTCACGTCGCGTGCTGGTCCGTCCGCCCACGCCGCGACTCTTGTCTGCGATGCGTACCGGGATGCCATGATCGGCGAGCGTACGCGCGCAGGCGAGGCCACTGATGCCGGCACCCACCACGAGCACGCGGGGCGCTGGATCGCGCACCGGACGCGCGGCCTCGGCCGCGAAGCCGGCAACGTCCATGCGCCGCGCATGCTGGTCCGTGGGGCGCGGGCGCACCGTCCCGAGCACGGCCGTAGGTGGTGTGAAGGGCCGGTCAAACTGCCCAAGACACCAGAGCAGTCCCCCGTACGACGCCGGGTCTCGGCCATCGAGTGCATA
>JBEIUK010000229.1:0-4617 GCA_040374415.1 Gemmatimonadaceae bacterium | reverse complement strand
GAATACCGCACGCCGCTGTTGCCGCTGCCCTTCCTCCCCGGTCCACTCAAGCGCGTGGCGGTTGGTGGTGTCACCTTCGCGGGCGTAGGCTACGCCGTCCCCACCCTCTCTGCCGATGCCTGGCGAGCGGCGCGGGCGCTGCCGTCAGTTGGCTACGGCGTGCGTGTGCAGGTGGATTCGGTGCAGCGCAGTGCTTTTCGTCTCGACTCCGCTTTTGGTCGCTACGGCTTCAGCGGATTGTATATCGGCTTCAATCAGGCCTTCTAATGGCGCTCCTGCCTCAGCATCTCCGACAGCTGACGATCCGGCTCTGCACCGTCGTGGCGCTCGGCACGCTCGCCCTCGGCAGCATCGCGCTCCAGCCGATGACTGCGCGTGCGCAGGCATCGATCGTCCCGGCGTTGCATCCGGTCTACGACTGGCTGGCCGATCAGCGTGTCGCCGGGCGATTGCCGCAGTATCAGTTTGAGGTGCGGCCAATGGCGCGCGCGGAGATCATCGCACAGCTGCGCACACTGGCCGCGATGGAGTCATCGCTCTCCGAAGGGGAACGCCGGCTGCTGCGTGACTTCCGGAATGAATTTGAGCAGGAGCGATTGGAAGCGAATCGCGGATTCACCGCGGACTTCTTTCGGAAGTTGCCGAGTGCGTTGTGGCCCGCGATTCGTGACCGCCGCGATCCGGTGATCTATGCCGGGACGAGCGCCGATTCGATGGTTTCGGGTGCGGTGTATGTCGCGAAGGGAGCGGGGACGCTCTCGCTGACCAATGGAAGCGACCGGCGCTCGGGATACGTCACCACCGGTGCGGTCCGGGGTTTTCTCAATACCCGATTTGGTCTGGGATGGCACTTCGAGGCAGACAATATCTGGACGGCCACGGATGCGGCGTTGATTCGGCAGTTGCCGCGGTATGATACGGAAGCAATGAAGCCCTACAGTACGTCGTCGTACGAGTACGAGTCATTTGTCTCCTATCGCTCACCGAAGTATTTCGAGCTGGTGATGGGTCGAGGGAGTCAGGCGATGGGTGCTGGTGTGACCGATCCGCTGATCCTGCGAGCCGATGCCCCTTACTTCGGAATGATGCGGCTCCGGCTTGGCACGCCACGATTCAATTTTGTCTATCTCCATGGTGCCCTGCACACCAACGCCGTTGATGAGACGATGGCGTATCAAGGCAACCCCATCACCTCGCGAGTGGCTCCAGACCGCTATCTGGTATCACACCGCTTGACGTGGTCGCCGCATCCTCGACTCTCATTGGCGCTTCACGAGCAGATGATCTACAGCAACCGGGGGCTGGATCTCAATTACCTGAATCCCGTCGTGCCGATGGTCCTCGCACAGGCTCGTTTGGGCGATCGTGACAATCTGCTGATGGGTGGGGATGTGGTCTTTCGGCCACTGAATGGTACCCAGCTTGTGGGATCGGTGCTGATCGACGACGTAGGAAAGCCTGGCGACGAAGGCGTGCATTGGTCAGAGATCAAATCGGCCATGACGGTGGGGATTGAGCAGCGTCTCTGGCCCGGAATGCGCCTTTCTCTTGGATACACTGCCACGACGCCATTTGTGTACAGCCATTGGATGCGCCTGAATGCCTACGAGGATCATGACAAGCCGCTTGGCACCGCGTTGGGACCGAATGGTGAGGAGCTGGCGGCGCGTCTGATTGGCTGGTTCCCACTTCGGACGCGCGTGATGCTCGGTGTCAGGGCGATCCGGCGCGGCCTGGATCCGGTGAACAGTGCCGGTGTGGTCACGGCGTGTGTCGGTGGCAATCTGCTCTGTGGCAAGCTTGAGCCAGGGCGCCCCCGCTATGTGGGCGCCGAGATCCATGACATCCGGCGCGTGGAGCTGGAAGCTGAGAGCGAAGTGATTCGTGGTTTCCCGATCGCGTTCCGGCTGCGCGATGATCAGGTCACGCGGGGGACACAACTCCGCTCGCAGCGCTTTGTGGATCTGCGCTTTCGCTTTGGCTTCTGACGCGCGCGGTCAGCAACGCACTCACCGCAAAGAGCAGCAGATAGCCGCCATGTTCGGCGAGCTGCCAGAGCCGTTCGCCGGGGAGTGTGGTTTGCCGTACCAGCAAGACGCTTGTGAAGTGCAACAGCGTGGCGAAGACGAGCAATGCGGCGAGTGATGCGCGCGGAGGCTTGCCGGTGGCGGCACACCAGAGCGCCAGCAGGATCGGGACGCGCAGCACAATGAAGGGGAGAAACCAGCTGACGTGATTTTCCACCAGCGCCGCCGGAAAGAGCGTGTAGAGCATGCTCCACTCAATGCCGGGCGGATACCAAACGCAGGTGAGCGCCACGATCCCTGACGCGACGAGCGCATCCTGCCAGATGGGGCGCGACGCGAGGCGGAGCGCGATCCAGAGGAAGATATCGGTGAAGGCGTAGAGGTAGATCGGGACGCGCACGGTGAAGGTGAAGGTGGCCCACACCAGCGCAAACCAGGCCATGCGCCGAGATGCCACCTGCCGCGCCGGGTCATTGGTGCCGGCGGTCCTGTTTCGCACGAGCACCGCGGCAGCGGCGCCTATTACGAGCAGATACGCGATTGGTTCGTCGACGACGCGGAAGCTCAGCAATGCCAGCACCACGCCCACCGCGAGCGACGTGAGCAACGCGCGCATGGTGCGGGCCATCCCCGTTATGGCCCAGAGCGTGGCCGACTTGGTGATGATGGCCATGGCATACAGCGGGACGATGTCGCCCAGCCCGGTGGGCTCATGAAGCTGGAGCGACATGCCAGCCGGTTCCCACACCGGGGTGAGGCGGGTGATGAACCA
The DNA here is from genome assembly GCA_040374415.1 of Gemmatimonadaceae bacterium. Classification (GTDB taxonomy): domain Bacteria; phylum Gemmatimonadota; class Gemmatimonadetes; order Gemmatimonadales; family Gemmatimonadaceae; genus Gemmatimonas. The sequence goes on along the minus strand of JBEIUK010000229.1, from coordinate 1,818 downwards.
AATGCCAAGGGTGGCGCCCGCAGCCAGCGTGATGCGCCGGTCGAGCAGACTGGTGCCCTGCTCGGTGAGTGCCAGTCCAACCACCAGCACCGGAAAGAGCGTTACCAGCGGTGACCACTGCTGCTGCAGCACGAACTCGGCGCTCACGACCAATCCCGGGAGCAGAAGGGCAAGCGACCATCCGGCGGCGCTGCCGGGGAAGGCGATCGCCATGACGGCACGGGTGAGCAGCGCGGCGACGGGAATCGCGAGGGCGAGGAGCCAGACGGGGAGCGCGGGAATGCCAGTGGTGGGTGTGTGGTCGGCCAGCTCCCCGTTCACCAGCGGATTGTTGTCTTTGGGCGGAAGACCGAGCGCGGACTCCATGAGACCGCGGACATCGCGCACCGAGGCGTTGTGCCATGTGGTGCCCGGGGGAATGCCGGGGCCAACAGCAACCAGGGCGGTGGGGATCTCCATCCCCGTCTTGTGTTCGCCATGCGCGTCGTGGCCGTGGTCGCCAAAGACGATCAGCACGTCATTCTGGCGACGGGCGGCGGCGAAGCTCGCGACGATCGAATCGGCGGCGGCGAAGGCCAGGCGATAGCCGACGCCGGTGATGCCACCTTCGTGGGCCACCCAATCGGTCGATTCGTAGTGGCAGACGACGACGGCATGGTCCTGGCGCGTGTACATCGCGAGCGCGAGCGCTGGACGGGCATGGTCGCGCAGGACGTAGTCGTCGGTCGGTTCCGTTGGGGCGATGCGCTCGAGGTCGGCACCGAACTGCTTGAAGACATGTTCGCCAACGGCCAGCGTGCGCCACCCGGCCTGCCGGACGGTGGTAAAGGCCGATTCAATGGCGAGGTCCCGGGCCCGGAAGTTCCGGATCAGGTTCACCAGCTGCGTGGAGCTGCGTCCCGTGAAGTCCGCCTGAACCGCCGGCACCGAAAAGCCCTCAAAGACCGTCTCGAGCCGAGCGCCGCCCCCCGCGCGGCGGAGCCGGCCGAGGGTGGGCATGATGGTGGTGGTCGCACTGCACGAACGTTTCCCGCAGGCGCGCATCACGCTCGACCCGAACGGTGGCTGGCTGCTCGACGATGCGGTGCGGCTGATGCGCGACATGCACGGCGTGCTCGCCTATGCAGAAGATCCGTGCGGCGCGGAAGGCGGCTTCTCCGGGCGCGAGATCATGGCCGAGTTCCGCGCAGCCACCGGCCTGCCCACGGCGACCAACATGGTCGCCACCGACTGGCGCGAACTGCAGCATGCACTGACCCTGCGTGCGGTCGACATCCCGCTCGCCGATCCGCACTTCTGGACGATGCAGGGCGCGATGAAGGTCGCCTCCACCTGCCGCGATGCCGGGCTCACGTGGGGCTCGCATTCGAACAACCACTTCGACGTGTCGCTGGCCATGTTCACACACGTGGCTGCCGCAGCACCGGGACGGGTGACCGCGATCGACACCCACTGGATCTGGCAGGACGGGCAGCGGCTCACGCGCGCGCCGCTACCGATCGTCGACGGATGCATCGACGTACCCACCCGCCCCGGGCTGGGCGTGGACCTCGACTGGGCACAGGTCGACGCGGCGCATGCGCTCTACCGCGCGCAGGGCGGCGGTGCCCGCAACGACGCGATCGCGATGCAGGCGCTGTTGCCCGGATGGACGTTCGACGCGAAGCGGCCGTGCATGGTGCGGTGAAGCCGAGGGCGGGGTCAGGTCTTGATTTTTGCACCCGCGCGAGGGCGGGGGGCGGTCTTGTTTTTTTGACCCCCACACACCCCCCCCTCGTCAGAGATACTCGCATCAGCTTGAGCCGCGAGGAGGGGCGG
>JBEIUK010000157.1:0-6965 GCA_040374415.1 Gemmatimonadaceae bacterium | reverse complement strand
CGTAGGCCATCGCCTTGCGCGGGAACTCATCGTAATCCGATTCGTCCGGCTGCCCGAGGTTCGCGGTGTAGGCGTAGGGCACGGCGCCCTTTTCCCGCATCCAGTGCAGCGCGGCACTGGTATCGAGACCACCGGAGAAGGCAATGCCGACTTTTTCGCCGACAGGGAGACGCTGGAGGATATTGGCCACGGCAGGCGGAGCTGAGGGTGAAGCCGGGAAAGATAACGGCACCGGGGGCGGAGCCGGGGCCCGGATCGGAGCGGGCGGCATCCCGGGGCTGACAGCCAAAACTCGGCAGGACTGCCACGGGTCGCACTTTTATGCTACGTTTCAGGGATTGGTGCATTCCCCGGGCCCGGAGACAGTCATGGTTCGCACCCTCACCCTGCGACAGCAGGGCGGTTCCATCGGCACAACGATCCCCAAGGACATGGCCGAACGGCTGCACCTCAAGGCCGGTGATGAGCTGCTGGCGGTGGAAACCAGCGATGGGATCCTGCTCACTCCGTACGATCCGGTGATCGCCGATGGACTGGCCATCGCCGCACGCAACGCGAGCCGCTTTCGAAACGCCCTGCGCGAGCTTTCTGGCAAGTGACGGGCGCGCCGCGCTGGGTCAACCGGCGACGCGTGTAAGCCGTGCACTTCGGTCAGCTGCAGGAGCACGGCGGGCTCCCAAGCGTCCGCAACGAAAACGCCCTTGAAGCCGCGCTGGCCCGGGCGCAGCACAAGCACGCCTACGAACCCGACACAGAGCTGGCAGAGCTGGCGGCGGCCTACGCGTTCGCACTCGCCACCGCGCATGCCTTCAACGACGCCAACAAGCGGACCGCCTTCCTCACGATGACGGTCTTCCTCGGCCTCAACGGCTGGGCGATCGACTGCTCCGAGGAATCGGTCGTCACCCTCATGATCGGGATCGCGGTGGGCACCATGGGGGAAGCCGACATCGCGGCGTGGATCCGGGAGCGGATGGTTCCCGATCTGGGCTAGCAACGGACCGGGGCGCCGCGGCTGCGCCGGCATCGCCCCACCCCGTCCCACACGGCGTATGTTCTCCCCATGCGCCTCTCCCCTATCCTCGCCGCCGCCCTCCTGGCCGCCGCCGCCCCCATCGCCGCGCAGCCGACCGCAAAGCCAGTAGCGCAGCCAGCCACCGGACCCGTCGCCCCCGAGCTCACCGCCGCCCTCCGCTGGCGGAACCTCGGACCCTTCCGCGCCGGACGCGTCGGGGCCGTCTCCGGCGCCATCGGACAGCCAGGCACCTACTACGCCGGCTACCCGGGCGGCGGACTCTGGAAAAGCACCAACGCCGGGCAAAGCTGGCGCCCCATCTTCGACGCCATCCGCACCGTCTCCTCCGTCGGCGCCGTCGACGTCGCCCCCTCCAATCCCGACATCGTCTACGTCGGCACCGGGGACATGATCACCGGCGGAACCCTCGACCAAGGGAACGGCGTCTACAAATCCACCGACGCCGGCGCCACCTGGCAGCACCTCGGCCTCGAAGGCAGCCGCCACATCCAGACGCTCCTCGTCGATCCGCGCTCCCCCGACGTGGTCCTCGTCGGTGCCCTCGGTGACCACGTCGCCCTCAGCGATCAGCGCGGCGTCTTCCGCAGCACCAACGGCGGCAAAAACTGGACCCGCACCCTCTATATCGATCAACAAATCGGCGTCACCAAGCTCGCCCGCGCCTTCGACGTCCCCGACGTCCTCTTCGCCACCACGGCGCGACACTACACGCCGCCGGGTTACGCCGTGGGCTCCTACCGCTCCTGGCAGTTCAGCACCACCGCACTCCCCGACACCGGCCCCACCGGCACCGCCATCTATAAGTCACGCGACGGTGGACAAAGCTGGACGGAAATCCGCGGCGGCGGACTGCCTCGGCTATCCGGCCGCCTCTCGATCGCCGTCGCCAATGGCACCAACGCGCAGCGCGTCTTCGTGATCTCCAACAGCGCGCTCTATCGCTCCGACGACGGTGGCACCACCTGGCGGCAGATGGCCGCCGATGATGACCGGATCCGCAACGGCCAGGGCGGCTACAGCGCCGGCGTCTATGTGAACACGAAGAATCCGGACATCGTCTACACGATCAACACCGCGGCGTACAAATCCGTCGACGGCGGTGCCACCTTCACCGGCATGAAGGGCGCCCCCGGTGGTGACGACCCGCAGCAGCTGTGGCTCGACCCCACCAACGGCGATCGCCTCTTCATGGGACTCGATCAGGGCGCCACCGTCTCACTCGATGGCGGCGCCACCTGGAGCTCGTGGTACAATCAGTCCACCGAACAGCTCTATCATCTCGCCGTCGATAACAGTGTTCCGCGCTGGATCTACGCCACGCAACAAGACGCCGGCGCGATCCGCACGCGACTCCGCGGCAATCTCGGCGCGATCACGATGTTCGACTGGAATCCGGTGAACGGCTGGGAATGGGGCACGATCGTCCCTGACCCGCGCGATCCCAACACGGTCTTCGCGAGTGGCACCGGCGTCGTGCGCATCAGCTATCCGAGCGAACAGTGGATTAACGTGTCGCCAACGATTGATCCTGCGATGCCGGCGCGCACCACCTCGTCCGCACCGCTCCTCTTCGCACCGTGGGATACGCGCCAACTGTTCGCAGCCTTTCAGTTCGTCGCGAGTACCACAGACCGCGGCGCGCACTGGACCCGACGGAGCGGCGATCTGGGCATTCCTCCAGGAATGGATTCGACAACGGCCGCCAACACTCTTGGTGGACGCGGCGCGATTGAATCGCTCGGCGCTTCAGCAATCGATCGGCAGGTGCTGTGGGTCGGGACCAACAACGGGCTCATTCATGTTACGCGCGATGGCGGTACGAGCTGGCGCAATGTGAGCATCGCAGGAATCCCGTCACCGCTCCGCGCGAATATCTCCGCCATCGAAGCGTCACCGCTCGTCCCCGGCACGGCGTACGCCGCCGTGGAGTATCTGCGCATCGGCGATCACACACCGTATCTCTTCCGCACGCGTGATTACGGGCGGACGTGGACAAAGATCACCACGGGTCTGCCAACGGCTGAACCGAGCGGAAGCTTCGCGCGGGTGATTCGTGCGGATCCCGTGCGCAAGGGGCTGCTCTTCGCGGGGACAGAGAGCAGCATCTATGTCTCCTTCGATGATGGGGATCACTGGCAGTCGCTCGCGAACAATCTGCCGAATGTGCCGGTGCGCGATCTCACCATTGCCGGGAACGATCTCATCATCGCCACGCATGGCCGAGGGCTGTGGGTGATCGATGACCTCTCGATGCTGCGGCAGGTGACGCCGGCAATCGCCGCATCGCCGGTGCATCTCTTTGCGCCGGGTGACGCGCTGCGCGTGCGTCGGAATGTGAATGCGGATACGCCGCTGCCGCCGGAGATTCCGCATGCCGAGAATCCGCTTGATGGCGCGATCATTGACTACTGGCTCGGTGCTGGCAGCACGGGACGCGTGAGCCTCGAGGTGCGCGCCGCCAATGGCACTGTCGTGCGGCGTTATACGAGTGACCCGATCGCACCGGTTGCAGAGGCGGCGCGTCCTCCGCATCCCAACTTCTGGGTGGCCACGCCAGAGCCGCTTCCGACGACGGCGGGGATGCATCGCGTGCATTGGGATCTGCGCGCCGATGCGCCCCCGGTCTTTTCGCACAGCTTCGAGATCAGTGCGAATCCCGGGTTGACGCCCGCGTCGCCGGAGGGTCCGCTGGTGGCTCCCGGGGTGTACACGGTGGCGCTGACGGCGGGCGGCACGACGGTGACGCAGCGCGTGACCGTGCGCCACGATCCGCGGTCACCGGCTACAGTGGCGGAGGTGACGGCGCAGTCGGCGCATATGGCCGAGCTGACGGCGCTGCTGCGCGCGAGCATGGCAGGGCATGAGCAGGTTGCGGCGGTGCGCGCTGCCTTGGCGCAGCGGGCGAGTGCTCCGCCGTCGGCGGCGATCCTTCCCATCATTGTCGGCGCGAACTCGGCGATCGATAAAGCCGTCGGGAGTGCGACGCCGGCCCCGGGTCGGAGTGGTGCCGCAGTGCCCACCTTCCGAAGCGTGAACAGCACCGCGGCGGCGCTGTTGCAGGCACAGGACAATGGCGACGCGGCGCCAACACCGTCAATGCGGGCGGCCTTCGCGGCGGCGTGCCGGTCGTATCAGACCGTGGCACGCGCCTGGCAGCAGGCGATCACCGGCGAGCTGCGGCGGGTGAATGACGCGCTGACGGCGGCGGGCGGTGCAGCGATCATGTCGCCAACGGTTTCACAGAGCGCCGCGCCGAGGGCTGCTTGTCAGTAAGCGGCGAGCGGTCGTGAGGCGTTAGCTAAAGGTCCGACGCAGCATCCGTTGCGCCGGACCTCGACGAACCGTTCGATCAGATGCGACAGGCTGAGGGTCGTTGCGAGAAAGGTCTGGACGAACATCCGGCTTTGGAGCGAAACGGTTCTCCAGGCTAGCGCGAAAGGAGCGCTGCGGCCGGCACAACGCCGAGCTGGACCAGATTATCCGAGGCGCTCATCCGCGCAAGGACGACGCCTTGGCGGCTTGCCCCCATGATCATCATGTTATCAGGCAGCGTCAGCTGGCCAACCTGACCGGTCCTCGCATTGACCCAATCGTATAATATGGTCGACTGCTGTGGCTCAGGGGTCCGCTGCATGACAAGAACTTCGGCGGAGAGGGCCATCAGCCCACGCGATTCATAGGGCGGTTGGATTGCACTCTTCTTTTGTGCAGCATCCCGCGCGGCGTCGAGCATCAGTTGCCGAGCCTTCGGTCCGAGCCGCGCCATGCGGGATTCGAGATCCTTGAGGAATTTCTCTGAGATCTCTTTATCCAACTGGTTTTCTGCGCTGTTCAGTTTGCGTGGCTTGTGTGGCAGAAGGACTCGGCGAATGGGAGCACCATCCTCCCGATAGAAGTCGAGCGCCACGTCATGACAGCGAAATACGACCAACATCCCGGTGGACAACAGAAGCGCTTGATCATGCTGATCCGCGCACGCCCCGGTCTCCATCGATCCAGCACCCCCCGCCCCAGGCAGACGATACCACAGCGAACCGATCCGTCGGGCAGATGATCCATCGGGTTGCACCAGCATGAGGGCGGCGGAATCCACGCTGGCTCTGCTGAGATCGGGTGCCAGATACAACAACTGACCTGTGGCGGTGCTCCCTACGAGCGTTTGGAGTGGAGCGGTGGAAGATCCCAAGGATCGAAGACTCATCGTGCGAACTGGCTCGCCGGTTGGCGAAATGACGAGCAGGACGCGCTGGTCCTGACCGGCGACCAACACGGAGTCACCGCGATAGGCCATCAGTTGACGAGGTGCGCGCACCTCACGTGGTCCATCACCCGTGCGAACCGTCTGGCGGTCCCCACCGGACGGAGTGGTCTGCCGAACCTCCCGACCATCAATCACAATGATGCCAGAGCGGAGAGGCTGCGCGCTGACGACCGCCGAAAACTCACCGGCCCAACGTACGCCATCGAGGGCTCGACGCAGGGGCAATGACCCCTGAGCAAGCAACTGACCCGGTATACAGATCATAGCGACAGCGGCCCACTGAGTACGCCAACGGGCGCACTCATTTTGATGCACATGCATCAACCGATGGCATAAACTACGACTCAGCATCCTCACGCCCTCTGTCTATTGCTCCTTCAGGCAGGCTTCATACTTCAAGCCAGCCTGAATGACATCATCGGCAGCGAAGTAGTACATCACTGCAGACCCCACGGCCATCACACAGCGCAATACGCTCATTGATGTTCCGCAGGCAATGGTTCTTTTCACCATACTATTATACGCGCTTAAAGCTTCTGCAGCTGCCAGTGCGGATAATGCAGCTTCAGCCTTGCAATCGCCCCCGTCAAACATCGTACCCGCACACTCAGTCGGCACGCCACGACGCTCAGAAATTGAAAAATGAGGGAATTGATCATCCAATTCCTGTGCTTGCGCGACCATCGGAATGCCAAGCACGCCAATAATCATGATTGCGCAGATCATGTGCAAAGCACGCATACTCGCTCCTTTTTTTGGTAAATGCGGACGAAGATCAGACTTTCTCTTCGAACACGCTGTTCTGTCGCGTGCTCGCCGTCAGTATCATTTTTTCGCAGATGTGTACGCGAGAACAGGTCTGTATGGGCAAAGTTTCAGGGTTATCCCTGCTCATCGGCAAAAAACCGATGAAATGACGCTTGCGTGACGCAGTTTCGAATATTCCTCACGTCAAGGATGGTATTTCACGACGACGAGGAACTGTCCGTGGTCATCGATCCCAGTGCCGATGCTTCTTCGCGCAATGATGCAGCACTGCACTTGCCTGAGGTTCAACGTCATCGCCTGCTCATACAAGCCAGTGTGATAGTCCGAAGGGATCTTGGAAACCACCTGCAGCACGTCATTCCTGAAGACATCTGGCCGCTGGTTGATTACGCAATGTCCAGGCCAGATATGGTCATTGATCGGGATGCCGCCGCACGCATGCTCGGCATGTCACGTAGAACATTGCATAACCGCCTTGCGGAACACGGGCTACCGTCACTGCGCCGGTTTCTTATATGGGTCCGTCTACTCATCGCAGCCGGATTGCTCGATCACGGTTTCATCTCCGTCGAACGAGTCGCATGGCATTTGGGATTTTCCGATGGTATGGTCCTCGCAAAAACGCTCAGGCGATACACCGGCACGAGCACTCGAGCGCTTCGGCTACAGGGAGCCCTCAGGACCGCTCTCGCTCGTCTCTTCACCGCTCCCCCTACTCCCCCGACCCCGGCTTCGGCGGGTCCCGTTTTACCGGCTCCCGCCGTACCCGGCGCTTCGGAAACATCGTCGCCAAGCGTCCGTCGTAGATGTCCCTGACATCCGGCATCAGCCGCAGCGCCGCCAGCACCAGCAGGATCCGCAGCCATTTGTACTGGTCCGTAGAGACCGCACAGCCCACCG
>JBEIUK010000209.1:0-5086 GCA_040374415.1 Gemmatimonadaceae bacterium | reverse complement strand
GTCGAGGTTGCGCTCGATGACGCGGGAGGCCCCGGCGATCGCCAGATCGATGGCTTCGGTGCGCAGCGCCGCGATGGCGCTCGCCTTCTCGCTCTCGATGGCGCGGCGGGCCTGCTCGATCATCTCTTCCTGCTGCGTCTTCGTCTGCGCGAGCAGATCGTTGCGCATCTTCTCGGCCGTCGCGCGGGCGTCGGCGATGATCGCCTGCGCTTCGTTCCGGGACGCTTCGAGTTGCGCCCGATGCTGCGCGAGCAGCTGCGCGGCTTCGGCACGATCCTGCGCGGCGCCGGCGATGGCCGCCTCGAGGGCCTGCTCACGCGCCTCCACGGCGGCGAAGAGCGGCTTGAAGGCGAACTTCGACAGGAAGACAAGCAGGATGACAAAGATCACCAGCGTCCAGACCATCAACCCCGGATTCGGGGCGAGGAGGTTCACCGGACCACCTTCCGCCTCAGACGCGAACGCCGGCGAGGCGGTCAACGTGAGGAGCGCACCCAGCAGGAGCGCCGACGGACGGCGCAACGAATGACCGATCATGGGAGAATCAAGAAAAGGAAGAACAGGGAGGCGGAGCGCCCGGTCGGACGCCCCGCCCGCACGATCACCTTAGAAGGTGATCTTGCCCTGGATCTGGAAGCCGATCACGACGCCGAACAGCGCGGCGCCTTCAACGAGGGCGGCCAGGATGAGCGCGGCCGTCTGGATCTTGCCCGCCGCTTCCGGCTGACGCGCCATGCCTTCCACCGCCGAGCCACCGATCTGACCGATGCCGATACCGGCCCCGATCACGGCGCCGCCGGCCGCGATGCCCGCGCCGATCATCGCCAAGCCACGCGGATCCGACGCCGTCGCCGTCGCCGCCTGCAGCAACCCCATCACTTCGATCATGGAAAAACTCCGATACGTAGTCGTGAATGTCCCACGCTCCCTGCGCCAATCCCTGCGGATCGCGCGGCCCGTCACTGAGCCGAGGCTCAACGGGCGTCACCGGTCGCTCGACCGGCTACGGTGCCGAACCGACGGGAGCAGCGTCGGCCCGGTCCCACATAGTGCCTAGTGGTGCGCCTCGCGGATCTGGCCAATAAAGACGCTGGCCAGCAACGTGAAGATGAACGCCTGCAAGAAGGAGACGAACAGTTCGAGCACGCTGATCGCGGTCGCCATGAGGACCGGCGCGCCGGTGATCGCCCAGCTCTGGAAGCTGAAGATCAGGCCGATGATCGCGAGGAGCACGATGTGTCCCGCCGTCATGTTGGCGAACAAACGGATCGCCAGCGCGAACGGCTTCGTGAGCTTGCCGACCATTTCGACCGGCGACATCACGAAGAACATGATGACGCGCATGACGAGCGGCAGCTCCTTGTTCCAGTAAAAGAGCGTGCTGAGGTAGCCGATACCATTGGCCCGCACGCCCGCGATCTCGACCACGATGAACGTGATGATCGCCAGCGTCGCCGTGACCGAGATGTTCCCCGTCGCCGTCGAGCCCCAGGGGATGAGCCCCAGCAGGTTGCAGCAGAGAATGAAGAAGAACAGCGTCAGGCCGAAGGGGACGAATGCTTCGCCATGATGGCCGACATTCGGCAGCACCACTTCGTTGCGGAGATAGAGCGCCATCGCTTCCACGCCGCCGGCGAAGCCGCGCGAATGGCCCTGCGTGGCGTGCTGCTTCCGGCTGGCCGACGCCGCCGTCATGAGCAGCAGCCCCGCCATCGTGGCTGCGACGAGCATGAACACCACGTGCTTGGTCGGCGACAGATCGAGTTCGACGCCACCGATGTGGACCGGCGCGAAGGTCGGCAGTTCGACCTCCTTCGTCAGCTCCGCATTCGGCCACGGCAGCTCGAGATGCCGGCTATCCGTGATGTGCGGCGTGATGAAGTCGACCGGCCCCTTCGGGGCGGCATGCTCCTGAGCCATGACGGCGGTCGGCGCGAACCCCAGCGCCAGCACCAGCCCAACGACAGACCACAACGAACGGCGCATCCCGAGCTTCCGGATCAAACGTTCAAGAAGAGCGGTTCGAGCAACGTCGAACCGAAGAAAAAGGCAACTAACGACAGCAACGCCGGGCCCGGCACCAACCCCAACGCCGGAATCCCGAGAAAGGCCCATCCCGCCACCACGGCAAAGCGGAGCAACACGCCGATCCCCCACCCTGCGATGACCTGCTGCCGTGCCACAAGCCGCGCGATGGCGAACGTCCGCAGCTGCACGCCCACCGCCAGCATCGCCCCCACCCGAATCGCGTGGACCGACGCAGGGTCGGTCCAGACGAAGCGACTGAGCCCCATCGCCAGCAGCGTCACGAGCACGGCCTGCGCCAGCGTGAACAGCACCAGCCCGCGCCCGAGCGATGGCGTGGTGTGTGTCGTGTTGTGAGTTGTGGTCTTCGTCATGATTGCCGCATAACCCGTCGAACCCCCAAGACGAACGACCCACCACCACCCACGAAGACGCCCACCAGCAACCCAACCGGCGCGGTGTGCAACCGGGCGTCGACCCAGTTGCCCGCATACACGAAAAGCAGCAGCGCCACCACGAACTGCATCCCCAGCCCAGCCAGCGCCCAGGGGGAGACCTCCCGCGGCGGCGAGGCCCCGCGGTCCGCATCCTTGCGTTCGTTGGTCATTCGGGGCGGAAACTAGACGCTTGTGAAATTTTTCGCAAGCGAGCCGCTGACTGGAAACCGTACAAAAACCGGCACCCGCGCCGTGCCCCCAAAGCGCTGTCCGGACCGCCACTTACGCCCATTTCCCGGGGTGAAATTTCTGCTTGACAGATCTGTGACCAGTTTATAACATGGCCGAGGACAGAAGTGTGACCATCGATCGCCCAAGTTCATGCCAGATCAGCGCGTAAGAACTCCACAATCGAGTCACCGACCCCATCCATCCGCCTGATGCATCTCCGCATCATTGCCCCGGCCCTCGTGGCCGCCGCCCTGCTCTATGCCTGCGGACCGCGCCCCTCGGCGCCGGTCGCCTCGGCCCGCCCCCGCACCACGGTGGATCAGGGGGTCACGTCTCACATCATGGTCGACACGACTCGTGGCGACGTCCGGTTCGTCATTGAGGTCGCCAACGACAGCCGCAAAGGTGTCGAACTCGACTTCCCCGATGGCCAGACGCACGACTTCATCGTGATCGATCACACCGGACGCGAAGTGTGGCGCTGGAGCGCCGGTCGCCTGTTCACGCAGGGGATGCAGAACCGCATGCTCGATGCCCACTCCGCTGTCACGTTCGCGGAGCGGTGGCATCCGCCCACCAAGGGGCACTACACCGTTGTCGCGCAGTTGCACAGCGACAACTATCCCGTGCGCCAGCGCGTGGAGTTCGCCCTCGAGTAGGACCGGCGCGCCGTCGGACGGACACCGTCCCGCGCGCCCACGTGGCCTCGACGCGATGCCCGCCACCCGACTGGCGGAACGGCGCAAAGAGTGCGTTCATTCGGCGGGGGCCACAGTGCGTGGCCCGATCTCCTATTCCTGCCTGAGCGCCTGTGACTGCGTCTGCCGATTCCACTGACCTGCAACTGCTCGATCGCCTCGCCGTCGCGCGACGCGCCCTCTCCACAGAAATCGGGAAGCGTATCATTGGCCAGACGGCCGTGGTCGATGACCTCGTCGCCGCACTCCTCGCGGGGGGACACGCCGTGCTCGTGGGCGTGCCAGGGCTCGCGAAAACGTTGCTCGTGCAAACCGTAGCGCAGGCGCTCGATCTCTCCTTCTCGCGGGTGCAATTCACCCCCGATCTGATGCCCAGCGACATCACGGGCACCGAGCTGATGGAAGAAGAACCCGGGACCGGCAAGCGGGCCTTTCGCTTCGCTCCTGGCCCTGTGTTCGCGAACATGGTCCTTGCCGACGAAATCAACCGCGCCCCACCGAAGACGCAGGCCGCCTTGCTGCAGGCGATGCAGGAACGCACGGTGACCGTGGCGGGGAAGACCTACGATCTGCCGCGTCCGTTCTTCGTGCTTGCCACGCAGAACCCGATCGAACAGGAAGGCACGTATCCGCTGCCGGAAGCGCAGCTCGATCGCTTCATGTTCGAACTCAAGGTGGGCTATCCCACGCGCGAAGAAGAACAACAGATCGTGACCGCCACCACCGGCGATGCGCAGGGTGCGATCACCCCCGTGCTTGGCGCGGCGGAGCTGTTGCAGCTGCAACGGCTCGTGCGCCGGTTGCCGGCCCCGCCAAGCCTCGTGGAGTACGCCGTGCGTCTGGCGCGCAGCACGCGTCCCGACACCGAGGAAGCCACGCCGAAGGTCAAGAAGTACGTGAGCTGGGGCGCCGGGCCGCGGGCGTCGCAGTATCTCGTCCTGGGCGCCAAGGCGCGGGCCGCGATGGACGGGCGCGCCATGCCCGATCTCGATGACGTGCGACTGGTCGCCCCGGCCGTTCTCCGGCATCGGCTCGTCGTGAATTTCCAGGCCGAGGCCGATGGCGTGGCCATTGAGGAGTTGATCGACCTGCCGCGCTGACGCGGCAAAATGACGCTCGCGTGACGCTCGAAACGAGATTGGGTGCAGCTCATCGCCTGCGAGACCTGCCATGTCCCTGACCCTCGTTACGACCGCCACGCCCCCGCACGCCTCCCGATCGATCACGCCGGTGGCCACCATGGCCGCCGCCCCGTGGCCGATCGTGGACGGCGAGGGGCGTCCCCTGATCCGACCGCAGACGCTGGGGAGCACTGCGATCTTGATCGGGGCGCAACCGTTGACGCCGGCGTCGGAGACGTTGTTCGCGCTCTTGGTGCGCATGGTCGCCACCCCTGGACAGCGGCTGGCCGCGGAACCGCTCCGCACCATGCTCTGGCCGGACCAAGCGGACACCCGCCAGCGGGCGAACCTGCGGCAGGGGCTCTACAAACTCCGGCAGATGGGGGTCCGCATTGCGCTCGACGGGGATCGGGTGCTGCTCGATCCCACGCAGCTGTGCGCGACCTTTGCGGTGACCCGGAGCCGCGAGGCCTTTGAGCGGGACGTGGTGGGGGGCACCGAGCCCTTTGGCCCCTTCCTCCCGACCTTCCGGCCGGTCCAGCCAGAATTGGCGGAGTGGGTGCAGCAGGAGCGC
>JBEIUK010000036.1:0-16709 GCA_040374415.1 Gemmatimonadaceae bacterium | reverse complement strand
TGGTGGAGACCCAGGTGAGGACGGCCGCCATGACCGGGGCGCTGCACGGGGCGGCCACGAGGCCACTCGCGGCGCCCATCAGGAACGCGCCCATGACGCGCCCGCCGGTGCCTGCCGACGCGGCGCGCTGCAGCAACACCGCTGGGACGCGCACCGGAATTACGTCGAGCATGGACAGGGCGGCCACGAGCAGCAGGTTGGCCATCACGAAAAACGCCCACGGATTGCTGCTGACCGTGCCGAACATCGTCCCCGTGAGACCGGCCAGGAGGCCAAGGCCCGCGTAGACCGTCGCGAGGCCGAGGACGTAGGTGAGCGAGAGCCCGAGCGGACGCCAGCGGGAGACCGGGGCCGCGTCGGCGCTGCTCGATTGTCCCCCCACGATCGCCGCCGTGATGGGGATCATGGGGTAGACGCACGGGGTGAGCGACGTCAGCACCCCGGCACCGAAGAGCACGGGCAGCGCCGTGAGCGGTGATCCGGAGAGTTGGGCGGCGAGATCCGGGGCAGGCATGCTGAAATGTAGTGCCGGGGGAAATGCCCCGGTCGACCGCCACTCCGCGTAGGGTTTCCCTGGCTTTACCGTGTCATTAGGACGACACCATTTCACGGAGGTTGTATGACACGACGCAGGACGATGGCGGGCGCCTTGGCGCTGGGGATGGTCGCAGGGAGTGGGTCGCTGCAGGCGCAGGTGACCGAAGTGGCGCGATCGCCGATCGCGGAGGTGGCGCAGCTCACCTTTGGGCATCGGTGCGACGACCGGTTTGTCATCCGCAATGATGGGACGAAGCCGGTGGAACTCGAATACGCGGTGGTCAAGCAGGGGCAGCACTATAAGCTGTCACTCGGCGCCCGGGAGCAGATCGAGCTGGAATCGAAGTCGAAGGAGGCGATGGAGCTGTGGATGGATGGCAAATTGGTGGCGACCGCCGACAAGGAGAAACGGTCGTGCAAGGGGATGCCGGGGAATGCCAGTGTGGCGATCGCCCCGTTGGAGGTGCCGGATACCGACCGCAACGACAGGCCGGCGTACCGGTATGGCCCGGGGGGTCCGTGGGGGCCGTATGACCCGTGGGTGGGCGGCTACTACTACGGCGGGATTGGGATGCGTCCCTTCTACAGCGCGTATATCGGGGTGCCCATCGTGATCGGCCGCGGGGGGCGGGGCGGCCCGCGGGGGCGGTAGCCGCGAGGCGCCGGGCACGCGGTGATTGGTGCCCGGCGCCCTGTTGGACGGATTTCACCGGGCCCCGGCGAGCGGGGCTGATTATTTTCCGGGATGTCTTCGCTCCCGCCGTCTCCACTCGCTCCGGTGCCTGCCGCCCCGGCACCGCTGCCGTCGATCCCTGATCGGCTCCCCACGCGGGTGTTGGTGACGGGCGGCGCCGGGTTCATTGGCAGTGCCATGATCTGGGCGCTCAATCAGTGCGGGGTGGAGCGCATTGTGGCCGTGGACCGGCTAGGCACCGACGACAAATGGCGGAACTTGGTGCCGCTGCGCTTTGACGACTATCTCGAAGCCGATGACCTGCTGCCGCAGCTCAACGCGGGGCGGCTGGGCCGCTTTGATCTCGTGCTGCATTTGGGCGCCTGTTCGGCCACGACCGAGCGGGACGCGACGTATCTGGCCAAGAACAACTTTGCGTTCACCAAGGATCTCGCGCACTGGGCACTCGGGCGCGAGGTGCGGTGTGTGTATGCGTCGAGTGCCGCGACGTACGGCGATGGCGAGGCCGGCATGGCCGATGCGGACGATTCGCCAGCGGCGTTAAGCCGGCTGCGTCCGCTCAATGCCTACGGCTACTCCAAGCACTTGTTTGATCTGTATGCGGCGCGCGCGGGTGCGCTCCCGCAGTTGGTTGGGGTGAAGTACTTCAACATTTTCGGCCCGAATGAGGCGCACAAAGGGGAGATGCGTTCCCTTGTGCACAAAGCCTATGGCCAGATTGAGACCGATGGGCAGGTGCGGCTCTTCCGCTCGCATCGTCCGGACTACCGTGATGGCGAGCAGCGGCGCGACTTCCTCTATGTGAAGGATGCCGTCGCCATGACGTTGCATCTCGCCATGACGGCATCGGCCGGCGGGTTGTACAACATCGGCAGCGGGGAGGCCAACAGCTGGCTCACGCTCACCGATGCGTTGTTTGGGGCGATGCAGCGCCCGGCTCGTATCGAGTTCATCGACATGCCGGAGTCGATCCGCGCCCGCTACCAGTATCACACGCAGGCGGACATCACCAAGCTCCGCGCCACGGGCTATCAGGCGCCGGTGACTCCGCTGTCCGCGGCGGTGGCGGATTATGTCCAGAGCTATCTGGTGGGCGATCGCCGTCTGGGTGACTGACGCACGCATTCGCGTGCCGCTCCACGTTGGTTCCTCTTTCCTTCTGATCCCACGAGACCGTTTTTATGGCACCGCAGTTTATTTACGTGATGAAGGGGCTGCGCAAGGTGGTTCCACCGTCGCGCATCATCCTCGATGATATCTGGCTGTCGTTTTACCCCGGGGCCAAGATCGGTGTGCTCGGCCCTAACGGCGCCGGTAAGTCGTCGCTGCTCCGCATCATGGCGGGTGTCGATACGGAGTTTCAGGGTGAAGCCTGGGCGCACAAGGGCACGCGCATCGGCTATCTGCCGCAGGAGCCGGAGCTCGATCCCTCGCTCGACGTGCGGGGCAATGTGGAGCTGGCGGTGAAGGCACAGCGCGACGCCCTCAATGAATTCAACGAAATCTCCCTGCAATTCGCGGAGCCTGACGCTGACTTTGACAAGCTGATGGCGCGGCAGGGGACGTTGCAGGAGTACATCGACCAGCACGATCTCTGGAATCTCGACAACAAGATTGATGTCGCGATGGATGCGCTGCGGCTGCCGCCGGGCGAGGCCGACGTGACCAAGCTGTCGGGCGGTGAGAAGCGCCGCGTGGCGCTGTGCAAGATTCTGCTGGAAGAGCCGGACATGCTGCTCCTCGATGAGCCGACCAACCACCTCGACGCGGAGTCGGTGGCGTGGCTGGAGCATCATCTGGAGCGCTTCGCGGGGACGGTCGTGGCCATCACGCACGATCGGTACTTCCTGGACAACGTGGCGCAGTGGATCCTCGAGCTCGATCGCGGCAAGGGCGTGCCGTACGAGGGGAACTACAGCGGGTGGCTCGATCAGAAGCAGCAGCGGCTCGCGCTGGAAGAGAAGCACGCCTCCACCCGCCAGAAGACGTTGCAGAAGGAGTTGGAGTGGGTGCGTATGTCGCCCCGCGCTCGGCAGGCCAAGAACAAGGCCCGTCTGCAGGCGTACGAGGAGCTGGCGAGCGAAGCGCAGCAGGATCGCGTGATGCAGAACGAAATCATCATTCCGCCGGCCCCTCGGCTCGGGAATGATGTGGTCATCGCGAAGGGGCTCAAAAAGTCGTTTGGCGACAAGCTGTTGTTCGATAACCTGAGCTTCGATCTGCCGCGTGCCGGCATTGTGGGCATTATCGGGCCGAACGGCGCCGGGAAGACGACGCTCTTCCGGATGATTAACGGCCTCGAGCAGCCGGATGGTGGGTCGCTGACGCTCGGCGAGACGGTGAGTATTTCCTATCAGGACCAGCAGCGCACGCTCGAAGGGAAGCGCACGCTGTGGGAGGAAATCTCTGGCGGGCGGGAGTCGATGCAGGTCGGGAAGCGGGAGCTCAACAGCCGGGCGTATGCGGCGAGCTTCAACTTCCGTGGTGCGGATCAGCAGAAGCTCGTGGCCAACCTGTCGGGGGGTGAGCGGAACCGGCTGCATCTCGCGAAGACCGTCATGCAGGGGGGCAACCTGCTCCTCCTCGACGAACCGACCAACGATCTCGATGTCGATACGCTGCGGGCGCTGGAAGATGCCGTGCTCGATTTCAGCGGCTGCGCCGTGATTATTTCGCACGACCGGTGGTTCCTCGACCGTGTCGCCACGCACATTCTCGCCTTCGAAGGCGATTCGGAAGTCGTGTGGTTTGAGGGGAACTACGGGGCGTACATCGAGGATCTGAAGCGCCGGAAGGGTGCCGACGCTGACCAGCCGAAGCGGATCGCCTATCGGAAGCTGGTGCGGTAAACCCGTTCGTTCGCCTACCGCACCCTCGGATCCCCATGCAGACCACGATTGACGGCTATTTCGCCGAGGGGTGCGGGCGGTGTGCAAAGTTTGCGACGCCGCAGTGCAAGGTGCACCAGTGGGCGGAGGTGCTCCAGGCGCTCCGCCAGCTGGCCTTGGCGAGTGGTCTCACCGAAACGGTGAAGTGGGGGATGCCCTGCTACACGGCCGACGGCACCAATGTCGCCATGGTGAGTGCCTTCACCGAGCACTGCGTGCTGAGTTTCTTTCAGGGGGGCGCTGCTCACTGATCCCGACGGTCTGCTCGAGGCACCGGGGCCGAACTCCCGCCAGGTGCGCCGTTTCTCCGCGACGAGTGCCGCCGACGTCCGCGACCACGAACGCGAACTCGCGGCGCTGCTGCAGCAGGCGATCGCGGTCGCGCAGCGTGGTGATCGGGTGCCGGCGGTCGCACCCGACACGTCACCGTGGCCGGATGAATTGCGTGACGCCTTTGCCAGTAGTCCGGCGTTGGAGGCGGCCTTCACCGCCCTGACGCCGGGACGGCAACGCGGCTACCTCCTGCACTTCACGCAGGCGGCACAGTCGGCCACGCGCGCTCGGCGCATCGCCCAAGCCGTGCCCGCGATTCTCGCTGGCAAAGGGCGTCAGGACTGAACGGCGCGCCGCGCGCTGGCGCGGTTACATCCCCGTCCCGCGATAGCGCGCAATCCACCCCATCAGTGTCGTGATCTTGCTCGCCTCATGGCTCGGCCGGCGCCGGATGCCATGCGGTTCGTCGGGGACGCGGACCAGCACGGCATCCACGCCGCGCATCTTGAGCGCCTTGTAGTACTGCTCGCTCTCGCTCATGGGCGTCCGGAAGTCTTCCTCGCCGGTCATGATGAGCGTGGGCGTCTTCACCTTGTCCACCACATTCAGCAACGACCGCTGATCGTAGTTGTCGCGATGATCCCACGGAAAGCCGGGGAACCAGTCGTTCACGGCGGTCGGTGCCATGTCGGCGGTGAGTGCGAAGCTTTCCCAGTTGATCACGGGATAGAAGGCCAGGGCCGCACGGAACCGATCGGTGTGGCTGATCATCCAGGCCGTGAGCACGCCGCCACCACTGCCACCGGTCACATACAGCTGCGTCGGATCGACAAACCCCTTCGCGATGACAGCATCGACCCCGGCGTTGAGATCGTAGAAGTCGTCGCCGGGATACGCATGGTGAATGAGGTTGCCGAAGGTTTCGCCGTAGCTCGTGCTGCCGCGCGGATTCAGGTAGAGCACTACGAAGCCCTGCGCCGCCATGAGTTGCTTCTCTTCATCGAAGCGGTCGCCGTAGTTCATAAACGGCCCGCCGTGAATTTCGAGAATGAACGGATACTTCTTGCTCGGATCAAAGCCGGGGGGCGTGATCACCCATCCCTGAATGGACCGCCCATCTTTCGACGACGGATAGGTGATTTCCTGCACCGCGCCCAGCGTGCGCTGCGCGAGCAGTGTCGCGTTGAGGGTGGTAAGTACTGCTGGGGTACTTCCGGCCGTTTCCACGCGGGCAACCTGCGACGGAATCGACGGCGTGCTGTGGGAATACGCGACCGCACCGGTACGGGCCACGCTGTAGGAGCCACCGGAATAGGCACTTGAGCCGCTGCCGAGGTTGACGGCGATACGCTCTGGTGACGCGTTGGCCGTCCCGGTGACTGCGAAGCGCAGCACATGCGTGTTGCCGCGCTCGTCGGACTGCACGTAGAGGCTCTTCGAATCGGCCGCCCACTGCGGGTTGGAGACGCTGTTGTCGAAGGCGCCACTCACCACGCGCGCCCCGGAGCCATCGCGAGCCATCACATAGAGCTGCGTGTTCTGATAGCCCTGATGCCGGTCGTCGTAGCCGGTGTAGGCGATCCACCGCCCATCGGGGCTGACGGCCGGGCTCTGGTCTGGTCCTACGCGCGTGGTGAGGCGGCGCGGCGTCCCACCACGCACGGGAAAGGCCCAGAGATCGCTTTCCTTCGCGTTGAACTCCGGCCGTTCGCCGCGACGTGCGGCGACAATGAGCTCGGCGCCATCGGTCGTCCACGCCACGGTACCACCGCCGCCGAAGCCGGTGGTGTGCTGATAGTCGCCGCTGGTGACCTGCCGCGACGCCCCGCCGCTCGCTGGCACGGTGAAGGCGTGCACAAAGCCGCGGGGCAGTTCGCCGACATCGTTGAAGCGGAAGACGAGGCGGTCATCGTACTTCGGTGGGGCGGCCCAGGTCGCGCCCGGTGGCGGAGTGAGCGGCGTGCCGATCACGAGGGGCGCCGAGGGGACGAGCGCGAGATAGGCGATCTGCGCGCCATCGGGTGACCAGGTCGGCGCCGACGGTGCCGTGGGGCCGCTCGTGATCACGGCCGCATCATCTGCGTCTCGGCTCCGGCGCCACAGCTGCGCGCTGCCGCCGCGGTTGGAGACGAAGACCAGGCGGCTGCCGTCGGGGGACCAGCGCGGTGCCGTTTCCACGAACTTCCCGGTGGTCAGCGCGTGGTGTTCGGTGCCGTTGGCGCGCACGAGCCAGATGTTGCTGTAGCGGCGATCGGTGGTGATGTCGCTCCACTGCCGGACGTAGGCGACCCACTGCCCGTCGGGGGAGATCTGCGGATCGGCGGCGTATTCGAGGGCGAAGAGGTCGGCGGGGGTCATGGCGACCGGCTTCGCGCTTTGCGCCGCGACCGATTGCGGGGCGCCTGCCGTGGCGAGTCCCAGAGCGAAGGCGGCGCCCATGAGGCGCGCGTGCGAACAGATGGACATGGCGGCGTGGGTCAAACGTGGCGGCATGGCGCCCTCCGGGGGCGGTGGTGCGATCAGGCGTCGGTGGGGAAGCAGTCGAGAATGGCGGGGGGGATCCGCACGACTTTGCCGGTGGTGCGACTCACCATGCACCAGAGCGTACGCCCCCGACAGAGGACCGCGCCATCATGATCGCGCACGATTTCCGTGTGCCGCTCGAAGCGGCGCGAGTCGACGGTGCCGATCCAGGTGCGGGCGGTGATGGCGTCCCCCAAAACGGCCGCCGCTTTGTAGTCGAGCTCATGGCGCACGGCGACCCAGCCGTATTCGGCGCGGAGCGCGTCGGTGGAGCGGGCGAGCCAATGGCCGATGGCGACATCCTGCACCCAGCGCAGATAGACCACGTTGTTGACGTGGTCCATGTCGTCGATGTCCGCCGGGTCGACGGTGATGGGAATTTCGAAGTGGTTCATCCGGGGATGCTAACGCCATGGGCGGCGGGGCGCCGTATCGAATTCCCGCACCGGTGGCATAGGTGGGGGGCGGGTGCCAAGATACATCGTGAGACGCACTGGGACCAGCGGCCCACGATATTCGTCGGTCTGTCGTCAATGGACATGTGTCACGTGACACTTTACATACTGAAAGTCCGTGGCGAATCTGCTTTCGCTTCGTCGACGGCGATGCGTACGATGTGGAGTTCTGTGACTATCACTAGGCTGAGCGAGACTGCGACGATGAGCCTTCCCAACACCAAGGTCAGGAAACGGCGTCCCACCCATCCCGGTGACATGCTGCGGCTGGATTTTCTCCCGGACGTTGGAATGACCGTCGCGGAGCTTGCGCTCGCGATCGGCGTCTCCCGACAGTCGGTCAATGAACTGGTGCGCGCGCGGCGTGCGCTGACGCCGGACATGGCGCTCCGGCTCTCACGGCTCTTCGGAAATCGCCCTGAGTTCTGGCTGGATGCGCAGCGTGCGGTTGATCTGTGGGATGCCGAGCAGCTTGGGAAGGCCGCACTGGCCCGGATCGTCCCGCTGACTGTTTCGGATCGGCAGGCCAGTCACATCCCTGCGGTCGTCGCCGACTCCGGACCCGCCCCCAGCAGCACCAGCGCATGCGCCGCGATATCCACCGGCCACCCTGCCATTTCGCGGCGCATCCGCCCCGCGTCCCCCGCAAAGAGCGCTCGGCTGACCTCCTCAAAGCCCGGGAAGTCCCCCGCGACGGCATAAAGGAACCGATACGCCGCCTCCCGCGCCCGGCGCGCCCGCTCTTCAGTGGCGCCGGCCCGCTTGGCCTGCTCCACGATTTTTCGGAGGGTCACCGACGCCCCGCCGGGCTGCGCCGACAGCCAATCCCACTGCCCGGGGAGGAGCGTGACTTCGCGGGCCACGACCCCCAGGCGCGGCCGGCCGGGACCACGCGGACCGGTGGCGCCCCCTGACCCATCCCCGACCGAAGCGGCGGCGTCTGACTCCACGGCCTCCGGGGCCGCCCCGTAGCGCGCGACCAACGCTGCGTCATCGCCCCGCGCATCGAGATCGATCACGTGCCCTGTCTCGTCATTGAAGACGAGCATCGAGACCGCCGCGCCCGCCCGCGCCACCAGGCGCGACGCGTCGAGCAACGATCCCGAGCCCAGCCGCACCGATCCCGCAAATACCGTGTACGTCGTCATGAACACCTGTTGGTAGGGCCTATATTATCCGGATGAAATAAAATATCCGGGTAAATAAATACACCCGGATAAAATAGACCGCAAGGGCGCGGACGCTGGTCACTTCGCCGACGCCCCGGTGGCGCCGACCGCTCCGTGGCGGTACGCTCCCGCGATGCCCACTGCCCCCGAGTCCTCCGCCCCACGGCTGCGCCGAGCGGTGGTGGCCGATGCCGCTGCCCTGGCGGCGCTGGCCGCGGAGACCTTCACGGAGACGTTCGCCGCCGACAACCGCCCCGAGGATCTCGCGGCGCATCTGGCGGCGTCGTACGGCGTCGCGCAGCAGACGGCCGAGCTGCAGGATCCGGGGGTCATCACGCTGGTCGCGGAGCAAGACGGCGCGCTGGTGGGCTTTGCGCAGATCCGGCACGCAGACGCGCCCGTCTCGGTCACGGCGGCGGCGTCAACGACCCGCTCGGCGACGCACCCAGCCGCCGTGCCGGTGGAGCTGCAGCGGCTCTACCTGCGCCGCGTGGCGCATGGGACCGGGCTCGGCGCCGCCCTCATGCATGGTGCCCGTGAGGCCGCGGTCGCCTTGGGCGGTACGCATCTCTGGCTTGGTGTCTGGGAGCGGAATCCGCGCGCGATCGCCTTTTATATGAAGTCCGGCTTTGTCCGCGTGGGGAGTCATGACTTCTTTGTGGGGGACGATCGACAGACCGACTGGCTGCTGATGACCCCACTCCCGAGCGCGGGCCATCCGGCTCGCGCATCACGAGACGGTATGCCTGACCAGCTCTACATCAACATCCCGGTCGCCGATTTCCCGCGATCGATGGCCTTCTACGAAGCCCTCGGCTTCACGCGAGTCCCGGAGTATTCCGGTGATGACGCCGGCTGTGTGGCCATCACCGACACGGTGTTCGTGATGCTCTGCCCGCACGCGAAGTTCCGGGAGTTCACACCCAAGGCGATCTGCGACACGACGCAGGCGGTGGAGATGCTCCTCAATCTGCGGTGCGACAGCCGAGAGGCGGTCGACACACTGGTGGCGACGGCGCTGGCTTCCGGCGGATCGACGCATGATGTGGCCGAGGACTTCGGCTTCATGTACACGCACAGTTTCCTGGATCCCGATGGACATGGCTGGGGGCTCTTTTGCCCAACACCCTCCTCATCAGAGTAATCCGTGATGCCTGAGGTCCAAAATGCCGATGGTCGTGCCGTTGCGCCGTCTGCCGACGCGCACGACGCACCACCAGTCGAGACGATCAGTCTGTCCGTCAACGGCCAACGGCGCCGCTACGACGGCGACCCGACGATGCCGCTCCTCTGGTTTCTGCGTGACGAGTTGTCGTTGACGGGCACCAAGTACGGCTGCGGGATCTCGCAGTGTGGCGCCTGTACGGTGCACGTGAATGGCGCGCCCGCGCGCGCCTGCCAACGGCGCATGGAGACGCTCAACGGTGCGACCGTGACCACTATTGAAGGATTACATCCGACGGGCGAGCATCCGCTGCAGGTCGCGTGGCGTGACCTCGATGTGCCGCAATGCGGCTTCTGCCAGAGCGGACAGATCATGCAGGCCGCCGGGCTGTTGGCGCGCAATACCACGCCCGGTGATACCGACATCGATGCCGCGATGAATGGACACATCTGCCGCTGCGGAACGTATCCACGGATTCGTGCGGCCATCAAAGCCGCCGCGGAGCAGCTCCGATGAGCACGCCCACACGGTTGCCGTGGCTCTCGTCGTCGCAGCCGGCCGCGACGACCACGCCCATGGCCGATCATCCGACGGCTGAGACGGAAACCAGCGCGCCTCGCACGCACCGTCGCGAGGTGCTCAAGCTCCTGGGCACCGGCGGTCTGTTGATTGCCGCGAGTGCCCTGGGGGTACGTCGTCTCGCCGCACAGGACACGGCGTTTGATACACTGATCGAGCCGTGGGCGCCACATGTCTTTGTGCGCCTTGGCGACGATGGTATCGTCACCATCTTCTGTCACCGCTCGGAGATGGGACAGGGTATTCGCACGACGATGCCGATGATCATCGCCGACGAGATGGAAGCGGATTGGGCGATGTGTCGCGTGGAACAGGCCCTCGGCGACGAGCCGAAGTACGGGAGTCAAAACACCGACGGATCCACCAGCATCCGCGATTTTCTCACCAAGTATCGCGAAGCCGGTGCCACCGTGCGTGCGCTGCTGGAAGATGCCGCCGCCAAGGAGTGGGGCGTGGCCGCGGCAGAGGTGCAGGCGCGAAACGGCGAAGTGATGCACACGGCGAGTGGACGGTCCAAACGCTTTGGGGCATTGGTGGCCACGGCGCGCACCATGCCGATGCCCGCGACGTCGCGCGTGCGGATCAAGTCGCCAGGCGAGCGTCGGTGGGAAGGCAAGGCGATGCGCTCGATCGATCTCGTGCCCATGACGACGGGCACAGCCAAGTACGGCGCCGATATGACGCTCCCCGGCATGAAGGTGGCGGTCATCAGCCGTCCGCCGGTGTGGGGCGGCACGGTGGTGCGCGTGGATGATTCCCTCGCGCTCAAGGTGCCTGGCGTGGAGCGTGTCATCCGCATTCCAGAGTCACCGCTGCCAGGGGCATTCTTACCATTAGGCGGGGTGGCGGTGGTGGCCACGAACACGTGGGCGGCCATCAAGGGGCGCGACGCCCTCAAGATCACCTGGTCCGGTGGCCCCAATGCCGCGTATGACAGCGCCGCCTACAAGGCGTCGTTGTATGCGGCCGTGCGCACGCCGGGCAAGGCTGGACGCACCACCGGTGATGTGCCGAAAGCTCTAGCCTCCGCAACGAAGCGTGTGACGGCCGAGTACTACATGCCGCATCTCGCCCACGCACAGATGGAGCCGGTGGCCGCGCTCGCGCATGTGGCGAACGGTAAGGCGGAGCTGTGGGCACCGACGCAGTCGCCGATGGACGCGCGCAAGACGGTGGCCGAGTACCTCAAGCTGGACGTCGCGAACGTGACGGTCCATGTGACGTTGCTCGGCGGTGGCTTTGGGCGGAAGTCGAAGCCGGACTTCGTCTGCGAAGCGGCGTTTCTCTCCCGCGAAGTCGGTGCCCCGGTGCGCGTGCAATGGACGCGCGAAGACGATCTCCGCAATTCGTATCTGCACGCCGTGGCGGGCCATCGACTCGAAGCGGGGCTCGATGCCAACGGCACGGTGACGTCGTGGCTGCATCGCTCCGCATATCCAGCGATCGGCGCGACCTTTGCACCCAACGTGACGGGCGCCGAGCCGGATGAGCTCACCAATGGGGCGAGCGACATTCCGTTTGATATTCCGAACATGCGCATCGAGGTCTGTCCGGCGGTCGCGCATACCCGCATTGGTTGGTTCCGCAGTGTGAACGCCATTCATCACGGCTTTGCTATTGGCTCGTTCGTGGACGAATTGGCGCACGCCGCCGGCAAGGACTCTGGCGATTTTCTGCTGTCGCTGATCGGACGCGATCGTGTCGTGGATCTCTCCAAGGCTGGATTAGTCGCGCCGGCGAGCAACTACGGCGCTACGTGGACCGATCATCCGCTCGACACCGCACGGGCGCGTCGCGTGGTGGAGCTGGCGATGGCGAAGAGCGGCTGGCGCGGTGCGTCGTTGCCGCGCGGCAAGGGGCGCGGGATCGCGTTCCATCGCAGCTTTCTGTCGTACGTGGCTATGGTGGTGGAGGTGGAGGTGCTCCCCGACGGGACCGTGCTGGTGCCGCGGACGACCGTTGCGGTTGATGCGGGGTTCATTGCGAATCCGGATCGTGCGAAGGCGCAAATGGAAGGGGCGCTGATCATGGCGATGAGCAACGTCCTTACGAGTCAGATGACCTTCGCGGAAGGAAAGGCACTCCAGTCAAACTTTCGCGACTACGGGGTGACGCGGATGCGCGCGGCGCCGCACGTGGTGGACGTGCATCTCGTGCCCAGTGAAGGCTTGCCTGGCGGTATTGGCGAGCCTGGCGTGCCTCCCGCGGGCGGCGCGATCGCGAACGCGATCTTTGCCGCGACGGGGGTGCGAGTTCGCGAACTACCCGTGGGACAGCAGCTGGCTGGGTGGCAGAAGCGGTGATCCCCCGCCGGTGGCTGGTGCCACTCGTTGGGCTGTTTGGCCTGTTGTCCTGGGCCCCGCACCTCGGGGCCCAGTCGACAGACACGACGCGTCTCGCCGGTGTGCAGGTGCAGGCGGAGATGCCGCATGTGGCGCGGCTGGAGGGCTTTGAGCGTCGTCGGAAGGCGGGGACTCCGAGTGCGGTGGTGATGCAGGCGGAGATTGAGCGCGCCGCGCCGATTGCGCTCTCGCGCATGTTGCGCGGCGTGGCCGGCATTCAGGTGGGCGACTCCCTGGGGTCGACGGTGGCGATCTCCCGTCGGGGCGCCAAACCCAGTGCGATTCTCAAAGGCGTGGGCTTTGGTCTGGTGCCCTGTGTCATGCGGGTCATGCTCGACGGCATCGTGATGCCGCCGCTTTTCAGCATTGATCAGGTCGTGCCGCGCGATGTCTATGCCATTGAGGTGTACAATGGCCCGGCGCGGTTGCCGCCCGAGTTGAGTGGGATGCGGACCGACAGCTGGTGCGGTCTCGTTGCGATCTGGACCCGCGAGGGGTAGCGGCCCACGCGATGGATGTGGCCGCTGCTCAGACTGGCGGTGTGTCCAGCGGCGGGACCAATGATCGCAGCACCCGCGCCGGATTGCCGGCGATCAGCACCTCCGCGGGATAGCTGCCGTTGCAGACGCTGCCAAAGCCCACGACACTGTTCATCCCCACCTGGGTGCCCGGCAACAGCCCACAGCTCGCGGCCACCCAGACGTTGTCCCCAATCGTGATGGGCGCCACGGTGACCGGTGCGGCGGAATCGTGCCGATTGATTTCCACCGAGTGGAAATTGGTGTCCATGAAGCGCGACTCGCCGATGATGCACCGCGCCCCGATCGTGATGCGCTCGGCGCAGCCAAACCGGGCCCCATTCAGGAAGGTGCCGTTCCCTACGGTGATGACGGCGTCCGGGTGATGGGTCCACGGCGTTACGGTCATCCCCACGATGACGTTGTCGCCGAAGATGACGCGCCCCGGCCCCTGCACCTGCAGGCGCCCTTCGACGCGGAAATTCCGACCGGCGGTGAAGCGGCGCCCGGTGAGTGGATACCAGAGCTTGCACCACCACCCCCGCCCAAGCGCCAGCAGCACCGGGACCACACGGGTCGGCTGACGGAGGACTTTACGGAGCAGGCTGGTCTGGTTGGGCATGGTAGGGGCTGGTGGTGATCGCGCACGCGGCGCACAGCGGTAAGACGAGGGCCTCGGGCCTGCGTCACCCCACGCCGATGCGGGTGGACGCCGACGGTCGAGCCTGCCGTGGCACCTCTCGCGTACCCGACGGTACAGGGAGGGAGCCCCAGGACGCCTCGTCGAAACGAAGTACCCCGAAAATCGTCTGGGGAATGTCGGGCGGCGCCCCTGGATGCGTGGGGACGCCATGCGGTCCCGATCACCTTCTCGCCTTGCTCAAGTCATGCAGCTCCGACGGTATCTGGCCACCTCTGATGATGCGATCGCCGTGCTGGTCCGGCGCCTGCGCCGCGGCGTGCTGCAGTTCACGCTGCCGGCGCCGCGCGTGGTGGTGCGTCCACTGCTGTTGCTGTATGTCACGGGGCGTCAGCTGATCCACGGGGTGCGTCGGCTCGTCATCGCGGAACCGCTCTTCAAGGCGTACTGCACGTCGTACGGCGCCAATGTCCGGACCGGCATTTTTGTGCACTGGGTGATGGGGAAGGGCGATCTGATCCTCGGCGACAACGTCGAGGTGCGTGGCAAGAGCAGCTTCAGCTTTGCCTCGCGGTTTGCCGACCGGCCTACGCTCCGGATTGGCAGCCACACCAACATCGGGCACAGCTGCTCGTTCGTCGTGGGCAAAGCGATCACGATCGGCGATCACTGTCTGATCGCGTCCGATGTGGTCATGTTCGATTCGAATGGCCATCCGTCGGATCCCCTGGGGCGGCTCAATGATCTCCCGCTGTCGTCTGAGGATGTGCGTCCGATCGTCATTGGCAACAACGTCTGGATCGGGCAGCGGTCGATCATCTCCCCGGGGGTGAAGATCGGCGACAACAGCATTGTCTCCGCGGGCGCGGTGGTGATCTCCGAAGTGCCGGCCAATGCGATTGTCGCGGGGAACCCTGCGCGGAAGATCGGTTCGCTCACCCCGCCGGCGTCGGCCACGGCCGCCGACGCGACGATCGCGCCGGCGTCCACTGCGCCCGCCCCAGCCGCGGACGCCCCCATCGCCGCGGTCGCCTGAGTCGTTGGTGTCCATGCGATTTCGGGACGCGTTGCAGGTGGCGCAGGCGCCGGTGTCGGCGTCGGCGGAACGGGTTACGGTCGATCTGCTCTGTGGCTTCACGCCGGATCAGTTCCGCACCTTCCTCATCGCGCAGTTGCGCACGCGCACCCCGGATCGGCTGATCGACGGACGCGTGGGGCTCTTTGGTGACCTCACCGGCAATCTCGAGCGCGCCGCCGCCACCGGCTCAGCCCCCTTTGTTGTCGTGCCCATCGAGTGGGCGGACCTCGATGCGCGGCTTGGGGTGCGGGGACTCGGTGGCTGGAGTCCGGAGGCGTTGGGCGATATTGTCGCCGGTGTTGAGGCCCAGCTCGTACGGATGACGTCCGCGGTTGAGCGCATCGCCGCGACCTCGCTGCTGGCGGTGAGTCTGCCGACGTTACCGTTGCCGCCGGTCTCCTGGCTGCCACGCATTCAGGCGGGGCTCTTTGAGGCGCGCCTGCGCGCGGCCGTCGCTGAGGCGACGGTGCGGTTGGCCGGGATCGATCGCGTGCGCGTGGTGGATGTGCAGGTCCTCGATGAACGGTCGCCGTTGGCCGAGCGCCAGGATGTCCGGGCGGCGCTCACCTATGGCTATCCCTATGCGGCGGCACATGCGGCGGCGCTCTCGGGGATCTTTGCCGCATTGCTCGATCCACCGGCCCCCAAGAAGGGACTCATCACCGATCTTGATGACACCTTCTGGCGTGGGATTCTTGGCGAAGTGGGTGTGGAGCAGGTCTCGTGGGATCTCGAGCATCACAGTCAGGGGCACGGACTGTATCAGCAGCTGCTGAAGTCACTCGCCGATGCCGGCGTGCTGATTGCGGTCGCGAGCAAGAACGATCAGGGGCGCGTGGATGAGGCATTCCGGCGCACGGATCTCGTGATGCCGGCGTCGCAGATCTTCCCGTTGACGGCCAACTGGGGGCCCAAGTCGGCGTCGGTCGCGGGGATTCTTGCGGCGTGGAATGTGGGGGCAGACAGCGTGGTGTTTGTCGATGACAGTCCGCTCGAGCTGGCGGAGGTCGCCGCGGCGCATCCGGCGGTGACGACGCTCCACTTTCCCAAGGACGACGCGGGCGTGTATCGCCTCCTCGAGCAGCTACGCGATCTCTTTGGCAAGCCCGCCTTGTCGGCCGAGGACGCGGTGCGTCTGGAGAGTTTGCGGCGCGGGGCGGAGGTGGCCGAGGCGATGGCGTCGGCGGATCCCGAAGCATTTCTGTCGTCGATTGATCCGGTGCTGACGGTGTCGTTTGAGGTAGCCTCAGGGAACCTGCGGCCCTTGGAGCTGATCAACAAAACGAATCAGTTCAACCTGAATGGGCGTCGGCTTTCGGAGCCGGAGTGGATCGCGCATCTGGCCGATCCGGAGGCATTTGTCGCGACGATTGGCTATCGCGACAAGTTTGGCCCGTTGGGGACGATTGCGGTGGTGGCGGGGTATCGCCGAGGCGCGACGGTGCAGGTTGCCCATTGGGTGATGAGTTGTCGCGCGTTCTCTCGGCGGATCGAGCATGCGACGGTCGCGCTGCTGCTGGAGCGGTTCGGGGCTGAGGCCTTGCAGCTCGAGGTGCTGGCGACGGCGCGCAATGCGCCATTGCAGGAGTATTTACAGTTGTATCGGACGGGCGAGGCGACGCTGGCACCGGGGTTCACGGTGACGCGGACACAGCTCTCGTCGGTGCATCCGACGTTGTATCACCGAATCGAGGATTCCGGGAATGGCTGATGTGCGTGCGCGGTTGATCGAGTGCTTTATGAGCGTGTTCCCGTCGCTGGCGCGTGACGCCGTGGTGGTCGCGTCGGTGGAGGCGACGGAGGCGTGGGATTCGCTCGCGAATTTTTCGTTGGTGACGGTGATTGAGG
>JBEIUK010000151.1:0-7363 GCA_040374415.1 Gemmatimonadaceae bacterium | reverse complement strand
GGCACCTCGCCGCGCACCACCACATCACTCACCGCAAAGCGACCGCCCGGTGCCAGGACCCGAAAGGCCTCCTGAATCACGCGCCGCTTGTCCCCCGACAGATTGATCACGCAGTTCGAGATGACGACGGTGACCGATGCGTCGGGGAGCGGGATCGCCTCAATTTGCCCCTTCAGGAACTCCACGTTCGTCACCCCGGCCTCCGCGGCGTTGCGCCGCGCGAGCGCCAGCATGTCATCGGTCATATCGAGCCCAATCGCGCGGCCGGTGGGGCCGACGCGGCGCGCGGAGAGCAACACATCAATGCCCCCGCCAGAGCCCAGATCGAGCACCACATCGCCCGGGTGCAGGGCGGCCAGCGCCGTGGGATTCCCGCAACCCAGCGAGGCTAGTACCGCTGCAGAGGGCAGCACCTCTGTTTCGCCGCTGACATAGAGGTTGCTGGTGATCGGATCGATACTGTCGTTGAATTCGGCCCCGCCACAGCAGGAACTCGCCGGTGAGCAGCCACCCGCACTGGCCACGTCGTCGACCTGCGTCAGGACGCGCCGAGCGGCGGCGCCGTACTTCTCGCGGACCACGGCGGCGACCGAACTGGTCTCGGAGCCGGTGACGGAACCGTTGGGGGAGGTGGCGGCCGCGGCGGCGGGCCGCGCGAGGGGGAGCGGGGTCGACATGGGGACAGGCTCCAACAGAGAGGGACAGGTGGCTCGCCGCCCAACATCGGGCAGTCCGCCGTCTCTGAACAAAGCATGCGCGCCTGGGACCATGTCAACCAGAACGGGGCATCAACCGGTCAGCAACCGGTCAACAACGAGTCAACAATGGGTCAACAATGGGTCAACCGGAATGGCGCGGCGATGCCATATTCCCTAGGTCCCGTGGCAGTCCGACCTCATCGACCACGTCTCTGATTGTGCCATGACCCATTCGCTTCACGCTGCTGTTCGCCTCGCCCATCGTACCATGATCGCCATGGTCGCCCTCGGGGCGGCCAGTGCTGTGCCGACCTCGGCACTCGCCGCGCAGGGCTCGGGCATCCCCCCCCGTGCGATCCGTCGGGATATTCCGCTCACCAACGCCATTCGTAAAGCGATGGCGACCGGGACCCGCGACTCGACGGGGCGCCCGGGGCGTGCCTACTGGCAGCTCCGCACCGACTATCGCATCAACGTCTCGCTGGACCCGGCCACGCAGCGCCTGACCGGCTCCGCGCATATCACCATCCACAACACGAGCCCCGATCCACTCTCCGTGATCGCACTCCGGCTCGATCCGAATCACTTCCTCGGCAACGCGCCACATGCGGCGCCGTGGGTGCCAGCGGAAGTGACCGATGGCATGGTGATCAGCCGACTCGCGGTGAACGGCAAGGCCGCCAATCTCGCTGCGACGGGACCGTTGGGTGATGGCAGCACAGGCGCGCGCGCGGCGACCGCCGCCGCTGCAGCCGCCGCGAACGCTTCCAGTGGTGCGGAACCGGTGCTGCAGAACCGGACCTCCACGTCGGCGCGCGTGCGCCTGCCGTCGCCGATTGCCGCGAACAGCACCGCCGAGCTCGACATCGATTGGTCGCACAAGCTCCCCGGCGGGCCGGGCTCCGGACATCGCATGGTGCAGCGGTGGGCCGATACGCTCTTCCAGCCGACGCAATGGTATCCGCGCGTCGCCGTGTACGATGACCTCCGTGGCTGGGATTCCGAGCTCTACGTGGGTCCGTCGGAGTTCTACAACAACTTCGGCACGTGGGATGTGAGCATTGATGTGCCGGCTGGCTGGATCGTGAGCGGCACCGGGGTGTTGCAGAATCCGAAGGAGGTGCTGACCGCGTCGGCGCAGCAGCGCCTGGCGAAGGTGCTGGAGAGCAATGCGACCACCACCATTGTTGGCCCGGACGAGATCGGGCCGGGGCAGGCGACGGCCGCGGGGAACGCCAACGGTCGGACGCTCGTCTGGCGCTTTCACGCGGATACGGTGAATGACTTCGCCTGGGCCACGGCGAAGAAGTTTGTCTGGCAGGCGACGCGCGCGACGATCCCTGGCAAGGGGGCCATTCCCGTCCACATGCTTTATCTGCCCGGTCGCGCCAATCTCTACGCCCGCGCCGGCGAGATCGCGCGCCATGCCCTCGAGTTCTATTCGGCGCTCTGGTTCCCATACCAGTTCCCGCAGTTCACCATGCAGGACGGACCCAGCGCCGGCATGGAATATCCCATGGTGATCAACTCCAATCAGGGCGCGGCGGACCACGAAACCGGCCATCAGTGGTGGCCGATGACGGTGAGCAACAACGAAACGTGGTATGGCTGGATGGATGAGGGCTTCAATCAGTATATGAACATCCTCTCTGATGCCGATGCGAAGAAGGCCGCGCCGGTGCTCACCGGGCTCGGCCAGTCGTATGGCCGCACCAGTGGGAACGAAGCGGAACCACCGATGATGTGGAACGCGAACTACGCGGGCCCGGCGTTCTACGGCTTCACGACGTATCAGAAGACGCCACTGATGCTCGCCATGCTCGGCGGCATCGTGGGCGACAGCGCGGTGCAGCGCGCGCACCGTGAGTGGGCGACGGCCTGGATGTTCAAGCACCCGTCGCCGTGGGACTACATGTTCTTCATGAACCGTGCACTCGGACGCGATCTGAGCTGGTTCTGGAACGCGTGGCTCTTTACGACCGAAAGCGTTGACGGGCGTATCGCCGGGGTGAAGACGGCCGGTGGGCGCACGACCGTTACGGTCGCGCAGGATGGCCAGATGCCGTCGCCGATCGTCCTGGAAGTGACGTTTGCGCCGACCGGTGCCCCGATCAAACCGATGAAGAACGCCGTGATGCGGAACGCGACCACCGCGATTGTGACGTGGCCGGTGGAGGTCTGGTTCAACGGGGCCCGGAGCATCGCCGCCGACCTCACCTTCGGCGGTCGGGCGATTGAACGGATCACCCTCGATCCCGAGGGGCGGTTCCCCGATCGGAATCCCGCCGACAATGTGTGGCGCGCCACGCCCTGACGCGCTGACCTGATCCGACGTGGGTGCGACCCGTCGGGGTCCGCTTAGAGCGGATACCCGACGGCGTCGTAGTCCAGGTTGCCGCTCGCCGCACCGGCGGCGGGGAGCGCGCCCCGTCCCCGACTGGAGGCCTCCGGTGCCCCCGCGTCGGTGGCATCCGGTGGCAGCACCGGTGCCGCCACGCTGTCATGCTCCTCGAGCGGCCCCTCCGATGCCGGACTGGGCCGCTCCGCCACGACCGATTCGCGCCGGCTCACGAAGAGCGACGCCACCCGAATCGGATGCGTGCGCGCAAGCGCCTCGATCCGGACCGGCATATCGACGGACCAGGTGGCTTCAGCCCGGAGTCGGCCAGCCGCCCGCAGCTGCCGCTCGCCGCCGCGGTCATCGACATAGTCCACGTCCCAGACCGGGAGCAGCGTGGCGGTTCCGGTGGCGTGCAATCGCCGGAGCAGGGGGTAGAAATCCCCATCTCCCGCGAGCAGGACCAACACATCAATCTCGGCGCGGCGGGCCAGGTCATAGGCGTCCAGTGCCAGGGCGACGTCGATCCCTTTCTCTTCCAGTCGCCCACCCGAGCCCACGAGCAACGGCTGATAATGCGGCTCAATCCCGGCATACATGAGCGACTCATCCCATGAGCGTTCCCCGACGACCACGTCACGTTCGGTGGCCATGCGGGTGGGGAGTCGTCCGCGGTAATAGTGCGCCTCAACCACGCGGGTGCGCGCCGGATCCGTATCCATCCGTGCCGCCGTCTCTTCACGCAGGAAATCGTGGAGGCCGGTAAAGGACAGTCGACTGCGCCGAGGATGATGGTGCAGGTAGTAATCGCTGATGCGTTGAAAAAACGCGCCGTCGTAAAACAGGCCCAGCCGAAGAATCGAGGATTCAGACATTGCATTTCACGGACGGGGACATGAGCGTGGCCCACCGGGCACCCTGCTGTTACCCAATGTATACTTAAGGCGTCGTTCAGTGTACCCGGCCTCTGGGGGGCCCGTGATGGAATCCGATGCGGTAGTCGAACGCCGTGTGGGCGAACGTGCTGAACGGCTGGCGGCTGTAAGCCAGCTGACTGGTGGCATCGCCCACGAATTCAACAACGTCCTGACGGTCATTCTCGCAAGCGCCGAACAGTTGCTAGCCTCGGGTGGCGAGCGCTTGTCGTCCGACGAACATGCCTCGATCATCGAGATCCTGCGGGCGGCGACGCGCGGCTCCGACTCGGTCCGCAAACTGATGGCGTTTGCGCGGCAGGATCCGCTGCGCATTGAACCGATGGCGATCGATCGACAGATGCGAGATCTCTGTCGCATGCTATCGCGCCTGTTTCCCGCCACGGTGATCGTTGAGGATCACATCGCCGAAGGGTTGCCGCTGGTGATGGCGGACACGCGCGCACTCCAGCAGATCGTGCGCCAGCTCGCCACGAATGCCCGGGATGCCATGCACGATGACGGGACCCTCACCGTGATTGTGGAAGCGCGCGTGGGGAGCGCCATCCTTGAAGACGACACGTCGGATGACCGCCCGGGTACATCGACAGGTGGCGCGATGCGGCACGTAGCCGTGGTGATCGCCGACACCGGCAGTGGCATGAACCCGGCCACGCTGGCACACGCCTTTGAACCGTTTTTCACGACGAAGGCGGACAAGGACGGGACGGGCCTCGGCCTGGCGATGGTGCATGGCCTCATGCATCAGATGGGTGGCAGCGTCGCGATCAGCAGTACGGTCAATGTTGGGACCACCGTCACGTTGCGCTTTCCCGTCGCGGAAGTTGGGGTCCCCCCGCAGCGCACCGCTGAGACGATGCCGCTACGCCCGTCGCGACAGGAGCGCGTGCTCGTCATCGAGGATGATCCCGCGATCCGCGCACTCACCGCCCGGACGCTCCGCTCCAACGGGTTCCTCGTGATCGAAGCGAGCGATGGCGAGGAGGCTGCGGCCAGTCTGGCGCTGGCCCGGCAAAATGGCTCGCTCTTCGACCTGGTCATCTCGGACGTCGTAATGCCACGCGGCGGTGGCGCCCGGGTCCTCTCGGCCGTCGCGGCGATGGCCCCTGACGCACGCATCCTCTGGATCACCGGCTTTTCGTCGCGCGGCAGTGGAAGCGACGGGATCGGGCCGCCGTCGGACGACCCGGTGCTGCAGAAGCCGTGGACGCTCGGGGACCTGTTAAATGCGGTTCGCGCCGCCATGGACGGTCCACCGGTGGGCCGAACGCCCTAAGGAGGCCCCCGTGGGATGGCGGCGGCGGTGTATCAGGGCGTGGTAGATTGCGAGATGCGCCCACTCCTCCGAATCCCACGCCCCGCCACCTCGCGCCTCCGCGGCGATGTGGCCCTGCCGGTTGCCCTGCTGCTGCCGCTGGCGGCGACGCTGATGGTGACATCGGTCGCCCCGCTCGCGGCCCAACCGCCCGCTGCTGCCATGGCGCGTCCCGCAGCGCGCCCCTCAGTGCGCGCCGCGCGTTTCTCGGTCGAAGAAGCCACCATCGCCTCCGTGCATGCGGCCTTCGCGGCGCGGACGCTCACCTGTCATGCGCTCGTCCAGCAGTATCTCGATCGCATTGCGGCCTACGACCAACGGGGCCCAGTCATCAATGCGCTGGTGACGATCAATCCCAAGGCCCTCCAGGTCGCAGATTCCCTCGACGCACGCTACCGCGCGTCGGGTCCCGTGGGCCCGCTGCACTGTGTGCCGATGATCGTGAAAGACAACTTCGAAACGGCCGATTTGCAGACCACGGCCGGGTCGCTCGCCCTCGAAGGCTGGGTGCCGCCACAGGATGCCACCATGGTGCGGAAGATTCGCGCGGCCGGTGCGATCGTGCTCGCCAAAGCGAATCTCGCGGAGTGGGCCTTCACACCGTATGAAACGGTCAGCTCCATTCTGCCAGGGTACACGCGTAATCCCTACGCGCTCGATCGCGTGACCGCCGGTTCCAGCGGCGGGACCGCCGCGGCGGTGGCCGCGAGCTTCGGCACCGTGGGGCTCGGCACCGATACCGGCAACTCCATTCGCGGACCCTCGGCGCATCAGGCGCTCGTGGGGATTCGCTCGACGATGGGACTCACGTCGCGCGCGGGGGTGGTGCCGTTGAATGCCGTCGCTGATGTGGCCGGTCCGATGGCACGCACGGTCGCGGATGCCGCCGCCGTCTTCAACGTTGTGGTGGGCAGCGATCCTGCCGATACCGTGACGGCGCCCGCCGACAGCAAGCGTGACGCCGATTACCGCGTGGCACTGACCCGTGGCGCCCTCAAAGGCGCCCGCATTGGGATTCTGCGGCAGGCCTATGAACGCCCCACGCTCGATGCCGAGGTGAACGCCACCTTCCTGCGCGCCGTGGCGGCCCTGCGTGCGCAGGGTGCCACGATCATCGACACGGCCCGCGTGGATTCCCTCGATGCGATTCAACGGCGCCAGCAGGGGAGCTGCAACCGGTTCCGCGCCGACCTCGAGCGCTACTTCGCGGAGCGGGCGCCCAACGCCCCGGTGAAGACCATTGAGGCGATCCTCCGGAGCCGCAAGTTCCATCCGACCGTTGAGCAGCGGTTGCGTGATGCCGCGCCGATGACGGAGATGCCGGAGCAAAGTGCGGGCTGCCAGAGCCGCGAGCGTGTACGCGCCGCGCTGCGGGTGGCCGTCGTGCAACTGATGGACTCGCTCAAGCTGGATGCGCTCATCTATCCCACGTGGAGCAATCCGCCGCGGCGGATTGGCGATCTCAACACGCCGCATGGGGACAATAGCCAACTCTTCTCCCCCACCACGGGCTTCCCGGCCATCACGGTCCCCATGGGGTATACCCGTGACAACCAGTTGCCGGCGGGGATGACTTTCTTTGGGCGCGCGTGGAGCGAAGGCCGACTGCTCGCGCTCGCCTACGACTTCGAGCAGGCCACACACCATCGCCGCGCGCCGGCGAGTACGCCGGCCGTGCGTCAGACCGCCATGGCCCGCGCCCCGCGTTGACCGTCGTCACGATCCGTCCTTTCTCTTACCTGAGTCTCGCTATGCCACATGTTGCCGTGTTGGGGATGGGCCTCTTGGGCAGTGGGTTTGCCGAAGGACTGCTCACGCGTGGAGGGACCACGGTCACCGTCTGGAATCGCACGCGCGCCCGCGCTGAGGCGATGACCGCGTTCGGGGCCACCGTGGCGGACACCCCGGCCGAAGCGGTGGTTGGTGCCTCCCGCGTGCATCTCGTATTGCTTGATGATGACACGGTGGATACCGTGATCGCGGAGCTGCGCCCCGGGTTAGCGCCCGACGCCGTGATCGTCGATCACACCACGACGCAGCCAGCGCGAACGGCGGCGCGCGCCGCGGCGCGGGCCGC
>JBEIUK010000039.1:0-16193 GCA_040374415.1 Gemmatimonadaceae bacterium | reverse complement strand
TCGACGGGACCCACGGGGCTGTTTGAAGGGGATGCGGTGTTGCCGGTGGGGCAGCTGTTGCAGCGCATTCTCACCGAGCGTGGTGCGACGGCCGTGCTGCTGCGCGAAACACTCGGCCCGGTGGGGCTCACAGAGCGCGCCGTGGCGACGCGTCGCATGAATGCACACGCCTTCATCTCGATTCATCTGAACGCCCTCCCGGATGGCGTGAACCCGTTCACGGCGCATGGGACGAGTACGCTGTTCTATCATCAGCCGAGTGAGGCGCTGGCGCGTCCGGTGCAGTCGGCGTTAGTGGCGCGGTTCGGGCTCCCGGATTTGGGGGTGCACTATCAGAACCTCGCGGTGGCGCGACCGAGTTGGTATCCCGCGGTCCTGACGGAGGGACTCTTTGTGATCATGCCGGAGCAGGAAGCGGCGATGCGGGATGCTGGGTTTCAGCGACGCTATGCGGAGGCGCTGGCGGATGGGCTTGAAGCGTATTTCCGAGCGCTCGGGAGGCCGTGACCGATGGCGACCGCATGGATTCATGAGACCGCCGTGGTGCTGGGGCGCGTGACGCTCGCGGAGGATGTGTCGGTGTGGCCGACGGCGGTGATTCGCGGGGATGTGGAGGCGATCACGATCGGCGTGGGGAGCAACGTCCAGGACGGGGCGGTACTGCACGCGGACGATGGTCTTCCGACGGTGGTCGGCGCGCACTGTGTGATTGGGCACCGGGCGGTGGTGCATGGCACGGTGCTCGAGGACGGCGTGCTGGTGGGGATGGGGGCGATCCTGCTCAACGGGGTGCGTGTAGGGAGCGGGTCGATCATTGGTGCCGGTGCGGTGGTGACCGAGGGGACGCAGATCCCGCCGGGGTCGCTGGTGCTTGGGGTGCCGGGGCGTGTGGTCCGGGCGCTGGATGCGGCGCAGCAGGAGGCGATCCGGGAGAATGCGGCGCGGTATGTGGCGCTCTCGGCGGTGTACCGTGCGGGGGGGATACCGCGCCGGTAACAGATGGGCTGGGGTTTGTGATGCGGAGCAACTGGTGACCGCTGGGTGTGAGTGCAAGCAAGGGTCGCGCGGATCCCGTACGGAACGTGATGCGGGCAGAAGCGCCACCATCGGGTCAGGGCGCGATTGGTGCCGCGATGCTGCCGGGTTCACTGTCGGGCACAATGACGCAAGTTGTTGGGAACTTTGCAGTTGGCTGCGTGGTTTGGCCTTGCGTGACGAGGGGGGCGATAGCGGGTGCGATCGGACGTTCTGTCCGGTTCGTCATCCCGCGATCACGAATCGTTTCAGGTGGAAAACACAGCGGTTCACACAAATCCGTGATGTGCATTGTGCAACCGCTTCATTTCCAACGTCTTGCGGGCTGACTTGCGCGGCTTCACGAACCGACGCACCATTCGCCCCCGCTCAATACCCTCCCCACGAGGGCCGGGACGCGCCGGTCCTCACCGCGGCACCGCCCGTCTATTTCGCCTCAAGAACCCTGCAGGAGCTCCCGAATGCCATTCAGTGCAACCCCCCCGGAAGGTCCAGTGACGCTGTCCGCCAATGCGCGGACCGTGCTGGAGAAGCGGTATCTGGTCAAGGATAAGTCCGGGAAGTCCGTGGAAACGCCGGAGGACATGTTCTGGCGTGTGGCCACGGTGGTGGCCGAGGCGGACCGTCGGTACGGTGCCAGCGATGGCGCGGTGCAGGCGTTGGCGGAGGAGTTCTACTTCCTGATGACGCAGCGTCGGTTCGAGCCGAACTCGCCGACGCTCATGAATGCCGGCCGCCCGTTGGGGCAGCTGTCGGCCTGCTTCGTGTTGCCGGTGGATGACGCGCTCTCCAACGGGCAGAGCGGCATTTATGACACGCTCCGGAGCATGGCGCTCATTCATCAGTCGGGCGGCGGGACGGGCTTCTCCTTCTCGCGGCTGCGGTCGCGTGGCGCGATGGTGCGCAGCACGACGGGCGTCGCGTCGGGGCCGATCTCGTTCATGCAGCTGTATGACGCGAGCACGGATGCGGTGAAGCAGGGCGGGACGCGTCGTGGGGCGAACATGGGGATCCTGCGCGTCGATCATCCGGACGTGATGGAATTCATCGCGTGCAAGGAAGATCTGACCAAGATCACCAACTTCAACATCTCCGTCGGCATCACCACGAAGTTCATGGACGCGGTCAAGGCGGACGCGGCGTATGACCTCATTGACCCGTCCACGCAGCAGGTCGTCGGGCAGGCGCAGGCGCGTGAGGTGTGGGACAAGATGATTGTGGGCGCGTGGCGCACGGGTGAGCCGGGGGTCTTCTTCATTGACGAAGCCAACCGCTACAACCCGGTCCCGCACATGGGGGCCTACGAGGCCACCAACCCGTGTGGTGAGCAGCCGCTGCTGCCGTATGACGTCTGCAACCTGGGCTCGGTGAACGTCGGCCACTACGTGGTGGATGGCGTGATGAACTGGGAGGCGTTCAAGCGTGACATTGCGCTCAGCACGCATTTCCTCGACAACATCATCGACGTCAACAAGTACCCGCTCCCCGAGATCGACGCGCTCTCCAAGCGCATCCGTCGGATCGGGCTGGGCGTGATGGGCTTTGCGGACGCCCTCGTGCGTCTCGGCATCTCGTACGACAGCCCGGAAGGCGTGGAGATGGGCCGCAAGGTCATGGAGTATCTCGACGTTGAAGGCAAGAAGGAGAGCGAGCGGTTGGCGGGCGAGCGTGGCGCGTTCCCGGAGTGGGCGCAGTCGATCTGGGGGCCGGACGCGACCTGTGCGCGTGACGAGAACGGCCAGCGTATCCGTCCCATGCAGATGCTGCGCAACTGCAACGTCACGACGGTCGCGCCCACGGGCACGATCTCGATCATCGCCGGCTGCTCGTCGGGGCTGGAGCCGCTCTTCGCGGTGGCGTTCATGCGTAATCAGGCCGGCGTGATGATGCCGGATGTGAACGAAGACTTCGTGGCGATCGCCAAGAAGGAAGGCTGGTACAGCGACGCCCTCATGGAGCGCATTGCGAAGACCGGTTCGGTGAAGCATGCCGAAGTCCCGCAGAAGTGGCAGGCGGTGTTCAACACGGCCAACAACATCGCGCCGGAATACCACATCCAGATGCAGGCGGCCTTCCAGCAGCACTGCGACTCGGCGATCTCGAAGACCACGAACTTTGGCTTTGCCGCCACGGTCGATGATGTCCGCGCGATCTACGAGATGGCGTACGACATGAAGTGCAAGGGCGTCACGGTGTACCGTGACGGCTCGCGCGACAACCAGGTGCTCTCGACGGGCGCTACGCAGGACGCGGCGGCCAAGCGCGAAGATGCGAAGGCGGCGGTGGCGGGCGAGGCGCCGAAGGGCGAGGCCAAGTCCGATGCGTCGCTCAAGCGGGAGCTGGGCGAACTGCAGGGGACGATGGCCGAGCTGCAGAACGAGCTCGATCGCACCAAGAAGGCGCTGTTCAGCGCCGAGGCGGATAGCGCGTCGCGTCGGGGCAAGCGGTCGCGTCCGGATGTGATGCGTGGCACCACGATCCGCAAGGAAACGCCGCTGGGCGTGATGTTCGTGAACATCACGGAAGACGAGAAGGGGCAGCCGTTCGAGCTGTTCCTCAACCTCGGCAAGGCGGGCGGGTCGGCGATGGCCGACGCGGAAGCGATTGGCCGTCTGGTGTCGCTGGCGCTCCGCAGCGGGATTCCGCTCATGGAGATCCACCGGCAGCTGCGCGGGATCTCCTCTGATCGCGCCGTTGGCCTCGGCCCGAATAAGGTGCTCTCCATGCCGGACGCGGTCGGTATCGCGCTCGAGCAGTGGTGGCGGGACAAGCAGGGCGTCCAGCAGGATCTGCTGAACGCCTCCGCCTCGGCCACGATGCCGACGCCGGTCGCGGCCACGCCGGTGACCTACCCGACGGCGGGTGGTGAGCAGGCCCAGGTGGAGTTTGGTGGCACGGGCGGCGAAGTGTTCATGGGCACCTGCCCGGACTGCGGCAGCCAGCTCGAGTTCGCCGAAGGGTGCGTGAAGTGCCACGTCTGCGGCTTCAGCGAGTGCGGGTGAGGTAGGGGGCGACTCGACGCCAACCTCCCAGAGGTGAACATCCCGCCGGTGTGCTTCGCACATCGGCGGGATGTTGCGTTTCAGGGTGCTGGCAAGGGCGCTGCAAGCCGCCCCGTACCCTACGTCAATCCCAGACCGCCCAGGTCGCTATCGCTGAACAGCTGCGCTTGGCGGACCGCATCGCGTGTGCGGTATCGCTCCCAATGCTGCTGAAACTCCGCGTCAAGGAGCGCCAGATAGCGCACCACGTTTTCCGACTGTCGGACCACCTGTTTCGACTCAAACAGGCGCGTGACCAGCGACCGCGACAGGAGCCGTAAGGGGATGCTGGTGTCCATGCGCATCGACGAGGAGGCGCGGCAGTGAGGGCATTGCAGCTGTGCGGTGACGTCCGAGCGCTGCCCCGGCAGCGACAGGTGGAGGTCGATGGCCTGACGGCAGCCATCGCAGACGGGGAACGCAGACGCCGGGTGTGGATCAGCGGCAAAATCCAGCGGGAGCTGATTCGCGAGGACGGCTTCGGGAAACTCGTTGCCAAGGGCGTACGCATCGCCCGTGCGGTACAGGTCGAGCAACAACGCCCGGTCGAACGGTTCCCCTGCGGTGATACCCGCCTGCGCGAGCCGTTCCTCACCCGCGGCGGTCAGTTGATAGCTGACCACCATGCCATCGACTTCCGTCAGGACATACTGCCCGTGTCGTTGCCGATACGTATGCAACCGTGGCATAGCCGCTCCCATTGAAACCGATTGATCGCACGCCGCACTGTGGGGACGACGTACGGGATTGTCCTGCGAAACATGTCCGGTACAAGTGGCCGGAGGCGCCTCGGGCTGGCCGTGCCTCGGAATCCCATTAGCACGGCCACCCCATGTGACGACCGCTTCCGGTCGCCGAGCCTTCCTTACCGCGGCGCCGACGACGGCGGCACGAGCCCCTGCAGCCGCATGTACGTCGCAATGTTGCCGTAGTGCTCGTTGATGTGCTGCGTGTTGTAGAACAGCGCCCCGAACTTCGAGCGGTTGGTCATGCCATTGCGCTCGGTCATGTTCTGGTCGTTGACCGCTTCAAAGGCCTTGTCGCAGCGCGCAAAGGATTCCGCAAGCTTCGCGACGATATCGGCCTTCTTGAGCCCCTTCGCGATGTCGGTGGGCTTGCCGCCGTTGTCGTAGCGCGGCTGCGCGGCGGTCTCCCCCGCCAGCAGGAAGCAGGCGCCGTTGTTGTCGTCGGTCAGGTGCCCCATCAGCCCAGCCCAGCTGCGCACGTCAGGCGTCGGCGACCAGCTGTACTTGTCCTCTGGGAACTGCTCCGCGGCCTTCGTGATGTTGTTCTTGATGTTGGTGTAGATCGTCTTCACTTCGTTGATCACACCCGGGAGCGGACGCGGCTGCGGCGCCTGTCCCGGCGCCGGCTGCTGCGCCGCCAGCGTGCCCGCAAAGGCGGCGCTGCACAGAAACGAAAATGCCAGTGACTTCATTGTGGAGTCTCCAGAGGGGAAAAGGGAATGACCGGGGGAAATTACCATGGCGCGTGGTCGCAGACACCCCCGCCTGACGGCTACCGTTTGGATGCCACCGTGACCGCCACGGCGCTGTTGGCCGCCAGCGTCAGTGTCACCCGTCCATCCGTGCCCACCACGACGCTGCTCCCCGTGCAGCTGCCCCCCTGCAGCGCCCCGCTCAACAGGTCGCAGTAGCTCCCGGCGGCAAGACCGGTCTGCACGGAGGCCGTCACACTCGTCGCCTCGCGATTGATCGCCACAAAGCCTTTGTCGCCCCGTGAGAAGGCAATCGCATTCGATCCGTTGTCCCACCAATTGCTGATGTCGGTCCCGGTCACGGTCTTCCGGAACCCCACCATGCGCAGGATGTACGGATCGCGGTG
This sequence comes from Gemmatimonadaceae bacterium, assembly GCA_040374415.1. GTDB lineage: Bacteria > Gemmatimonadota > Gemmatimonadetes > Gemmatimonadales > Gemmatimonadaceae > Gemmatimonas. Next base: position 10,272 of record JBEIUK010000039.1, on the reverse strand, counting down.
CTCGCAGACCCAGTCCCGGCCAATCACGGCGCTCGCAAAGGAGGTGGCGCATTGCACCGGGAGGATCTGCCCGCCCGCATCCGAGGGCGGTCCTTTGGCGCGGCTGGCGTCGGTGCTGCGATCGAAGGCGAAGCTCGACATGACCGAGGGGAAGCCATATGGCTGCGCCAACATCCACACATTGGCCAATCGATACGCCTGTCCATCGCGATAGCCAATGCTGCCGGTGCCGCGCTGCGTGTCGTGGTTCTCGAGGAACACCACGGCCTTGTCGCTGGGCATGAGTCCCCAGGCGACGGCGGAGAACTGACTCCCAGCCGGGCCGGTAGGGTTGAGCTGCGCGATCTTCTGGCCACCGTTGCCGAGGAACTTGTCGCCAACGCCAATGAAGGTGAATTCGGTGATATCCGAGGCGCCCCCCGAGCTGTAGCCGAGGCCGTAGTAATCGCGCTTGCTCAGCGCTTCGCCACTCCCGGCGCCCACTTCGGCGAAGACATAGGGGCGCGATCGGCCTTCAGCGGTGAGTGTCTGGTTCACGAGCAGCAGAATGGAGTCGAGCTCCACTTGCTGCATGTGCTTGGCCGCATCAATGCGAAAGCCGGCGACGCCGAGCCGCGCGAGGCGGATGAGATACTCGGCGATCTTGGCGCGAACCGTCGGTGAGCCCGTGTTGAGATCGGGGAGACTGTACAGCTCACAGTCCTGGACGTTCGCCGCGCTGCTGTAGTCGGTGACCTGACAGGGGGTGTGAAAATCGCTCGCGGTGTAGAGCCCGGGGTATTCGTACTTGGAGTAGGCGGTCCCGTTGCTACCGGTACCGGGGCTCGGATAGTTGGTCATGTGGTTGATGACCGCGTCTACATAGATCCCGACTCCGGCCGCCTTGCAGCGCGTGATCATGCTTTCCAGTTCGCTGCCCGTGCCGGAGCGGCTTCGCGCCACACTATAGCTCACGGGCTGATAGCGTTCGCTCCAGGCGCCGCTGACTTCGACGCTGTGTTCCTGCGGCGGTGAGATCTGCACGGCGGCGACGCCGGCGGGGCCCAGCACCTGCTCACACTCCGACGCGATATCGACCCAGCGCCAGTCGAAGAGATGGACGAAGACGTCGCCGGCCGCACCGCGCCCCGTGGGGCGATAGGTCTGCCCCAGCGCGGGGCGTTCCTTGGGGGGCTGAAAGACCACGGGGCCGATGCTGTTGCCATGGGTGCAGCCGATCGCGGCAGCCAGCAGGAGCGGGGCGAGGAACCGGGGCATAGAGGGGCCAGACGAAGGGCGGACCGTGGGACTGGGCAATCATTGGGACCGGGAGGGAATCTATCGGCCGTGGCGCGCGGTCTGCTAACTTCCGGCCCTGACTCTCCCTTCCCGGAGCCTTCCCGTGACCGTTCTCGTTCGTCGTCTTGGCGTCGCCGTTGGCATGGCGGCGGTGGCGTTGTCCTCCTGCCGTCCGGCCGCCCCCTCGGCTGCCGGGGCGCCCACGCCGGCGCGTGGCCCATCAACCCCGGCGGTGGTGCAGCCCGCGATGGAGCCCCCGGTCTTCAAGATGACCGATGAAGCATGGGCCGACTCCGTGATGGCCACGCTGTCGGTGCGGCAGAAGGCGGCGCAGCTGGTGTGGGTCTGGACGCTGGGCGATTTCACCGCCTTCGATGCCCCGGGCTACTTGGCGGTTGAAAAGCAGGTGCGCGATCTGGAGCTCGGCGGCGTGATTGTGTCAGTGGGGAGCCCGCTCGATATCGCGAGCAAGGTGAACGCGCTGCAGCGGGTGGCCAAGTTGCCGCTCATTATGAGCGCGGACCTGGAGACGGGGGCGGCCTTCCGGGCGCGCGGTGGCTGGTTCCTGCCGAATGCGATTGAGCTGGGCGGGGCGACCTCGTTCCCCTATCAGATGGGGATTGGCGCGTCGCGCGACACCACGCTGGCGTATGAAATGGGCCGTGTGACCGCGCAGGAAGGGCGGGCGATGGGGATCCATTTCGCCTTCGCGCCCGTGCTTGATGTGAACAACAATCCCGCCAATCCGGTGATCAGTTCGCGCTCCTTCGGCGAAGATCCGGCGCTGGTGTCGCGCATGGGCATTGCGCTGATGCGCGGCATACAGGACAATGGCATGCTGGCCACTGGCAAGCATTATCCGGGGCATGGCGACACCGAGCAGAACTCTCACTTGGAGCTCGCGAAGGTGATGGGCTCGCGCGCCCGACTCGATAGCGTGGAGCTCCGTCCCTTCCGTGACGCGATTGCGGCGGGGATTCGCGGCATCATGACCTTTCACGGGGACCTGCCCGGGCTCGACAGCTCGCACACGGCGGCGACGCTGAGTCGCAAGGTGATGCTCGATCTGCTCCGCACGCAGCTGGGCTTCAAGGGCATTCTGGTCACCGATGCCCTCGACATGAATGGCGTGATGGGAAAGCTGTCGATGGGTGAAGTGACGTTGCAGGCACTGGAAGCGGGCAACGATGTGCTGCTGATGCCCACCGACGCGAAGACCTCCATTCAGGCGGTGGTTGATGGTGTCGCCTCGGGGCGCATTCCCGAGGATCGGTTGAATGCGTCGGTGCGGAAGCTGCTCATGCTCAAGCACGAACTCGGCCTCTCTTTCAACCGCTTCGTGGATGTGGAGCAGGTCCGATTCCAGGTGGGCACCGCCGCCAATGTGGCCTCGGCGCGCCGTGCCGCGGAGCAGGCGATCACGCTGGTCCATGACTCGCTGTCGTTGGTGCCGATGAAGGCCCCGGCGGTAAAGCGGGTGGTGAGCATCACGATCACGCCGCGCGTGGATCTCTCGGCGGGGCGCACCTTTGATGCGGAGCTCAAGAGCAGCTTTCCGCAGCTGTTGTCGCTGACGTTGAGTCCTGAGACCGTGTTCGATGCCACGGCCGGTGGCGCCTCGGGTGGGGTCGGGGCGTACAAGGCCAATCCAGAGCCCGCGCTGCTCCCAGCGGCGGTCGACAACGCGCTCAAGATCGCGACGGGGGCGGATGTGGTGATCGTGTCGAGCTATGTCGGCGCGAGCACGAATACCGCGACCATGGCGGCGACGCGTGGATTGCCGGAGCTGATCACCGGCCTCCGGAAGGCGGGGACGAAGGTGATGCTCGTCTCCTTCAACAATCCGTATCTGGCGATGGGATTGCCGCGCACCGACGCGCACCTGATCGCGTGGAGTCCGTGGACGCCGTCACAGCGTGCCGCCGCGCGGGCGCTGCTGGGCAAGGGGGCGATTGGGGGGCGCCTTCCGATCACCATTCCAGGCGTCGCGCCCTACGGCGCCGGGTTGAGCCGCCCCGCGAACTAACGCGTGGCTGATGGGGTCGCGCGATGGCGCGACCCCTGCGATCAGAAGATGAAGGTGGTGCCAGTGAAGGCCCACGTTTCGGTGTGCGCCCCGCCGGGGGTATCGCGCAGGAAGGCCCCGGGGGAGACCACGGCGCCGCCGAAGACGAGGCGCCATTGGCGCGCGAACTTCCAGGTGCCGGTGAGATCGAGTTCATCATCGGCATGCCGGGTGTGGGCGCCGCTGGCTGCCCGGAAGAGCGTGGTCTGCTTGGTGTAGACACCATCATCGGTGCGCACGCGATCAAAGCGATACGCCGCAGCGCGGAGCGAGAGCGCGCTGGTGGGATCCCACGTGCTGATGAGATGCCATTCGCGCGCATTGGCTCGGCCGAGGACGTCGGCGTAGCCGCCATGTTGATGGGCACCCGGATAGAGCACGGCGAAGGTTTCGATCCGCGTGGGGGTGTCCGGGCGATCGCCACTCGCTTCTTCGAGCCCGAGGGCGAGGGTGGGGGCGCCGCGGAGCCGCTTCCACTGGAGTTGGGCTTCGGTCACCCAGAACCAGGCGCGGAGCGATTGCGCGCCGGTGTGTCCGCCTTGAACGGCCCCTTCGAACTCGAGGGAGGCGATCCGCGCTCCCGGGAGCGCCCATTGCCACTGCGTGCGGCCCCCGGTGGTGAGGCGGCGCGTGGTGGTGGTGCCGACGTGAATGGTTTGCTCGTACCAGTAGCCCTGCCAGATCGCGGGGAGGCCGCGAGCGAGGGGGGCGGCCCCCGGGGCGCTGCCAACGCTCACCGTGCGAAAACGCGTGGTGGAGTCGGCGCGGTTGGGGGCGTTGAGGCGCACGATGACCGGACGGGCATCCATCGCCTCGACGGCGAAGGCGCCATGCACCAGTTGAAGCCGCGCGCCGTCGAGCCCTTTCCGGGTGTTGCTCCAGTCGGGGACGCCGAAGAGGCGGTCGCGATTCATGCTGACCTCCTGACGACCGACGCGCAGCATGGAGGCGCCGTAGTCCAGGTCGGCGTAGAGGAGCTGCCAGTCGTGCCGATCGGCATCCTGCGGACGGTTCCCACCCGGGAGGATGCGGCCATAGCTCTGGTCGTCGCGCCCTTCGGCGAAGAGGCGGCCATGCCATCCGGTTCGGGAGCCGGCCTGCAGGTCGGCTGACAGGACGAGGCGTGACTGGCTGTAGTCGTCGCGGAGGGTGGTGAGGTTGTAGTGGTGGACCGTTTCGCCGCGCCAGCGGGCCTGTCCGCTGACGGTGAGGGTCAGGTCGCGGCGTCCGGGGAGCAGGGGGCGCGCTTTGAGGGCGTCTTCCCAATGGGCGGGTGCCGTGCGGCCGGGCTTGCTGAGGCTATCCGTACGAGTTGGGGTAGCAGTCTGGGCATGAGCCGGAGCGCTCGCCGCCAGGGCGAGGACGGCCAGACCATAGACAAGGGGCGACTCAGTGCGAGACACGCAACGCGGGTGGGGCCAGCGAAATCGGCGCGCGCGGGCCGGGCGGGCGTCGTGGGGCGGGATCGGGGGGCGACTGGGCGGAAATTACCTCAGGGGGGCCTTAATCGTCGATGGACGCCTGCAGTGTCTGTTGGTGTCCCATGGATGAGCCGATGTCCTCTGCCACGATTGCGTTAGTGACGGTGCTCGCCGGAGCAGTGGTTTTGCTCGCGGTGGGTTTTGTCATGTGGCGGAAGCGCGAGGCGGAGGAGGTTGAGGCGCCACATGGCGGGGTACTGCCGCTCTTGGGGCAGTTGGACCAGCGCGTGGATACCGCGTCGGCCGGTGGGATCATAGGCGGGGGTGTGGTCCGTCGGACGTCGAATGACGAGTGGGGCCGTCCCGGGGTGTTGATCATGACGCCGCCGGTGGGGATGCCCGCGATTGCCCCGGTGGCTGCCGAGGCTGTGGCCCCAGCGCCGGCCCCAGCGCCGGCCCCAGCGCCGGCCCCAGCGCCGGCCCCAGCGCCGGCCCCCGTCGCGGTACCCGTCCCAGTACCTGTCGCAGTACCTGTCGCAGCATCTGTTGCAGCGCCCATGGCGGCCCCTGTGGAACCGGCGCCGGTCGTCGCGGTCCCGGTCGCTCCGGTCCCGGCCAACCCGACCCCGGTCTTCTCTGCCTCGGCCGCCACCCTCCCGTATGGGATGCTGGCGATTTCAAGTCCTGCAAAAAGCATGCAACCCGTTGTCACGAAAGGGTTTGGTGGACCATCGACGAGCGTGCGGGGCATTGCCGGCGTCATGAAGGAATGGCATGACCTGCGTTTCCAGGTCCCAGAAGGGGGGGCTGTGCAGTTCCTCCCTGGGCGGCTGGAGATCGTGGCGGGCCCGGACCGGGGGCGCGAGATCCGCTTCCCCCACGTGGCCGGCCCCAATGGCGTCGAGATCACCTTCGGGCGGAGCGAGGGGGAGCCCTTCCGGCATATCCAGCTCCGGGACCAAACGGTGAGCCGTTTGCATGCCGGGCTGCGCTTCGCCGACGGGCAGTGGTCGTTACGGAATTACTCCGGGACCAATCCAGTCGTCTATAACCAGACGGTGGTGGCAGGCGATGACGAACCGCTGTTGGAGGATGGGGACCGCATTGAGATGGGCGCGGTGATTTTCACCTTCCGCAGCCGCTGAGTACCCACGTGACTGCCCGATGCCGGGTGGCACCAGGTGGAGCCCGATGACGCAGATGCTCGACGAACGCGAGGTCAGTGACCTCGAAGACGAATTCACGATGCTCGGTGAGCTCGGCCGCGGAGGCAGCGCGGTCGTGTACCGCGCGCGTGAGCGTGCGCGGCATACGGAAGTCGCGGTCAAGGTCGTGCATCCGCGCTTTGCCGCTACCGCCGACGAGGAAATCGCGCGGCTGCGCCGCGAGGCGCGCACCGTGGTCCGGTTGCAGCACCCGCACATCGTCACGGTGCACTCGGTGAAGTGCCTGGCCGACGGCGGACTCGCGCTCGTCATGCAGCTGGTGCGCGGACGGACGCTCAAGCAGGCCGTCGTCGAGGAGGGCGCCTTTGCCCCGGAGCGCGCAGAACGCGTCCTGCGGGATATTGCGTCCGCGCTTGCGTTCGCGCACGCCAACGGCGTGATCCACCGCGACGTCAAGCCGGAAAACATCTTCCTCGAAATGGGCACGCGGCAGGCGCTGCTCAGCGACTTTGGCATCGCGCATTCGGCGGAGTTTGATTCGCGGCTGACGATGACCGGGACCGCGATTGGGACGCCGGCCTACATGGCGCCCGAGCAGATCGATGGGCAGGCGGCGAGTGCGCGATCGGATCTGTACAGCTTGGGCCTCGCCGCATGGGAGATGCTCACCGGCCGTCGTCCGTGGGAAGGGGACGCGCTCTACAATGTGCTCCACAAGCAGAAGCACGAGACGCTCCCTTCCATCGAATCGCTGCGCCCCCGCGAGGTGCCGGCGCGCCTGCAGTACATCGTGGAGAAGTTGCTCCAGAAGGATCCGGCCGCGCGGTGGCAGAGCGCGGACGCGCTCATGGCGGCGTTGACGGACTGGTCGGAGCCGTCGGACTGGGTGGAGTGGCTTGCGTCGCACTACGAACGCGCCCGCGCGACGGCACAGCCGGCGCCGTTGCAGCTCGTGTCCGATGCGGACCGCGGCACCGACCACGAGACCCCGACGATGCGCTTTCAGCGTCCGGAAGGGGGCTGGTGGGCGACGGAGACGGCGACGTCGGTGACGACGACCGGGGAACAGCCGATCATCACGCAGCGGATCCTCGATGAAGCCGTGGCGATGACCGACGAGGCCCCTGCGCCCACGCTGCGGCTGGCGCGCTCGGTGTACGACGAAGCTGAAGCGGCGGAGCCGGAAGAGATCGATTGGGTGGATGTCGTGAAGCCCCCGGCGGCGCGAATGCTCTGGCAAGGGGTGGCGGCGGTGGTGGTCGTGCTCGCGGCCGGTGGGGCCTTTGTGTTGTACGCGCAGGCGCTCGCGCACTGACCGGCGCACTGACCGGCGCACAACAGCCTTACCAATCGGTGAACACACCGGTGAGATGAAACGAGACGGGGGACGACGCGAGTGCGCCGTCCCCCGTTGTCGTTACTGCTCGACGCTTACTTGTGCGACAGCGTGTACACGTAAGCCGCGACCGCGGTAATCTGCGGATCGGTGAGCGCCATGCGGCCACCGCGGGCGCCCATGGCATTCTTGTGCGACGGGTCCTTGATGTTCGCGGCGGGCACGCCGCTGTTGATGATGCCGACGATCTCGTCGAAGCTCCCCGTCTTGAGCTGCAGCCACTTCTTCCCGTCGAGCGCCGGGGCATTCTGTGCGCCCACGCCGCCCTTGCCATGGCAGCGCGCGCAGCTGCCGTTGTTGAAGATCGAGTCGCCCATCGCGACGTTCGCCGCGGTGACGGCCGCCGGCTTGGTCGGCGCGGCGTTCTTGGCCGGGGTGGGAGTGGTCGTAGCCGAACTGTGGCAGGCCGAGGCCGTCAGGAGGGCTGCCATGAGGGCGAGCGGACGCAACGCGGAGGAGAGACGCATCGAGGGCGGGGGAAAGGGTCGATGTCAGTCGAGGCGGGAACTCGCCGGAGGGAACTGCTCCCCCAACTTCGCGTCCGAATTCCCGCCTGTCGAGAGCGCGCCGCCTTACTGGTTCTTGAATCGAGCGATGGCGTTCCGGGTGAAGTCGGAGAGGACCAGCGTCCCGCTCATGCGGGCCCGCTCGGCCAGCAGCGTGTCCCACGCCTCCGTGCCGCTCCAGAAGACCCGCTTGAGGAGGGCCATCGCCTCGGGGTTGCAGGCGGCCAGTTTCGCGACTTCCACGGCGAGGGCGGCGTCCATCGCGGCCACGTTCGGAAAGACGCGGGCGTAGAGCCCCTGCCGTTCCGCCCATGCGGCGTCGCGCCAGTCGGCGTCCACGGCCATGGCGCTGAACCCGGCCAGGCCGATCTTCTTTTCAATAACCGGCCCCACGACGAAGGGGCCGATCCCAATTGCCAGCTCGCTGAGCTTGGCCGAGGCGTGCTCGACGGCCAAGGCGAGATCGGAAGCGGCGATGAGGCCGACCGCACCGCCGGCCGCTCGGCCGTGGACCCGGGTCACGACAAATTGTGGGGCCCGGAGCATGGCCAGGATGACCCCGGCGAAGCCGCTGAAAAAGGTCTCCCCCTCCTCCGGGGTGCTGATCGCGACCAGCTCGTCAAACGAGGCGCCGGCGCAGAACGCCCCCGTCCCCCCGCTGGCGAGCTGCAGCACCCGGACCCCCGGGGTGGCGCTGACCCGGGTGACCGTGGCGGCCAGCTCGCGGAGCAGGGCGCCCGGGAGGGAGTTGCTCTTGGGGTGATGAAACGTGATCGAGCCGATCCCATCGGCGATCTGGACCTGAACGGTTCCGCCAGCGACGTGAACCGTCGTGGCCTCGGTGGAAGCAGGAGTGGTCGTCATATGGCGCAACTTACCGCAAAAAACCGTGGCGTCACGAGGGCGGTCCAATTGTCGTGCCGCGTCGCCGTCCGGTACATTTCCGTCATGACACCGACCGCGACCTTCCCGACAGACGACTCGGCGCAGCTGGCTGCTTTTGAGGCCCGCATCGCCGCCGGCGAAAGCATCGAGCCCAAAGACTGGATGCCCGAACGGTATCGCACGCAGCTCATCCGGATGATGTCGCAGCATGCGCACTCCGAAGTGGTGGGCATGCTCCCCGAAGGCAACTGGATCACGCGCGCGCCGAGCCTGCGTCGTAAGCTCGCGCTGATTGCGAAGGTGCAGGATGAGGCGGGCCATGGCCTGTACATCTACTGCGGCACGGAAACGCTGGGCGTGGACCGCCAGGATCTCGTGGAGCAGCTGCTGAGTGGGAAGGCCAAGTATTCCAGCATCTTCAATTATCCCACGCTCTCTTGGGCGGACATGGGGGTGATTGGCTGGCTGGTGGACGGTGCCGCCATCGTGAATCAGACGATTCTCGCGAAGGCGTCGTACGGTCCGTATGCGCGGGCGATGATCCGGATTTGCAAGGAAGAGAACTTCCATAAGCGCCAGGGCTATGATGTGTGCACGGTGCTGGCGAATGGCACGCCGGCGCAAAAGGCCATGGTGCAGGAGGCGGTGAACCGCTTCTGGTGGCCGGCGCTCGCGATGTTCGGCCCGAGCGATACGGACTCGCCGAATTCGGCGGAGTTGCTCCGGTGGCGGGTGAAGCGGAAGACGAACGATGAGCTCCGGCAGCGCTTCGTGAACCTCACGGTGCCACAAGCGATCGCGATTGGGTTGACCGTGCCCGATCCGGATTTGCGCTACGACGAGGCCACGGGGAACTGGCAGTTTGGCGAGATCGACTGGGCCGAGTTCTTCGAGGTGATTGCAGGGAATGGCCCCTGCAATCGCGAGCGGTTGGAGGCGCGCCGGGCGGCGCATGCCGACGGCGCCTGGGTGCGGGAAGCGGCGACCGCCTATGCGGCGAAGCAGGCCGCCCGCAGCACCGCTGCGGCCTGACCGGCGAGGCGATCATGAGCGCACAAGACAACTGGCCCGTGTGGGAAGTGTTCACGCAGGGTGGCCATGGCGAGCCGTTTGAACATGCGGGGAGTGTGCATGCGGCGGACGCCGAGCTGGCGCTGCAGAACGCCCGCGACGTGTATACGCGTCGCGGTGAAGCGATGAACCTGTGGGTGGTGCCCACGACGGCGATTACGGCATCCGCGCCGAGTGATGCTGGGCCATTTTTCGATCCGGGGAATGACAAGCCGTATCGGCATCCGCAGAACTATGTGGCCCCGCGCGGAGTGCGGATCTTTTGAGCCACGACGAGCTGCACGAGGAGACCGTTGTGGCGCCAGTGGCCAAGGCGCCGACGTTCAATCCGGCCGGGGTGCGTGGGCCGCAGCTGGGTGATCCGCTCGTGGAGGCACTGCTGCGACTTGGTGATGACCGGTTGATTCTCGGGCATCGGTTGTCGGAGTGGTGTGGGCATGGTCCGATTCTCGAAGAGGACATTGCGCTGTCCAATCTGGCGCTC
>JBEIUK010000246.1:0-4266 GCA_040374415.1 Gemmatimonadaceae bacterium | reverse complement strand
GTTCTTCGAGGCATCGTCAAGCTGACGGCCCACGGCTTTGAAGGCCGTGTTCATGGCGCTCATCTTCTTGCCGAGGGGGGTCTTTTCCTCGTCCTGCTGGGCGTGGGCGACGCTCGACATCGCCAGGGCCAGCACGCAGGCGGCGCCCAACTGCCGGATTCGAAAGTGCATGGGAGGTGGAGTGCGAAGTGGAAAGAATCGCGCACATCTCCGGGCCGGACGATGTGCGCGTGCCAGAATATTACGCGTCCGGCCGGCGCTCTGTTGACGTACCGCTGGGGGGCGCCGCATGTTCCCGCAGCAAACGGCTGGTCCGGCGCGTAGAATTACGCCATGGACCCTGCTGAGCGGGCGGCACCGTCGCCCCTCGGCCGGTTCCCCCCGCCTCATTCCCTGCAGACATGTCCGATACCGACCAGGCGCCCGATCGGCGCACGTTCGTTGCCAAGGCCGCCTCCATTGTTGTGGGCGGCCTCATTGCCGTGGTGGCACCCGTGGCCGGGCTGTTCACGCTGTTCGATCCACTGCGGCGCCAGACCGATACCCGTGGACTCGTGCGGGTCGCGTCGCTGGCGTCGTTGGAGACCAATGGCCTGCCGCGCAAGTTCCCGGTGCTCGATACGCTGGTCGATGCCTGGAACAAGACCGAGAATGTGCCGGTGGGATCGGTCTACCTGCAGCGCACCGGCGACAATACCGTGCGCGTCCTCAATTCGGTGTGTCCGCATCTGGGGTGTTCGGTGGGCTACAATGCCGCCACGCACGGGTACTTCTGCCCATGTCACCGCAGCAGCTTCACGCTCGATGGGGCGATCGCCGATCCGAAGAGCCCGAGTCCGCGTGGCATGGATGAACTGGAAGCGGTGGTGCGTGACGGCGAGGTGTGGGTGCGCTTTCAGAACTTCCGCAAAGGCTCCCCCGACAAGATCCCCGTCTGATGGCCGTGCCGCCGAGTCACGAACGCCCGTCGATCGGGTCCTGGATCGATTCGCGCACCGGATACAAGGGGCTGTTGCACGAGGCCCTCTTCGAGAACGTCCCCGGTGGCGCGCGGTGGCGGTATGTGTGGGGGAGCACCCTCACGTTCTTCTTCGTGGTGCAGGTCATCACCGGGCTGTTTTTGTGGATGTCGTACAGCCCGAGTTCGCAGACGGCGTGGGAAAGCGTCTACTACATCCAGCACCAGATGCTGGGGGGCTGGTTCCTGCGCGGGCTGCACCACTTTGTGGCGCAGGCGATGACGGTGCTGCTGGTGCTGCATCTCATGCAGGTCATCATCGACGGCGCGTACAAGGCGCCGCGCGAGATGAACTACTGGTTTGGCGTTGGCTTGCTGATCCTGGTGCTCGCGTTGTCGCTCACCGGTTACCTATTGCCGTGGGATCAGAACGGCTATTGGTCCACGGCGGTCTCCACCAACATCGTGGGGATGAGTCCGGGGATTGGGCAGTCGTTGCAAACGGTGGTGGTGGGTGGTGTGACGTACGGGCATCTCACGCTGACGCGCTTTTTCGCGCTGCATGCGGGGGTGATCCCGGGGCTCATCATGCTGCTGATCGTTGGCCACGTGTACCTGTTCCGGAAGCATGGGCTCACCCCCAAGCAGCCGCTCAAGGGGGCTGACCAGGGCTTCTGGCCAGAGCAGGTGCTGCGGGATGCGGTGGCGTGCCTCGCCGTGCTCGCGGTTGTGCTCTTCTTCGTGGTCCGCGAACAGGGGGCGCCGCTCGGTGCCCCGGCCGATCCTGCGGAGCAGTTTTCGGCGGCGCGGCCAGAGTGGTACTTCCTGTTCCTGTATCAGTTTCTCAAGTACTTCCCGGGCAAGACGGAAATCATCGGCGCCATTGTGCTCCCCACGGTGGGCATTCTCGTGCTGATCGCGATGCCGATTCTTGGCCGCTGGAAGCTCGGGCACCGTTTCAATCTCGGTTTCATGGGAGCGATTCTGGCCGGTGCGGTGCTGCTGTCGTGGCAGTCGCTTGCCGCCGATCGGAAGGATCCGGAGTATCAGGTGGCGAAGGCGCTGTCCAAGCGGGATGCGGCGCGCGCGGTGGAGCTGGCGAATGCTGGCGTGCCGATCACCGGGGCGCTTACGCTGATGCGTAACGATCCGTACACGCAGGGGCCGCGCATTTTTTCGCGGAATTGCGCGTCATGCCATCGGTACGATGGGCATGATGGTCTGGGGAACGCGTTGCCGAAGGATTCCATCTCGGCGTCCGATTTGAAGGGCTACGGTTCCCGCGCGTGGGTGCAGGGGTTCCTCAATGCCGACACGATTCTGACGAAGCGCTATTGGGGTGGCACGGCGCACACCGAAGGGGATATGGTGGGCTGGCTGGGCGATCACATCCCGGAGACGGTCGAGCAGCAGGCGATGCGCCGCTACGTGGTCATGGCGCTGTCATCACAGGCGGCGCTGAAGTCGCAGGCGGCGATGGATCGGAAGGATAGCGCGCAGATTGCGCTGGGCATTCAGTACATGCGGAACACGAAGAGTGGCTGCGCCGAGTGCCACAAGTTCCAGGACGTGGGGACGGATAGCCCGGAGCTCGACGGGTGGGGGTCGCGTGAGTGGATGGTGGCGTTCGTGAATGATCCGTCGCACCCGCGTTTCTTCGGGCGCGACAACGATCGCATGCCATCGTATGGAACGGAGAAGAGCCTGACGCCGCGCGAGATCGAGATGGTGGTCGACTGGATCCGTCAGGAGTGGTACACGCCCAAGGCGGCGGTGGCGCGCAAGTAAGTCGCGCCACACGCGGTGATGCCCTGGTACGCCTTGTCATCGGCGCCGTGCATCGGCGCCGATTGTCGTTATCGGTAGTAGGGCATGAACCCCGAGCTGGGGAAGCTTGCTGGACAGCTGCCGGTGGCGCCGTAGGCCGCATCCATTTGCAGGCGACTGTTCATGCGCAGCCAGAGCCAGCCGGTGGAGCCGGAGCTCGCCTGATAGCACCAACTGGTGGTGATCGTAGCCGGATCTTTCCACGTGGCTGCGTTGCGCTCGATGCGGAAATCGCTCGAGGCGCCAATGTGGCCGATGTAGATCGTGCTATCGTTGCCGAGCACGATGGGGAGCGGATCGCCGTAATTCCCGCTCATGCTGATCGACCAGCTGGCCGAGGGGGTGGCGGAGAGGAACCATTGGCCGGCCGGAGTGCCGGCGACATCGCGCTCGGCGGTGCCGCAGCTGCCGCCGGGGGTCCGCACGCCCGTTTGTGAGCCGATGAGGGCCATGTAGGCGGTCCGTCGACTCGTTTCGAATTGCGTCCACGGGCAGACCACGTTGAGGAGATTGCTCCGCATGAGTTCATAGCGCGGCTGATTCTCAAAGCGGTTCACGACCGTGGTATCCCACATCACGACGTCAAAGGCGACTGAGTTGAACCCTTTGATGTACCAGCCAATCGGATCGCCGGCCGCGAACGGGATCGGTTGGCTGAGCGTCTTCCAGGCGCTGACGTTACTGATGCTGGTATCGATCACGGCTTTGATTGCCGTTGGGAGATCCTTGATGTGATAGAGCTCCATCGACTGACCGCAGCCGAAGTCGAGATAGAGCGACCAGTCCGGGGTGTAGCCCGTCACCGGTGCGCCGTCGGGGATGTAATGCGCGGCGCCACGCAGCAGTCCGCTGGCGGGTGCGGTGATGGGGAGTCGCACACCAGCCAGGTTGTCGTTGGGGAAGGCGTAGGAGCGCCCGACAATGGAGGTGTTGCCACCGCCCACGACGCCGATTTGCGTGACGACTTTGAGGTTGGCCGGATCGATCAGATCGCGCGTGAAGGGCTGTCGGCCGGTGCAGGTAGGGGCGGGGGCGGTCACGGTGAGGACGGCGTTCGCCGATATGCCGCCGATGGTGGCTTGGATGGAGGCGCTGCCGGGGCCGACGGCGGTGACGAGGCCGGTGGTGGAAATGGTGGCGATCGCTGGGGCGTTGCTGCTCCAGGTGATGGGGCGGCCGCTGAGCGTGGCGCCGCCGGCGTCGCGTGCGGCCGCGGCGAACTGCAGCGACTGTCCCACGGCGAGGGTGCCTGTTGTTGGCGTGATCGTGACGGATGCAACCGCCGGTTGGGTCACGGTCACCGTTGCCGTGCCGGTGATCCCTTCCACGGTGGCGGTGATGGAGGCGGTGCCGGGGCCGACGGCCGTCACGAGCCCTGCGGTGCTGACGGTGGCAACGGCTGGGGTGGCACTGCTCCAGCTCGTGCTCTTGCCGGTGATGTCGACGCCGGCGGCACTCTTGGGGGCGGCGGTGAGCTGTTG
>JBEIUK010000279.1:0-3383 GCA_040374415.1 Gemmatimonadaceae bacterium | reverse complement strand
CGGATGTCCCGACGCTCAAGCAGCTCTTTCTCGAGCTGGAATTCACCTCCATGCTGCGTGATCTCGGTGGCAGTGCCGCTGAGCTCGCGGCGGTCGGTGCGGCACCAGGCGCAGTCGCAGGCGCGACCACCGGTGCAACGGCAACGGCAACGGCAGCGGCGGCGGAGCTGGGGGCCCCGTGGACCGGTGGGGCCCCGCGTGCGGAGCGCCCTGCGCCACTCGCGGTCACGCAGAGTGCGAGTGGGGTGTCGGTCCTCGCCGACGCCAGCTATCACACCGTCGATACGCTCGAGGCCCTCGACGCCCTGTTACGTCGGGTGCGCGAAGTCCCAGTCATCGCCTTCGATACGGAAACAATCACGGATCCCGATGCGCCGGTGGCCGTCGATGCCATGCGCGCGCATCTCGTGGGGCTCTCCATTGCTGTCGCACCGGGGGAGGCCTACTACCTCCCCTTCGCGCACACGCGCGACGATGGCGGTGGCCTCTTAGGGCTGCTCTCCGGCGACGCCGGCCTCGCTGGCCAGCGTATCTCCGCCGGTGTCCCGGAACCGGTCAACCTCCCGCCCTTCGCCAGTGCGGCGATGGCGCCGCTGCGCGCGATGCTGGAGGATGCGACCGTCCCCAAGATGGCGCAGAACGCGAAGTACGACGTCCTGGTGTTGCGTGGCGCCGGTGTGCGGGTCGCCGGGCTCGTCTTCGACACGATGCTCGCCAGCTACGTCCTCGATCCGGGGCGTCGCTCGCATGGTCTCGATCTCTTGGCGCTCGAGTTCCTCGGTCACTCCATGACGTCGTACGAGCAGCTGTGCGGCAAGGGGCGCTCGCAGCTTCCCTTCAGTGCTGTCCCCGTCGACGCCGCGCGCGATTATTCGTGCGAGGATGTCGATGTCACGCTGCGGCTGCACGCGCTGCTGGCACCGATGCTCGCCGACCATGGGATGGCCGATCTCGTAGAGGCGATGGAAGTGCCGCTGGTCGATGTGCTCGCCGATATGGAGTGGGAAGGGATCGCGATCGATCTGGACTGGTTCGAGAAGCTCAAGACGCGCTTCAAGGCCGAGCGGGAGAAGGTCGAACAGGCCATTTACGGGGAAGCGGGCGAGGAGTTCAACATCAACTCGAATCCGCAGCTCCGGCGCATTCTCTTTGAGAAGCTGGGCTTACCGATCAAGAAGAAGACCGCGACCGGCCCCAGCACCGACGCCAGTGTGTTGCAGGAGCTCGCCGACGAAGGGCACACGCTGCCGACGTTGCTCATGGAGTACCGCGAGCTCTTCAAGCTCGAGGGGACGTACATCGATGCCCTCCCGCGCATGGTGCATCCCCGGGATCATCGGCTGCACACGTCGTACAACCAGACGGTTGCTGCGACGGGACGGCTCTCGTCGAGCGATCCGAACCTGCAGAACATTCCCGTGCGGCGGGAACTCGGACGCGAGATCCGACGGGGCTTTGTCGCGCGTGATGGCTGGCAGCTATTGTCGGCCGACTATTCACAGATTGAACTGCGGCTCCTCGCGCATCTCTCCGATGACCCTGCCTTTGTCACCGCCTTCAAGGCGGGCGGTGACATTCATCGGCAAACGGCGGCCATCATTTTTGGTGTGTCGCTGAGCGACGTCACGAGTGAGATGCGGGCGCGCGCGAAAACCATCAACTTCGCCACCATCTACGGCCAAGGCGCGCACGCGCTCTCTCGGCAGCTGCGCATCACGCACGCCGAAGCCAAGGCGTTCATCGAGACCTACTTTGAGCGCTTCGCCGGCGTGAAGGGGTATCTCGACCGGTGCGTGGTTGATGCGAAGGAACGCGGCTACGCGGAAACGATCTTCAAGCGCCGGCGCTACATCCCCGAGCTCCGCGAACGGAATCACAACATGCGCGCTTTCGGTGAGCGCGTGGCGGCCAATGCCCCCATTCAGGGGTCAGCGGCCGATCTCATCAAGCTGGCGATGCTGCGCGTGCATGCGGCGCTGGCCGAGGAGAAGCTGGCGTCGCGTATGCTGCTGCAGGTGCATGACGAACTCGTCTTCGAGGTCGCGCCAGACGAAGTGGAAGCGCTCCGCGCCCTCGTGAAGCGCGAAATGGAGGGCGCGGCGCCACTTACGGTGCCGTTGCTGGTGGAGATGGGGATGGGGCGCGACTGGGTGGCGGCGAAGTCCTGACGCCCCCGGTTGGTCAGGCGGCGTGGAGCTCCGCGTCCGCCGCCTGCGCCGCCCGTTCGCCCTCTTTCACATTGACCATCGCGAGCAGCGCGCCGCCCAGCACAAAGAAGCCGATCACCCACAAGATCGCGCCGCGGCTGCTGCCGCTCTGGTTCACCGCGACCGCGAAGACCAGCGGCCCGAGAATGCCGCCAAACTTTTCGAACACCGAGTAGAAGCCAAAGAACTCACCGCTCTTGTGCTTCGGAATCATGTTCGCGAAGAGCGACCGACTGAGCGCCTGCGTCCCCCCCTGCACCAATCCCACCAGACAGGCGAGCCCGTAGAATTCTTTAGTCGTGGTGATGCGATAGCCGTAAATGCAAATGCCGGTGTAAATGAGGAGCCCCAGGAAAATCGAGGCTTTGGTACCGAGTCGCGTCGCGAGGGCCCCAAAGGCAAAGGCGAAGGGGATCCCAATGAACTGCACCAGCAGAATCGCCGTGATCAGATCACTCTGCCCCACCCCAATCTCGGCGCCAAAGGCCGTGGCCATCTTCTGGATCGTGCCAATGCCGTCGTTGTAGATCGTGAAGGCCAGCATCGCGAGCGCCGCCTGCTTGTAGCTCCGGAGTTCGCGCAGCGTTTCACCAAGACGCGTGAAGGCCGTGATGAACGGATTCCCTGAGGCCGTCTCATCGGTTTCGAGCGTACGGGGCGGTTCCGGGACCCGTCGCAGGATCGGAATCGAAAACACGAGCCACCAGACCGCGACCGAGACAAACGCCAGTCGTGAGGGGAGCGTCGCCTGTGCGCGGGTCAACCCGTCACCGGAGGGGAGGCCAAAGGCGCCGGGGTTCGCAATCCAGGCGAGATTCGCCGCCAGCAGAATCCCACCGCCCACATACCCCAGCGCGTAGCCGGCGGTGGAGATCCGATCCATTTCGTCGTTGCTCGCGATGTGCGGCAGCAACGATTCATAAAACGTCATGCTGCCGGTGGCACCGGCGAGCGACACCACGAAGAGCACCGAAGCCAACAGCAGCTGGCCATGCTGGATGAAGAACATCATGGCGGTCGCCGTGACGCCCAGCAGCATGAAGCCGACCAGAAAACGCTTTTTTGCGGCCTTGTAGTCGGCGATTGCGCCCAGAATCGGCGCGAGGATGGCGATCACCACGGCGGCAATGGTGTTGGCCACCCCCAGTGCCTGCGTCCCCTCAGCGGGCGACAGAT
>JBEIUK010000041.1:0-16029 GCA_040374415.1 Gemmatimonadaceae bacterium | reverse complement strand
CGATGATCCCGTCCACGGGAGCAACGCGCGAGGGATGCTCTCCTTTGCCACCGGCGGCCCGAACACGCGCACCACGCAGCTCTTCATCAACCTCAAAGACAATGCCCGGCTGGACGCCATGGGCTTCTCACCGATCGGCCAGGTGATCAGTGGCATGGCGGTCGTGGACTCCCTCTATCAAGGCTATGGCGAGGGGGCACCGCGCGGGAAAGGGCCGTCACAGGACCGGATCACGGCGGAGGGTGAGCCCTATTTGCAGCGGGACTTTCCGTTGCTCGATCAGATCCAGACGGCACGGGTAGTCCGGCGGTACGGTCGGCGCTGGTGGCCGTGGTAGCATCCCGGCCACACGGGTGACACGGGATGCCGTCGGTGGGTGCTAGGGCGTGAGGCCGTCGCGGGCGGCGGCCATCGCCCCGCCGTCGACGACTCGGCGGTAGCCAAGGCCTCGAAGTGTGCGCGCCGCCATGGCGGAGCGGGCGCCACTCGCGCAGTACACCACGATGCGGGAGTCTTTGGTGATCTCGGACCGCGCGGGCATCCGGGTCCCGATCGTCTGGAAGGGCATCCGGACGGCACCCGGCAGGTGGCCGAGCCAAAATTCCAGGAAGGTGCGCACGTCGACCACGAGGTCGACCGGGGTCCCGCGAAAGGTCGGCATCCGTTTAAGATGGCGACTGGTGCCAGGTGGTGGGAGGCGCTGGGCGTGGCCCATGCGACGCATCCATGCCTGAGCTGTATAAAATGTGTGACAGTCAGATTGTAAATAGTTGTTGACAGTTTCCGCGGACGGGTGCAGGTTAGCTCGAGGAGTCGTGGGATGCCGCGCTACGTCGGAACCTCTGGTCACGACGGGCGTTGAAACGGCAGGTGGTCGGCAGGTGCCGACCGCGATCCGCTGTGTCCCCGTTCCCACATGCCCCACGGTTTTCCGTATCGCGCCGGTCCATCCGGGCGGTCTGTCCCAGTTCTCTCTGAGTCCCTGCATGCCACATCCGTCGCTGACCTGGCTGTTCGAGGTGGCATGATTGCGCAGGCGTCAGTGAGTGACGCGGCGGAATGCGCCCAGATCACCCAGGCCCATGCACGGACCTTCGCACTGGCGAGCCGACTGCTCCCCGCGGAGAAGCGGCGCGCGGCGTATGCGCTCTACGCCTTTTGCCGGATCGCCGACGATCTGGTGGACCGGGCCGATGCCAGCGAACCGGAGCGGCTGGCGATCCAACTCGCCTCGTATCGGGCGCAGCTGGACGCCGCCCTGGCCGGACGCCCCAGTGGGCCGGTCTTCCGCGAGGTCGCGTGGGTCTCACGCCGGTACGACGTGTCAGCCGCGCCGCTCTTTGAATTGCTCGACGGCGTCGCGCGCGATCTGCACCCCTCCAGCTACACCACCTGGGACGACCTCGAGCAGTATTGCGAAGGGGTAGCCAGCAGCGTGGGGGAGATGTGCACCTACGTCTTCGAAGTGCAGGCTGGTCCGGCCATGCGCCCGCAGGCCGTGCAGTACGCACGGACGCTGGGCACCGCCATGCAGCTCACCAACATTCTCCGTGACGTCGGTGAAGATGCGCAGCGTGGGCGGTGCTATTTGCCCACCGACGATCTCGCCCGGTTTGGGCTGACCGCCGCCGAGGTGCTCACCAACACCGAGCTGGGGCGCGATCCGCGGTGGCGTCCGCTCATGCAGTATGAAATCAGCCGGGCCCGGGCGCTGTACGCCGCGGCCGTCCCCGGCATCGCCCTGCTGGCCCCGGATGCCCAACGATGCGCGGCGGCCTGCGCCACGGGGTACGCCGGCATTTTGTCAGCCATCGAGCAACAGGGCTTCGATACGATTTCCTCGCGGGCACGCCTTGGCCGGATGGCCCGCGTTGGCATTCTCTGGAATGCGTGGCGCTATCGCGCACCGGCCCCGGACCTCTCCGCCCTCGGCCATGGCCCGCGGATTGTCTGGGAACCGGCGCCGCAGGCGCCGAGCGAGTGTCTGGTTCCGCAAGCCTGAGTGCACCCCATGCCCGGTGATACGATGTCGTCCTTCCTCGACTCCGAAGAGAGTTCGTCGTCGCAGATGCTGCGCCTGGCCACCACGGCCCTGCTGGCGCACGCCTTCTTTACGATCTTCTCCGCCTTCGCCTTCTCCACCTTCCTGGTGCCCCCGTACCCGGATTGGCTGCAGACGCCGGCGAATCAGCGGGTCATGGTGATTGGCTTTAAGTACGGTGGGGCCACGACCGTCACCCTCGGTGCACTGGCCGGCATTGCGTTCCTCGCGCACTGCGTGGGGATGCGCCGCGCGCTGCCCGTCTTTGTGGTGTCCCTCGCGCTGGCCTTCGGTTCCGAATATGCGGGCACGGTGACGGACTACCCGTTTGGCGCCTACGAGTACACGGACCAGCTGGGCTACAAGATCCTCGGTCGGGTCCCGTTCAACATCCCGACGTCGTGGTTCTACATGCTGGTGGCCTCGCTGAGCATTTGCGGACGCTTCCTGCCAGGGAAGGATGACGGACTGTCGAAGTGGTGGTGGGCGTTCGTGGGTGGCGTCGTGTTGACCGTCTGGGATGTCTCCATGGACCCCGCGATGGTGAAGACGAACCATTGGTACTGGCAGATGGGCGACCTGTCGTCGCTCAGCGCGTTCCGGCAGTTCATTGGGAAGGCGATCTTCTTCGGGATGCCGATCACGAACTGGCTGGGGTGGCTGCTGACGGGCATTCTGGTCGCGCGGGTGATGCTGGCGATGATTCCGCCATCGGTGTGGGTGGCGAAGATGGCCCCCCTGCGCCTGCCGGTGCTCCTGTACGCCGTCAACGGCGTCCTGCCGATTGCCATCTGCCTGCGCCAGGACATGGTGCTGGCCGGTGTGCTTGGCACCATTGCCATGGGGATCCCCCTGTACGCCGCCCTGCGCTACGAGCGGTCGGCGCCGTCGACCGATGGCCGTGGGGCGATGCGTCCCGTGCCGCTCTCCGGTCGCTAGTGCCAGCAGGCGGGCACTCTTTCCTCACGTCGTGCATTAGTCGGAGGTAGGTGGTGGACCGTCTCGTTGCCGTGTTCGATTCCGATGCGCTGCCCATTGGCATTCTGGTGCTCATCGTCCTCGAAGCGACTGGCCTGCTGCTCTGGCAGCGTCGGAATCCGGACTCGCCATTAGGCCCGCCCAACACGGCGCGCGTACTGACGTTTCTCGGTGCCGGCGGCTCGCTGGTGGTAGCGATGATCTTCCATCGTCGACCGGAAGCGGCGCCCGGCGGGTTCGCTGCCGCGATGCTTTCGGCCATGGTTCTGCACCTCTGGCACATCGCTGTGCTGCTGCGTCGCTAAGGTCGCGGCACCGCAGTCCGCGTCCTCAGCACTTCAGCACCTTCGCACATGCGCATTGTTGTCATCGGCAGCGGATTTGGTGGCATCGCCGCCGCCATCCGCCTGCAGGCCCAGGGGCATGCGGTCACCATCGTCGAGAAGCTCGACAAGCCGGGTGGCCGTGCCTATGTCTGGGAGCAAGATGGGTTCACCTTCGATGCCGGGCCGACGATTGTCACGGCGCGGTGGGTGATCGACGAGCTCTTCGCGCTCACGGGACGCACGACGGCGGACTACGTCTCGCTGGTGCCAGTGGACCCGTACTACAACATCCGGTTCGAAGACGGGTCGATTTTTCATTACAATGGCGACGAAGCCAACCTGATCCGTCAGGTGGGGGAATTCGCGCCGTCAGACGTCACCGGCTACAAGAAGTTCCGCAAGAAAGCGTGGAGCATCTTCAATGTCGGCATGCCGCTCATCGATAAGCCCTTCCTGACGCTGGGCTCGATGATGAAGGTATTGCCGGAACTGGTACGGTGCCGCGCCGACGTCTCCGTGGCAGGGCTCGCCGAGAAGTACGTCAAGGATGAGCGCCTCCGGCAGGTGTTCTCGTTTCATCCGCTGTTCGTTGGGGGCAATCCGTATCGCTCGTCGTCTGTCTATGCCCTCATCCACAAGCTCGAGCAGCAGTGGGGCGTGCTCTTCTGCATGGGCGGCACCGGTGCGCTGGTGCGTGGCCTGGTGAAGGCCTTCACGGACCTCGGCGGCACGATCCAGTTCGAGAGTGAAGTCGACGAAATTCTGGTCGGTGCGAACCGCCGGACGTCGGGGGTCCGGCTCAAGAGCGGTGAGACGGTGCGGGCCGACGCGGTCGTGTGTAATGGGGATCTGGTGCAGGCCTATCGCACGCTGATCCCGGCCGCCGCGCGCCCGAGCGTCAGCAATCGGAGCGTCGAGAAGCTGCAGCACTCCATGTCGCTGTTCGTGATCTACTTCGGCACGAATAAGCAGTATCCGGATCTGGCGCATCATGAGCTGCTGATGGGCCCCCGGTACAAGGAGCTGCTCACCGACATCTTCGAGCGGAAGATGCTCGCCGAGGACTTCTCCTTGTACCTGCACCGCCCAACGGCCACGGATCCGTCCATGGCGCCGCCGGGGCATGATTGCTTCTACGTCCTGTCACCGGTGCCGCATCTGGGCAGTGGCACCGACTGGGAAACGGTCAGTCAGCGCTATCGCGACAAAATCATGCAGTACCTCGAAGAGCGCTACATGCCGGGGCTGAGCCAGCATATCGTGTCGGAACGGCGGGTCGATCCGCGGTACTTCGAGACGACGCTGAACAGCTACATGGGAAGCGCGTTTGGGCCGCAGCCGGTGCTGACGCAGTCCGCATGGATGCGTCCACACAATCAGGCGCCGGACATTGCGAATCTGTACTTCTGCGGGGCGGGCACCCATCCGGGCGCCGGGCTCCCGGGGGTCATCGCGAGTGGCAAGATCGTCGCCAACCTGATTGGCCCTGCGGCCGGTGCGAGCGCGGCGCCGCAGGCAGATCCCGCACCACGGGCCGCCCCGGCGGCCTAAGGGTCCTCGGCCCCACACGGGCGGGTGGGCCGGCGCGGGACGTGAGCGAAAGGAATCGGGGGGCGCCAGCACTGGTGCCCCCCGATTGGCTTGCCGCAGCTGCGCCGTGCGGCGCGCCATCTGGGGCTCGAGATGGCGCGCCAGACGGCGCGCCACGGGTCCCCGGTGCAGTTCCCGCCCCATGTCTGCTAACTTTCAGGGATGAACATTACCATTACCCCGACCGAAGCGACCGGCGCGTCGCGTCGGCTGCAGATCACGGTGCCTGCCGCAACGGTGGCATCCTACGAAGACCAGGCCGCGAAGAAGTACGCGACCAAGGCCCGCATCCCCGGATTCCGTCCGGGCAAAGCGCCGGCCGCGATGGTGCGGAAACGGTTCGCCGAAGAGATCCACCAAGAGACGGTGGAGATCGTCATCAACGAAGCGTTCAAGGTGGCCATCGCGCAGGAGCAGCTGCAGCTGGCCAACCAGCCGCATGTGCATCACCTCAAGGCCGAACGTGGCGCGGATATGGAGTTTGAACTCCATTGCGAAGTGCGCCCGGAGCTCTCGCTCACCACGATCGATGGGTTCACGCTGACGCGCCGCGAAGCGCCGGTGACCGACGAACTGGTGGACGAGCAAATCCAGCGGCTGCGTGAGCAGAAGGGGGATTGGATGCCGGTGACGGAAAAGCCGGCGCCGGGCGACATGGTGACGGTGCAGCTGTCGACCGCCGAGCCCGATGGGTCCATGCCCGACGGGCGGGAATATCGCATTGTCCTGGGCGGTGGCCAGGCGATCGCCGGCATCGAGGAGCTCGTGATGGAAGCGACGCCCGGACAGACGGTCGAACGGTCGGTGCGCTGGCCCGATGACTTCCCCGATGAATCGCAGCGTGGCGTGTCAAAGAACGTGCGCGTGGTGCTGACCGACGTGAAGCGGAAGTCGCTCCCGGCGCTCGACGACGCCTTTGCGCGCGAAGTGGGGGATTTTGACACCGTGGAGGCGCTGCGGGCGGCCGTGCGGTCAGACATGATCGAACAGGGCACGCGTGAAGCGGATGCCGACGTGCGTGGCCAGGTGATCGATCAGATCATTGCGGCGAACCCGTTTGATGTACCGGGGTCATGGGTGAATGAGCTGGTCGGCAACTACATGCAGATGTATGGGGTGCCGGAGAGCGAGCGGGCCCGGTTTGCGCAGGAGTTCCGTCCGATGGCGGAGCGTCAGGTGCGCCGTGATCTCGTGATCGATACGCTCGCCGAGCGGGAATCGCTGACGGCCGGTTCGGCCGATGTGGACGCGCGGATCGAAGAGCTGGCGACGGCGCGCAACATCGATCCGGGCCAGGTGTACGCCCAGCTGCAGAAGGCTGGCCGACTGCAGGAAATCGAGCGCGACCTGACGGAAGAGAAAGTGTTCGCGTGGCTCTTCGAGCGTAATCCGGTGTCGGCCTGACCCGTCGGGTCGGCCCACCGTTCCTTCTTTCACGACAGCGGAGACGCACCATGGCATCGATTTACATGCCGTACATCATCGAGCGGTCCAGCCGCGGCGAGCGCACGTATGACATCTTCTCGCGCCTGCTCATGGACCGGATCGTGTTCCTGGGGTCGCCGGTCACCGACGACGTCGCGAACATCATCATTGCCCAGCTCCTGTTCCTGGAAGCGGACAATCCGGAAAAGCCGATCCATCTGTACATCAACTCCCCGGGTGGCAGCGTGTCGGCGGGGCTCGCGATGTATGACACGATGCAGTTCATCAAGGCGCCGGTGTACACCACCTGCATGGGTATGGCGGCCAGCATGGGCGCGTTCCTGCTCTGCGCCGGTGCCGCCGGTCATCGGAGCGCGCTGCCGCATTCGCGGATCATGATTCACCAGCCGTCGCAGAATGGCGGTGGCGGATCGGCGTCGGACATCGAGATTCAGGCGCGCGAAATCCTGTACCTGCGTTCGAAGATGAACGAGCTGATGGCGAAGCACACCGGCAAGCCGGTCGACCAGATCGAGCGCGACACCGATCGCGATCGGTTCATGTCGGCCGACGAAGCGAAGACCTATGGGCTCGTGGACACCGTGATTGCCCACCAAGCGGAGATCCGGTAACGCCGGGACCGCAGGGCACACCAGAGACAACGGAAACGGCGGTTGGGGAAGCATCCCCGACCGCCGTTTCTTCGTGCCACTGTGGTCATTCTGACTTACGTGGCCGCCGTGGCCGTCCGCATGCGGATCTCCACCGCCGGCCGCGTAGTCAGCCGAGCATAGGGACGCACGGTGTCTGGTGCCACCGCGCTGAAGTCAAAGCGCCGAACCAGCCGCGCCAGGATCAGCGCCGTCTCAATCGTCGCAAATGCGGCCCCCACACAAATACGTGGCCCCGCACCGAAGGGGAGATAGCTCCCCGGGACCTGCGAGGACTCGTGCTCCGGCAGAAAGCGATCGGGATCAAAGCGGTCTGGGTTGGGCCAGAGCTTCTCATGCCGATGCATGCTCCACGGCGCGATCATGAGCATCGTGCCGCGCGGGACCTTCCGCGTCCCGATCACGGTGTCCTTGGCCGCCACACGCGGCAGGAAGGTGATGGGCGGATAGAGGCGCAGCACTTCGCGGAAGAAGTTCCGCACGTACGGCAGCCGCTTGGTGTGCTCCAACAGCACCGGGCCGTCACCCACCACCGACGCGACCTCGGCGCGCATTCGCGCGACGACATCCGGACGCTGGGACAAAATGAAGAACGCCCAGGTCAGGGAACTCGCCGTGGTTTCATGCCCTGCGAGGAAGAAGACGCCGAGCTGGTCGATCAACTCCTCCCGGGTGAAGGGCTGTCCGGTATCGGTGTCCCGCGCCTCGAGGACCGCACCGGCAATGTCATCGAGTCCCGGCGTGGCGAGGCGCGTATCGAGCATGCGCCCCAGATGTTCGCGAATCCGCTGACAGGCCTGCACCACCGCTTCCGGCTGCCGGTGCGCAGACCACGGCTTGTCCCAGAGCAGTCGCTTGAGATCAATGCTCCCCACCTGCCGCTCGAAGCGCATGAAGTCTTCGAAGACCTGCAGCGACGTGTCACCGGCCAGCGGCACCGAAAAAATCGTGCGCGTGATCACATCGGCGGTGAGGTGACTCATCGCCGCATCGAGGGAGAAATCGGTGCCGGCCGTTGCCTGGCCATCGAGCCAGTGTTCGAAATCATCCACGGCGGCCGCCATGAATTCGAAGGCGCGATTGATGCGCATGTGGGAGAACGCCGGCTCGACCATGCGGCGCTGTCGGCGCCAGGTGTCGCCGCTCGTGACGAACATGGAGTTCCCCACGAGATCCTCGAGCGCCTCGACGAACAGATCGTTCTTGGGGAAGAGATCATGATCGGCAAGAATCCGGCCCACCCAAACCGGATCATTGACCAGCAGAATCCCCCGCCGAGAGGAGCCCAGCGGGGTGATCATCTCCCGATAGGCGATGTTCGGCAGCAGGCTCAGGAGGTCCTTTTCGCGACGCCAGATCAGCCGCATGAGCGACGGCACCGGCGCCCGCGGCTTCGGGGCCGGCGGACGGTACAGCGTGGCATCACCCATTAGGCGTCCACCGTCCCCTGCAGCGATCCAGCGGCCACCTGCCCGGCTCGGCTCTTCCGGAAGGTCAGACGGATCTTCGTTTGATGCCAGATGATGAGCGCCAATCCCACCACCAGTGGGATCGCCCAGAACTTCGGGTTGAGCGCCCCGGAGGGGCTCAACCGGACAAAGCCAAAGGCCATGAAGGCGGTGTACACCGAGATCCCGGAGCCGACAATCGCCTTCACATGCTCCAGCTGGTAGGAGATCCGGGAGGGCGCCGATTGGTAGATGAACCAAAGATTCGTGAGCCCGGAGGCGACGCCGACCACGGCGATCCCCATCATGAGCACCTCCCCGATCAGCCAGCCCCGCCAGGCGCAATTGAGCGCGGTCAGGATCACCAGCACGTTCAGCCCCACGTTCGCCCAGTGGCGATGTGCGGCGTGGTCCTTTTTATGCCGGATCGTGGCGACCCCATGCCAGACGAGGCTGACCGTGAGAATCGCGAGATAGAGCATCATCCAGCCGAAGATCCCTTGAATCCACTCCGGTCGCTGGGGGAGCGTGGGATGGGTCGCCACGGGGTCGAGGATCGTGCAGGTCCCCATGCCGAGCGCCATGCTGGCGGTCACGAGCATCAGATACGAGAAGATCCGCCCATAGCTGCGGTGGTTGGCACTCCCCTTCCGGCCGACGACGGGAATCCAGAAGAGCACGAGGCCTACGGCCCCGCACGCGATGTGCACCATAAGGAACAGCTTGAACGGCCACATACCAGCATCCTCGGAAACGGCGTCAATCGCCGGCCCGACCGGCCGGCTGATGGCCATTCCATAGCCTACGATCCGCACCACCGCTCCGCCAGCATTTGGGAGGCCCACTGAAGCTTTTCGGGGAGCTGCCGAGACTGAGAGCGGAAGGAGGCGGTGGCACAGCACGGAGGCTGGCCCCCGAATTCGCTTGACCCTGACCCTCGGGTAGAGTTAACTACGAGGGGGCGGTGTCACGACGATACCCCCCGTTTACCCGATCGGAACGACATGTCCCACGACAAGCACCTGCGCTGCTCGTTTTGCGGAAAGTCCAAGGATGCGGTGCGGAAATTCATTTCCGGCCCCTCGGTCTATATCTGCAATGAGTGCATCGCGCTGTGTAACGAGATTCTTGCGGAGGACGAGGAACGGGAGGTGGCCGATGCCATCACCCAGGTTCCGTCGCCGCGGGAGATCAAGGGCATCCTCGACCAGTATGTGATCGGGCAGGACTTGGCCAAGAAGGCGCTGTCGGTCGCGGTCTACAATCACTACAAGCGCATCAACGCCGCTGGCTCCGCCCGCGAAGATGATGTGGAGCTCGACAAGAGCAACATCCTCCTGATGGGCCCGACGGGCGTAGGGAAGACGTTGCTGGCCCAGACGCTGGCGCGCATCCTGGACGTCCCGTTCACGATCGCCGACGCCACGACGCTGACCGAAGCGGGCTATGTCGGCGAAGATGTCGAGAACATTTTGGTGCGGCTGCTGCAGGCGGGCGACTTCAATGTCGCCGAGTGCGAGCGCGGCATCGTGTACATCGACGAAATCGATAAGATCGCGCGGAAGTCGGAGAACCCGTCCATCACGCGTGACGTCTCCGGTGAAGGGGTGCAGCAGGCACTGCTTAAGATCCTCGAGGGCACGGTTGCCAGTGTGCCGCCGCAGGGCGGCCGCAAGCATCCGCAGCAGGAGTACATCCAGATCAACACGAAGGACATCCTGTTCATTTGCGGCGGGGCGTTCGACGGGCTGGAGAAGATCATTGAAGCGCGTATCGGCCGTCGGCAGATTGGCTTCGGCGACAAGGTGCCCACCGACGACAAGGTGGTCCCGATCGCCAAGGCCACGCCCAAGACGCCGTTCGCGGAAGTGGAGCCAGACGATCTGCTCCGGTTCGGGATCATCCCGGAACTCGTGGGCCGCCTCCCGGTGTGCGTGCCACTCGAGGGGCTCGACGAAGATGCGCTCGTGCAGATCCTCAAGGAGCCGAAGAATGCGCTGACCAAGCAGTACCAGCGCATGTTCGATCTCGAAGAGGTCAAGATCACGTTCGAGGAATCGGCGCTTCGCGCCGTCGCCGCCAAGGCGCTCAAGCGGGGCACGGGGGCCCGTGGCCTCCGCTCGATTCTCGAGGAGACGCTGCTCGATACCATGTTCGAACTGCCCACGCGCGATGACGTCGTGGAAGTCCGCGTGACCGAGGCCGCCGTGCAGCACGGCGTCGCCCCGCTCCTCGAAATCGCTCCCAAGCGCCAGAAGAAGGAAGCCTGAGCCCGCGCGCCCGCCCCGAGCCCGGCACGGCCTCGCGCCTGCCGGTTCTCCCGCTGCGTGACGTGGTCCTTTTCCCCCACGTCGCCATGCCGCTGCTCATTGGGCGAGCGGGATCGCTGGCGGCTGTCGCGGAAGCGGCCGAGGGGAACCGCGAGGTGCTCCTCCTCACACAACGGAGCGCGGAGACCGCCACCCCAACGGCGGCGTCGCTCTACCGGGTGGGGGTAATCGGTCGCCTCCAGCAGGTCACGCGGCTCACCGGGGGCACCACCAAGGTGCTCATCGACGGGCTGACCCGGGTGAAGGTCCAGCGGGTCCTCACGCGTCGGGGCAGCCCATTGCTGGAAGCCCGCATTGCCCCCTTCCCGTTGGCGGACGAGTCCGCCGAAGTGGGCCAGGATGCAACCCGCGCGCGCGTCCGGCATGCGCTCACGCTCTTCGAAGAATACGCCGGCATGCAGCGTCGGCTCCCGGCGGAAATCGTCGCGATGCTGCAAACCGTCGACAGCGATGAGCGGGTGCTGTACGGCATCGCGGCGCATCTGCAGATCCCGGTGGATCAGCGTCAGCGCTTGCTGGAGGCCGAGACGCGCAGCGCGCTCGCCGAGGCGCTGGTCGAACGCTTGGGCAGTGAGCTGGAGCTCTTGCAACTCGAGCGCAAGATCGAAGAACAGGTGCGAGGCACCCTGTTCCAAAATCAGCGCGAGTTCTACCTGCAGGAACAGCTCAAGGTTATCCACAAGGAACTCGGCCAAGAGGACGGCGACGACACCGAGGAGCTGACGCGGCAAGTGGCTGCCCGTGCCCTCCCGGAACCGGTCGCGGCGCGCGCCCACCGGGAGATCCGCAAGCTGCGGCGCACCTCCGCGATGTCCCCGGACGCGGCGGTGACCCGCGGGTGGCTCGACTGGGCCCTCGGACTCCCGTGGTCGACGCGGACCGACGACACCATCGACCTCGCACACGCCCGTCAGGTGCTCGATACCGATCATCACAGCCTCGAAGAGGTGAAGGATCGGATTCTCGACTACATCGCCGTGCTGGGGCGCGTGGGCGCCGTACGCGGGCCGATTCTGTGCCTCGTCGGTCCACCAGGCGTGGGCAAGACCTCGCTGGGCCGCTCCATTGCGCAGGCCCTCGGCCGCAAGTTTGTCCGCATGGCGCTCGGTGGCGTGCGCGATGAAGCGGAGATCCGTGGGCACCGGCGCACGTACATCGGCGCGATGCCGGGGCGGATCATTCAGGCGATGCGACGCGCCGGCACCGTGAATCCCGTGATCCTGCTCGACGAGATCGACAAGCTCGGCAGCGACTGGCGCGGTGATCCCGCCGCCGCGTTGCTGGAAGTGCTCGATCCGGAACAGCATCACGCCTTCAACGATCATTATCTCGAAGTGGACTACGACCTGTCGCAGGTCCTCTTCCTGACGACGGCGAACTCCCTGCAGGGGATCCCCGAAGCACTCCGGGATCGCATGGAGATCATCCGGCTGCCGGGCTATCTGGAGCCGGAGAAGTTGACCATTGGTCTGCGCTTTCTGCTCCCTCGGCAATTGGCGGCCCATGGGCTCCGCCCCGAGCAGGTGACGATTGCGCCCGACGTGCTGCAGGCCACGATCCGCGGCTGGACGCGCGAGGCCGGCGTTCGTGATCTGGATCGGCGACTCGCGCGCCTGGCCCGCAAAGTCGCGCGTGCAGAAGACAGCGGATCGCCCGTCGGACGAGTGCAGGACGGCGTCACGCAGGTGCGGGAGGCCGATCTCCCCACGCTGCTGGGCCCTGCCCCATACGATGCCGACGACACGGCACTGGCGGATCAGGTGGGTGTTGCCGCTGGCCTCGCGTATACCAGCGTGGGCGGCGAGATGCTGGAGGTCGAGGTCAGCGTGGTACCGGGGGCGCGGACGACTGCAGCTCACGGGATCGCTGGGTGATGTGATCAAGGAATCGGCGGCGGCCGCGCTCAGCTATGTGCGGGCCCGCGCGTCGGCGCTGGGGCTCGCCGAGGATTTCGCGCGGACGCGGGACATCCACGTGCACTTGCCCTCGGGCGCCACGCCCAAGGATGGCCCGTCCGCAGGGATCGCATTGGCTACCGCGCTGGTGAGCGCGCTCACCGGCATTCCCGTACGCGGGGATGTGGCGATGACGGGCGAGGTCACCCTGCGTGGTCGCGTGCTCCCCGTGGGGGGCGTGCGCGATAAAGCCGTCGCGGCGCATCGGCACCGGAAGACGCATGTCATTCTGCCGCAGGCCAACGCGAAGGACCTCGCGGAACTCCCGGAGTCCGTGCGGGAGTCGATGACGTGGCATCCGGTACGGACGATGGACGAGGTGCTGACCCTCGCATTGGTCACCTCCCCGATGGTGCATCCGGTGTCACCGCTGCCCCTCGCCCACCTCTCGGTGCGCCCGACATGAGCGACAATCCGCTCGTCATCCGTTCACTCGAATACCTCGGCCCGATGGCCACGCAGGGCGGATGGCGCCCCGAGGTCACGCTGCCGGAGATCGCCTTCGTCGGGCGCTCGAACGTCGGGAAGTCCTCGCTGCTGAATCGGTTGATGCAGCGCAAAGCCTTTGCGCGCGTCAGCAACACCCCCGGCCGCACGCGGGAGATTCATTTTTTCAATGTGAATCAGACGTTCGTGCTGGCCGACCTGCCGGGCTACGGATATGCCCGGATCTCCAAGGCGCGCAAAGCCGAATGGCGTCCCCTGATTGAGGGCTATCTCGCAGAGAGCCCGATGATCCGCGGGGTGGTGCAGCTCCTCGATATTCGCCATGAGCCGAGTGGCGATGATGATGTGATGCTCGATTTTCTCGCGGACCTCGGCGTGCCGACGATTGTCGCGGCCACCAAGGTGGACAAGCTGCGGGCGGCAGAGATCCCCGCGCGGCTCGAGGCGCTCGCGAAGGCGATTGGCGTGGAAGCGGATCAGATCGTGCCGTTCAGTGCCCCAACGGGGCGCGGCCGCGACGAACTGGCCTCGGCGCTGGTGTCGCTGTTGGCGGCGCCAGACTGGCGGACCGTGGCCAAGGACGACGAGGCGCCATGAGGCGCTCGGGGCTTCGGCGCTGGTGCGGCGGTCCGATGCGCACGGTGTGGCTGAGTGCCCTGGTGTCGGCCTGTACGCCGCTGGCACAGGGCCCGTTGCATGCCCAGCCGCCACGGGGCACCGACACCACGGACGTCGCGCTGGTGCCCGCCGGCTTCGGGTCGCTGCGCCAGGACGATCTGTCCATCAAGGTGGCTCCTGCGTCAGGATTGCAGGTGCGCGCCACGCCGCTGGACGAGCGATTCATCCGGTTGCTCTCCCCGGATTCCTACCGCGCGTTGCGTGAGCTGGTCGCCAGCAAGCAGGGGGCGATTCGCGCCGTACAGGACCGGCTGCGGCTACCGTCGTATGCCTTGTGGTACGTGAGCTTCTTCGCGCTCGAACAGGGGGAAACGCGCTTCTCCCCACAGGAACTGATCCTCACCAACACGGGGCGTGACTTCCGGCCGCTCGATGTCATTCCGTTGAGCGCCGGCTTCGGTCAGTACCGGCTCCGCCAGCGTGAAGTGCAGTCCGCGCTGTTCATCTTTGATGGGGCCATGGATCTGAACCAGCCCATGTCCGCCGTCATGGAAGGGACGCCGAGTGCGACGGATTGGAACCGGGTGCTCCAGTTGGTGGAACGGGAGCGAACGCTCGTGCGGAGCCGGTCAGCGGCGCGCCCCAAGCCGTAGTCCACAACGACGCGGTGGTCAGCCCTGCGGGGTACGTGGCCTTAGAGAATACGCAGGACATCCTCGACCGGTCCCGCATCGCCGGTGCGCAATAGATGCAGAGCGTGACGCACGGCGTCATGCTCGCGGGGCCAGGCGAGACAGCGTAATGCCGCCGCCGGTGTCCGCCAGACGGCGGCATCATGTTCGGGGCCGAGGGTGATCGCGGCGCTCCCGTCCACGATGACGGCGAAGACGATCGCCAGATGCACCGTGTCCATGCGATGCATGTAGAACGGATTGGTCGCCACACTGTAGAGCCGTTGGGCCGTCAGCCCAGTTTCCTCCAGCACTTCGCGCAGGGCGGCCTCCGGCGGTCGTTCACCGGCTTCAATCCGGCCATGGACCAGCTCCCAGGCGCCGGTGCAACGCGTGCCGACGGCCCGGCGCAGGGTGAGGACGCGCCATGGGCTGGCCGAGCGTCGGCGGCCGGCGGTTGGTGCGGAGGCCAGCACCACCACATCCACAATGCCCACGTCCATTGCCGTGGTGCGGTCAAGCGGGGAGGTCATGCCGCAATGCTAATGGGAATGCCGCGGGATCGCTTGCCCCGACGGGCGGCGGCGGGCGAACTTCCCGGGGTGCGTGCTGCACACGATGGCGGGTGACGGTCGCGAGTCCCGACCGTCACCCACTGGAATTCCTGCTCCCTTCGCCCGCTTGCCGTGTCCACATTCGCCGAGTTCCGGACGCATGCCGCCGCCTGTCACGCTGAGGGCGGACTGGTGCCTGTGTGGCGCGATTGTCTGCTCGATCAGTGCACGCCGGTCGCGGCCTTCGCCAAGTTGCGTCGTGGCCCCTTTGGCTTTCTGCTGGAATCGGCACCGGCGGGTGGTGAAGCGTGGGCGCGGTACACGTATCTCGGGACCGCGCCGCGTGGCGCCTGGCGGTTGCGCGATGGGATTGTGGAGGATTGGACCGAGGCGGCCGGTTGGCATGGCGCCCGGACGCCGGCCGATCCGATCGCCGACCTGCGCGATATCGTACGGGCCATGCGGCCCGTTGAGGTGCCAGGAATCGGTCCCTTCTGGAGTGGAGCCGTTGGCTTCTTTGCCTACGATGTGGTGCGCCACATTGAGGATTTGCCCAACGGGCCGGCTCGCGGCATTGATGCCCCGGACGCCTGCTTCGTGTTCACCGATGCGCTCGTCGTGATTGACAACTGGCGTGGACAAGCGCGCGTGATCGTCTCGGTGCCGGTCCCCGCCAACGCATCGGCCTCGCAGTTGGAGGCCTGCTACGCCTCGGCGACCGCCACGCTCGAGGACACGATCGCGCGGCTGCACGGTCCCGATGTCCTCGCCCCGCTGGAGCTCGATGCGCAGGCGCCACCAGCGGTCCCCGTGTCCCGCTATACGCGCGAGGCCTTCCTGCGCGATGTGGCGCGCATCAAGGAATACATTCTGGCTGGCGATGTCTTTCAGGCGTTGCTCGCGCGACGCATGGAAGTGGTGCAGGACTTCGAGGCCACGACGCTCTACCGCGCGCTCCGGGCATTGAATCCGTCG
>JBEIUK010000119.1:0-8959 GCA_040374415.1 Gemmatimonadaceae bacterium | reverse complement strand
TGGACTGGCCACCCTCACCGCGAGCCTGCTCAGTGAAGGGGCCGGCACGCGCGATGCCGTCGCCCTCGCAGATCAGATCGGCTTCCTGGCCATCCGCCTAAACGCGTCCGCCGGACTCGAGCAAAGCACCGTCTCGCTGCACAGCACGCGTGCGACACTTGATAGTGGACTTGCGCTGATGGCGGACATGGTGCTGCGCCCCCGCTTCACCGACGCGGATATCACCCGCCTGCGGAATGTGCGACTCACGTCGTTGTTGCAGGAGAGTGACCGGGGTCCGTCGATGGCGGACCGTGCTTTTGCCGCACTGGTCTACGGCCCCGATCATCCGTACGGACGCATGCCCGCGGGGACCCGGGACGATGTGGAGCGCATAACCGCGAGCGACGTCCGCAGCTTCTGGCGCACCTGGTACCGCCCGAACAATGCCACGCTGATTATTGCCGGCGATCTCACGGTAGCCGAAGCGCTGATGAAAGCGTCCGCGGCCTTTGGGACGTGGTCGCGGGGGACGTTGCCGGTTTTGCGTACCGTGAAGGCGCCGGCAGCAGCGCCCACCACCATCACGCTCATCGACAAGCCGCGCGCGGCGCAGTCCTCATTCCGCATCGGTGGCGTCGGCGTGGCCCGAAGCACACCGGACTACTACGCCCTGCAGGTCATGAACACCGCGCTCGGCGGCTCGTTCACGAGTCGCCTCAATCAGAATCTGCGCGAAACCAAGGGCTATACCTACGGTGCGTCCTCGGGCTTTGCCATGCGCCGCGAGGCCGGCCCCTTTACTGCCCGCGCCGAAGTCGTCGCCGCCAAGACGGACTCGGCGCTCCTGGAATTCCTGCGCGAACTCAACGTGATTCGCTCGCCGATGCCGGCCACCGAGTTGGCAAAGACGAAGACGTATCTACAACTCAGCTACGCCGAGCGCTTCGAAACATCGGGGGATCTGGCGCGGGAAATCGCGACCCTCGTGCCCGTGGGGATTCCGCTGAGCACGCTGCGACAGTATCAGGCGCGCATGGCCGCGGTGACCCGCGGTGACGTGCAGCGGGTCGCGCAGCAACATCTCAACCCGGCATCACTCACGATTGTCATTGCCGGCGATACCGCCACCCTCGCACCGGCGCTGCGCGCACTCAAGATCGCGCCCGTGACGGTCCGCGATGCTCGTGGCCGTCCGATCATTACGCCCTGACCCCTCTGTGATCATGATCCCCATCAACACATCGCGCGCCCGTCGTTCAGTCGGCCGCCTCGGTACCATCGTCGTCGCCGGCCTGCTGGCAGCGTGCCATCAGGGTCCACGCACCACGCTGGGGGCGCCAATTGGGACGCCGCCGTCCAGTCAGATGCTCGTCAGTACGGCGTGGCTCGACACGCATCGCAATGACGCTGATGTGGTGGTCCTGCAGGTCGGTACGAAGGCGCAATATGACAGTGGCCATGTGGCGGGCGCCCGCTTTGTCGCGTTGAGTGAAATCGCCGAGCCGCCCGTTCCCAACGGGCTGTCGCTGCAGATGGCCCCCGTACCGCAGCTGGTGGCCTGGGCGCAAGCGAATGGCATTGGCGATCGCACGCGCGTGATCATTGTGCCGCACGATGAAAATCTGCAGTCCGCCACCCGCGTCTTTTTCACCCTCGCCTACCTTGGCGCCTTTGATCGGGCGTCGGTGGTGAATGGCAGCTTCAAGGCGTGGAAGGCCGAGGGGCGCGCGACCACCACGACGGCACCAGCGGCGGCGGTGCCGGCCACCTTCACCGCGCGTCCAATTCCACAGCTCATTGCCACGCTGAGCCAGGTGGAGGCGGTCACCAAGGACTCTGGGCGCACCGCGTTGATTGATGCCCGCTTGGCGCGCTTTTACAACGGCGATGGCGGTGGCTATCCACGCCCGGGGCACATCCCCACGGCGGTCAATGTGCCGCTGAATACGGTGAGCACGAACGGCTTCATGAAGCCGGCATCGGAGCTGAAAACGCTGTTCACGGCCGCCGGCGTGCGCGGCGACAAGCCGATCATCACCTACTGCCATATTGGCCAGCAGGCCACGGTCCTGTGGTTCGTGGCGACGCTGCTCGGTTACGAAGCCCGGATGTTTGACGGGTCGTTCCAGGAGTGGAGCGGGACGGCACGCCTGCCGGTGGTCGCGCCCCCCGGCGCGAAGTGATCGCCAGTGCGCTGACGCCGTCCGCAACTACAGCGTGCGGCGTCCCAGCGCACTGGCGATCAGCTCTACCGCTAACTCCGCTGTCCGATTGGCCCGGTCCAGGACGGGATTGATTTCGACCAGATCCATCCCAACCAGGCGTCCCGTGTCGGCGAGCAACTCCATCGCCAAGTGTGCCTCGCGATACGTGGCACCGCCGGGGACCGGCGTACCGACGCCCGGCGCTTCACTTGGATCAATCCAGTCCGCATCACAGGACAGATAGATCCCGTCGGTATCGCGACTGACATGGGCGATCGCTTCCCGCATCACCGCCGGAAGGCCACGCTCATCGATGTCGCGCATGGTGAACGCAAAGATGCCATGCCGACGAATGGCGAGTCGCTCGGGGGGATCGAGGTCTCGTAGCCCGATATACGCCATCCGGCTGGGCTGCACCGCCGGCGCAGGGACGGCAAGCGCCGCCAGCGTCGCGTCCCCCTCACCCAGTAGGTGCGCCACCGGCATCCCATGCACGTTCCCCGAGGTGGAGCTGTCGGGGGTGTTGATATCAGCATGGGCATCCAGCCAGAGTAGGCCCAGCGTACGCCCCTGCCGAGCCATCGCGGTCACCGCCCCCGCCACCGACCCCATGGAGAGCGAGTGGTCACCGCCCAAGACCAAGGGGAATTCCCCACGCGCCACCACGTCGGCGGTGTGGATGGCCAGCTCTTGGCAGACCTCCGTGATCGCCGCCAATTCGGGGCGCCCAGACGGCAGCGTTTCCCGCTGCGGCACGACGAGATTCCCGTCATCGACCACGGTGTGGCCTATCGCCGTCAGCGCGGCCGCCAAGTGGGCAATCCGGAGCGCCGATGGCCCCATGTCGACACCGCGCCGGGAGGCGCCGAGATCAAGCGGGACCCCAATGATCCGAATAGATCGGGACAGCGGGACCGGCGCGACCACGGGGGCATTCGTCGACTTGGTCATCCACGGAAATTGTGCCAGCTCCCTGCTTCGCGGTACCTTTCGGTTTCCTCTCGATTTCCCCGCATCCGGAGCCTGACGTGTCCGCCTCTGCCGCCGCGCCTGACGCTGCATCGGCACCTGCATCGCCGCCTGGTGCGCCCGACGCTACTGCCGTGATCCCTCTCGTTGGGGTCGTGATGGGCAGCGCCAGCGATTACGACACCCTTGCCCCCGCCTGCGAGATCCTCTCCGAACTGGGGATCCCCTACGAGGCCCGCGTCGTCTCCGCGCATCGGACCCCGGACTGGCTCTTTGAATACGCCGAGTCGGCCGCCGGGCGTGGCCTGCGGGCCATTATCGCTGGCGCCGGCGGCGCCGCTCACCTGCCGGGGATGCTCGCCGCTAAGACGCTGGTGCCGGTCCTCGGGGTCCCCGTGGTGGCCACGTCGCTCAATGGCATGGATGCGCTGTTGAGCATCGTGCAGATGCCCGCCGGGGTGCCTGTGGCGACCTTTGCGGTCGGGAAGCCCGGTGCCGCCAACGCCGCGCTCTTTGCTGCGCAGCTGCTCGCGGCGCACAATCCGATCCTCGAGACGCGACTCACCACGCGCCGAGCGGCCAAGGCCGCCGAAGCGCTGGCCCGTCCGCTCAATGCCCCCAACGCGATTCTGCCGTGACGCTCCCGGCCCCATCCCCCATCCTCCCGGGCGCCACCATCGGGTTCCTTGGCGGTGGCCAGTTGGGACGCATGGCTGCGATGGCCGCACGCGACATGGGGTACGACGTGCAAGTGCTGGATCCGGATCCCACCTGCGCGGCACGCGCGGTCGCGTCACGCACCATCACGGCCCCCTTCCATGATGTTGAGGCCGCCGTCGAGCTGGCCCGGCAGTGCGACGTGATTACGCTGGAGATCGAGCAGATCCACCCCGACGTTCTCGCGGCCGTCGCCAACCACGCGCCGGTGCGCCCCGGTCGCGATCCGGTCTACATCATTCAGGAACGGCTCCGTCAGAAGGAATGGCTCGCCGCGCAGGGCTTTCCATTGGGTGCCTTCACGGCGGCGCAGTCGGCCAGTGATCTCGCCGACGCGGTACGGCAGTTCGGCCCCTGCATCGCGAAAGCCACCCAGGGCGGCTACGACGGCCGCGGACAGGCCCGCCTCTCAACCCCCGATCAGGCCGAGGGCGCGTGGGAGGCGTTGGGCGGTCGCCCCTGTCTCGTGGAGCAGCGCGTCGATATCGACTACGAAATCAGCGTGCTCGTGGCGCGGCGACCGAGTGGTGAGGTGGCGGTCTATCCGCCCTCCCGCAACCATCACACGAATGGCATCCTGACGTGGGCCGTGACCCCCGCCGTCATCACCAGCGCGCTCGCCGCCGAAACACAGGCGCTCGGCGTGGCCATCGCCGAACGGTTGGGGATGGTGGGGCTGCTGGCCGTGGAATGTTTCATCACGCGCGATGGTACGCTGCTGGTGAATGAGTTGGCGCCGCGCCCGCACAATACGTTTCACCACTCCATGCGCGGCGTCGCCACCAGCCAGTTCGAGCAGTTGATTCGTGCGGTCTGCGATGTACCGCTCGGGAGCACTGCCATCCATGCGCCGTCGGCGATTGTGAATCTGCTGGGCCATGTCTGGCTGCAAGAGACGCCACCGGACATCACCGCGGCGCTCTCCGTGCCGGGCGCGCGCGTGCATTTGTATGGTAAGGCCGGTGCGCGCGCGGGTCGCAAGATGGGGCATCTCTCCGCGGTCGGAGAGAATGCACAGGACGCGTTGCACCAGGCCCTGACCAGTTATCATCGTCTGTCGCCCATGCCGGTCGACGATTTTGATGTGACCGTTCCGCAGTTGCAAAGCCACGGCCACTAAGCCGACCTGACCCTCACCAATTCCTGAGCATGATTCCGCGCGACATCTACGAGATTATTCACATCATTGGCATCGCCATGCTCTTCGCGGCGATCGGCGGGGTGGCCATCCACGCCGCCAATGGGGGCAGCAAGGCGAACACCAGCACGCGGGGCTTCATGGCCGCGCTCTTTGGCACTGGCTCCTTCCTGATCCTCCTGGGTGGCTTTGGCATGATGGCCCGGCTGGGGATCGTGCGCGGTATGCCCCCCGGCTGGATTCTGGTGAAGATGGTGATCTGGCTGCTGCTGTCCGCCATCGTGCTCGTGCCGTACCGGAAGCCCGCCCTCGCCAAGCCGTTTGCGATCCTGTTGCCGCTCCTGGCTGGGCTCGCCGTTTATATGGCGGTCTACAAGCCGATCTGAGCCGGCTGACGCCTCGGTGGGCACCCCCGGCTTGACCTTTGGGCCCGGCGGTCGATACTGTTACGAAGACGGTGGTGACGCCGTCTGACAACTGAAGGTCTGGTTGGCCGCTTCGGCGGCCCCCGTGGTGATTTGCCGCCGATTGCCGCCACGCAAAATAAGGAGCTAAACCGCGACAGCGCCCGGCGGCCCCCTTGTCTGCCGGGCGCTGTGTGCGTTGGCGGCACTCACCCGTTGTTTGGAGAGTGCCACGATGACCGAAGTCCTCCGTGCCGCCGCGTGGCGGTCCGCTGCCGCGTTGAAGCGCCCCGCCACGACGGCCACCGCGTGGCCCGTGCGCGATGAGATCCTGACGCTGCACGACATCCGCCTCGAGCACGGCGCGCACCTCGACACGCTCGAGGTGCATGTCCGGCTGGAAGGGACCATCGCCCCGGCGCGTGACAATGTCGTCCTCATCGCCCACGCGCTCACCGGGACCGTGCGCGCCACGGAATGGTGGAAGGGCGTGGTGGAGGTTGGTGGCGCGATTGATCCCACTCGGCATGCGATCCTCACGGCGAACCTGCTGGGCGGCTGCGACGGCACCACCATTCCCGGCGTCCCCCCGGCGCCGATGCCGCGCATCTCCACGCGCGACCAGGCCGCCGTCCTCGCGCGAGTCCTCGATGCGCTCCAGATCGACGCGCCGCTGCTCGTCTGCGGCGGCTCCCTCGGCGGTCAGGTGACGCTGGAATTCGCCGCCAGTTTTCCGCAGCGCGTGCGTTCGGCCGTCGTACTTGCCGCCCCTGCCGTGCAAACCGCGCAGGGCATTGCGTGGAACGCCATCATGCGGCGAGCCGTCGCCGTTGGTGGCCCTGAACAGGGGCTGGCCCTCGCCCGCATGATCGGCATGCTGAGCTATCGCACGCCGCAGGGGCTGGAACAGCGCTTCGGCGCGAACCGCAACGAACGCGGCATCTTCCGCATGCAGGAATGGCTCGATGTGCATGGCGACATGCTCGTCGCCCGCTTTGCCGCCGACAGTTACGTGCAACTCCTCGACATCATGGACAGCCATGACGTCGGGCGTGGTCGCGGTGGCGTCGCGGCGGCGCTGGCACCGGTCGCCGACCGGCTTATTGGCGTCGGGGTCCCGGGCGATCTGCTCTACCCAGCGGACAGTGTGCAGAATTGGACCGAAGTGGCCCATACGCGCTATGCCGAGATCACGTCGATCCATGGTCATGACGCCTTCCTGCTGGAGCCGGCACAGGTTGGCGCAATTCTCCGCGACGCCATCCGTCGCGCCAAGGTCGTGACCCCATCAACGTCCACCGCCGCGAACAACACGCAGGCGTCTGCCTTCGTGTCACGGCTCGCTGATCGCACCGCGACCGCCCAGTCGCCGGCGCTCCGCCCGCTGCGCATCGCGCTCGCTGGCTGCGGTCACGTGGGCGGCGCGCTCCTCGAGTTGCTGGCGGGGCTCCCGCATGCGGCGGAGCGGGTCCAGGTGGAACGTGTGCTGGTGCGTGATGCGGACCGGGACCGCCCCGGGCTCGATCGGGCCATCGCGCGGGGATCGCCCCCGCCGACGCCTGCTGCACCGATCCGACGCAGCTACTCGTCGGCGAGATCGACGTCCTCATTGAGGTGATTGGTGGGACCTCCACCGCGCGTACCCTCGTGGAAGCGGCGTTGGCGCGCGGGATCGATGTCGTCACCGCCAACAAGGCGCTGCTCGCCATTGATGGGCCGGCGTTGCAGGCGTTGGCAACGACCACGGGGGCGCGTCTCGACTTCGAAGCCGCCGTGGGTGGCGCGATTCCCATTGTCCGCAGTATCCGCAGTGGCGCGGCCGGCGTGGGGCCCACCGGCATTCACGGCATTCTGAATGGCACCAGTAACTTCGTCTTCGACCGCCTCGCGCAGGGCGACACGCTGGACGCCGCGGTCGCGACCGCGCAGGCACTGGGGTATGCCGAAGCCGATCCGACGCGCGATCTCTCCGGTGAAGATGCCGAAGACAAGTTGCGCGTCCTCGCGTGGCTCCTCTTCGGCGTGGATCCGCGCACATTGCAGGTGGCCCGTCAGGGGATCGACGCGGAGACCGCGGCGTGGACCGCACAGGTCGTGGCGGAGGGTGACCGCGTGAAGCTGCTGGCGTCCTGTTCTAAAGACGGAGACGTAGTGACGGCGACAATCACGCCGACGCGCGTGACCGCGACGGATGCGTGGAGCCAAGTGGTGGGGCCAGACAATCGGATCGTCATTCACAGCCTTTCCGCTGGTGCACTGGCCTTCCAGGGCGCCGGCGCCGGTGGCCGAGCCACCGCCGGTGCCGTGCTGGGCGACCTCCTGCGAGATCGCCCTCACGCCCCCTGACGCTGACTGTCGGTCGCGCGTGCGAGATCAGCGCGGGGCGCTGATGCCCCGCGCACGCAGCAGGAGGCGCACCGAGTCCACCGGCAATGGCATCCCGCGTCCGCCGCGACTTACGACCGGCGTCGCCATGAGCATCGCGTCGTAGAGCGCTTCTTCGGTCGCTTCGGTCACGGCCTGAAAGAGCGCAGACATCGCCTCATTGCCGACTTCGGTCGCGGTCGCGGTGGCGGCGTCGGGGGACCGGCGCACCGACGGCGCCGTCGAGAAGGCCAGCACGTAATCGCCCGAGCCGTTGGACGCGCTCGATCCCGTGCGCGCGAGCCCCATCACCGCGCGCGCCGCGAGCCGCTCGAGATTCCGCGACAGCAGCGGCGCATCCGTGGCGATCACGATCATGCACGACCCGTCACCGTGCTCGGCGGCCCCATCACCCCCACCAGGGCGGCGCATCGGTTCGACATCCCGCTGGAAGGCATAGCGGCCGAGCAGCGGGCCAACGGGAACGCCGGCCATTTGCAGCACGCCGCCGTAATTCCCCTGCACCAGAATGCCGATCGTGTAGCCGCCCTGTGATGCGGGGAGAACGCGTGAGGCCGTGCCGATCCCGCCCTTCCAGCCAAACATCAGGGTGCCATGCCCCGCCCCCACGCTCCCTTCCGTCACGGGGCCTGACGCGGCGACATCAAGCGCGCGTCGGAGCGCCGACCCAATACCGGGGCGGAGCCGCGTGCCATTGAGGCCGCCGTCATTCGTCTCGCCCACCACGGGATTGATGGAGCGAACGCCGGCGTTCTCCGGCTTCTGCAGCATCCACTGCGCCATCGCATCGCCGACCTGCCAAATGCACAGCGTACAGGTGAGCGCGATCGGTGTTTCGAGCTCCCCCAGTTCCCGGAGCTGCGTGACGCCCAACAGCTTGCCGAAGCCATTCCCGACATGGAGCGCAGCGGGGACGCGATCGCGATACAGATCGCCCTCATGCGGCAGCACCACCGTCACGCCGGTGCGAAGGGAATCGCCCTCGCTGACGGTGGCGTGCCCCACCCGGACCCCGGTCACATCGGTGATCGCATTCCACCGACCGGGGGTGAAGATGCCCGGGGCGAGGCCGATCGCCCGCGCCCGGGTGGGCTGCGCGGTCAGCGGCGAGGTGGCGACGGCCATCGCAGACGCGGCGGCGAGGAGCAGACGGAGGCGGG
>JBEIUK010000292.1:0-2900 GCA_040374415.1 Gemmatimonadaceae bacterium | reverse complement strand
CTGTCGCTGACGACGGCCAGCGTCTCCATCACGACGCTCTCCGACGTGTCGGCGCAGCTGACCGCGGTGAACTCGGTGCTGGGCCAGCTCGGTGCCGCGCAGAATCGTCTCGCGTTCACGATGAGCAACGTCAAGAACGCGATCGTGAACCAAGCGGCCGCTGAATCGGCGATCCGCGACGTCGACGTGGCGGCAGAAATGGCCGAGTTCTCGAAGAACCAGGTGCTCTCGCAGGCCGGTAACGCGATGCTCGCGCAGGCCAACCAGAGCAGTCAGAGCGTCCTGTCGCTCCTGAAGTAACCGACAGCCCCTGACTGGACCCTGACGGGGGGCTCCCCCCCGATCGTGATATACGCACGCGCCCGGAATCGATTCGTCGGTTCCGGGCGCGCCGTGCGCTGAGACCACTAGGCGTGGCGGCGGGCGTCGAGCACGCGACCGATCTCACTCTCCAACCGCACCGCGTCAATCGGCTTGCTGATATACCCGTCCATGCCGACGGCGAGACACTTCTCGCGGTCCCCCTCCATCGCATTGGCGGTCATGGCCACAATCACCTGATGTCGGCCACGCCCTTCGTCCTGCTCCCGCTGACGAATCACCGTCGTCGCCTGCAGCCCATCCATCACGGGCATCTGCAAGTCCATCAGCACGACATCGAAGTGCTGCTGGAAGACCATCCGGACGGCTAGCGCCCCATTGTCCGCAATGGTGACCCGATAGCCCAGCTTCTGCAGCAGACGCGTCGCGAGTACTTGGTTGACGGCCGTGTCCTCCACCAGCAGGACCGTCCGCTCCTCCGGGAACGCCGGCAAGGATGGCAGGCTCGGTGTCAGGCGCGCCGCCTCCGACGGCTGTACGCCGCTGAAGGCACGCAGCAGATCATCGAGGAGCGCGGACAGTTGCACCGGCTTGATGAGATAGCCGCCCAGCCCCCACGCGCGACAGCGAGCCGCATCGCGCGTCAGATTCGCGGCAGAGACCATCATCCAGACATGCGAGAGCGCAACCTGCCGATCGCGCAGGGGCGCGATCAGATCAAAGCCGGATTCCCCGGGCAAATCCGCATCGATCAGATACGCCCCGAAGCCCGGCGCGCCAGCGGCCAACAACCGTGCGGCCTCCGCCGCCGTCGTCACCTCGGTCGGGAGCATCCCCCACCGACCGAGGGATTCCCCCAGCCAGTGACAGTGCGTGGCGTTGTCATCCACGATCAACACCGTCCGACCGCGCAGCACCCCGGTCACCAACGCCTGATCGCCCGCGCCACCGGCATCGGCCGAGGCACGCGCCAGCATGGTAAAGTGAAAGGCACTGCCACGCCCGCGCATGCTGGACAACCAAATCTGTCCACCCATCAGCACCACGAGACGACGCGCGATGGCCAGCCCCAGCCCGGTGCCACCATAGCGCCGCGTCACCGACGAATCCGCCTGAGAGAAGGCGTCGAAAATCCGCTGCTGCTCCTCTTCCACAATCCCAATGCCGGTATCCCGGACGACAAACTCCAGCAGCAAGCTGTCACCCGCCCGCCGTTCCACGACAGAGACGTCGACGGTGACCTCCCCCTGCTCCGTGAACTTGAGGGCATTCCCCACGAGGTTCGTCAGCACCTGCCGCAGCCGCCCGGGGTCGGCCGTAATCTCCCGCGGTACATCCGGGGCGATCCGATAGAGCATCTCCAGCGACTTCTCGGCCGCCTGCACCCCCAACGGCTTGAGGCACTGAT
This sequence comes from Gemmatimonadaceae bacterium, assembly GCA_040374415.1. Classification (GTDB taxonomy): domain Bacteria; phylum Gemmatimonadota; class Gemmatimonadetes; order Gemmatimonadales; family Gemmatimonadaceae; genus Gemmatimonas. The sequence continues at coordinate 1,171 of JBEIUK010000292.1, read as the reverse complement.
GGAGCAGGTCGGGCAATCCAAAGGGCACCTGCTCCAAGCGCAACATCCCGGCTTCCATCTTCGAGAAGTCCAGGATGTCATTGATGATCACCAGCAACGATTCCGCTGATGCGCGCACCATCTCCAGATACTCGCGCTGATCCTCGGCGAGCTGTGTCTCGAGCGTCAACGCCGTCATACCAATGATCCCATTCATTGGCGTGCGGATCTCGTGACTCATATTGGCCAGGAATTCACTCTTGGAGCGGTTCGCGGCTTCGGCCGCATCACGCGCTTCCGCCATGCGCACGGTCAGGCGCTTGAGGTCGGTGATATCTGTCCGCAGCGATACCAAGAGCCCTTCCGGCGATCGCGTATCGACGTGGCGCGTCCAGCGGCCGTCCTCGGCGATTTCGCGCATGCCACCGGCACGTCGGACGGCCAATTCGGAAGCCACCCAGGCCGCCTCATCAACCTCCGCGTGGTGATGCGCCAATCCACGTTGGTCGATCGCCAACAGGAGATCGGGGAGACGTGCCCCAGGTACCAACAGATCCTGGATCCGGTGATTCATCCGCCGGAACGCGTCGTTGCAGTGGAGCAGCCGCTCCTCTTCGTCATACATGGCAAAGCCGACGTCGAGCGCATTAATGGCGCTGAACAGCTGCGTTCGCGTCCGCTGAATTTCCCGCTCCGCCACTTTCGTGGCGGTGTTATCGAGAATCAGCCCATCGACGTAGTACTCCTCACCATCCACCACCCACTGCCCGGCCGCATACGCCCACCGCTCCACACCATCCACATGGCGCAGGCGGAATTCCGTGACGTAGCTCCCCAAGGTGTCGGCCGAGGCCTTGAGATCGGCCAGCACGCGGGCCCGATCGTCCGGCTCCACAATCGACAACAACGAGACGCGGCCGCTTTCGAAGTCGGCGGCACTGCGCCCGCACAGCCCGGCGATCCCTTCGGACATGAACACCGTCCGACTGTGCGCGTCCACGCGCGTCCGATGGACACACCCGGGAAGATTGCGGATGAGCGTGCGGAACCGTTGTTCGCTGGTGGCGAGGTCAGACAGTGCCCGCTCGCGCTGCGTCAGCAGATCGCGCGTCAGGGTCGCCAGCCCCAGGAGATCCTGCGAATCCTCCGGCACCGCATCGGCATCAGTGTCGTCCTGCACAATACTGCGCCG
>JBEIUK010000225.1:0-4706 GCA_040374415.1 Gemmatimonadaceae bacterium | reverse complement strand
TTGTTCGTCGCAATCAGCCGACGCCCGTCGTGCGTCACCCCGAGGTTATACACCCCGGCACCCGCCGGCACGCGCCTACGCACTCGCCACGACTCGGCGTCGATCTCCACGATCTCGCTACTCTTATTACACGCCACCCACACCGCCCGACCATCGGGCGACGGCTGCGCCCACGTTGGTGAACAGCTCACATCCCCAGGCTTCGGTGGCTCCATCCCATGGCCACCCATGTCATGCCCGGCCATTGCACCGGCACTCGCGCCACGCATCGGCGGCGCCCCCGCCATCCCCATCTCTTTCCCGGTCGTCAGCAGAAAGTGCCGACGTACTGCCAGCGTCCGCGTATCGATCTCCACCAGCAGATCATCCATCATGCACGCCGAGTAGTGCCGCGCGCCGTCGCGACTAATACGCGAGCCGTGCGGCATGGTACATGTCGGGATCCGCGCGATCTCCACCATCTCCGGCAACGCCACCACACTCACATCACTCGGCGTCATCTCCCCGTGGAGATTGAAGTTCACGACAAAGGCGAGTGACCCGTCCGGCGTCACCTGTGCCGTCGCCGGGAAGTTGCCGAGCATCACCCGCCCGTCGGGCTCGTCGGTGTCGAGCCGGTAGCGCACCAGACTCCCAAAGGGCTCGCCATGCGCCAGCGTCACCAGGTAGTGCGCACTGTCCGGCGTGAGCGCGACGCCATGCGGACCCGCCAGCTCCATACTCGAGAAGCCGACATACTTCTCGCGGACGACACGAATCCCCGCCGGCCCAAACTCGACATGCGCGACCTTGTCGACGGACTCGGAGGCCACAAGCACGTGGTAGCTCCGTGTGGGCGGCTGAATGGCGGCGGGCGACCCGGGCGTCGGTGCCGTGGCCGACTGGGCGTGTGCGATGGTGCTGCCGGTCAGCAGCAGCGCGAGGGCGGCGAGCATGGGGGCTGCGCCTCGATGCGCGCGGCGAAGTGGATTGAAGTCGGTCATTGGCGGTCCCACGACACACTCCACAGATCCCTCGGCAACTCCGCGAGCAGCCGCCGAGTCTCGACCTCGTGCTGCGCCGCCGCCTCGCTCGCCGCGACCGATTGCGCCTCCAGGGCCATGCTCTGTCCCGCCCGTCCCACCAGCCGGGCGGCCACCGCGCCGGCGCGCGCTTCGACCTGCGTGTGCAGCGCGCCACGCCGCGGCACCACGGCGTACACGACGTCGCAGTCCAGCGCGTCCGCCGCCCGTCGCAGCGCGTCAAGGGAAATGGTCCCCTCGACCTCCCGCTCCTCCAGACTGGCTACCGATTGCCGGTGAATCCGGAGCCGGTCGGCCAGCTGCGCCATGCTCATCCCCAACGCCTGCCGAATCGTGGCAATCCATCCTCCCTCAGGCACCGGGGTACGCGCCACGGCGGCCCATGGCGCCAGTTGCGCATCGGCCTGCCGGATCCGGAGCCACTGCATGTCAGCGCGACGAGGCATAACGAATAGATGGAGTCTGCAGCCTGACGAAACCATGTGTTTTGTCAGTCTATAAACTTACAATAGATATCTATATGTAATACTGCAGACTGTCAATTGCCGGACGGCGGTGGCTGAACGCCCTTGGCCGCACCATGGTGGCCGACCGGTCGGGGGGCAGGTGGTCCCATTTCACTGCCCCCCGATTCGTCCCCCTACGGCACCACCTTCGCCGCAGGCTTCGGCTCGATCTTGATGATCCAGAGTCCGTTGTTGTCGTCGTTCACATACGCGAGCCCGTCCTTGGGGTTCACGACCACCCCCCAGGTCATCGCGCTGTTCTTCTTGAAGCCGTCCATGTCCGCGGTGTTGAGATGCCCGATCTCGCGCCCCTGCGCCCGCAGATCGCCGCGCAGCTCCCCGCTGATATCGAATACGCGGAAGCCGGCGTTGTACGCCCCCATGTAGAGCGTGTCCCCCGCCACCCAGACGTTGTGCACGCCGCCGTACTCGGGCTCGTACCACGCCACCGACTTGGGATGCGCGATATCGCTCACATCAAGCACCTGCAGCCGCCCATACGCTCGGCTCGCTGCCCCGTCCTTCGTCCCCTTGGGATACGCCGCGGGGAAGACTTCGTCGGCAATGAACACATAGTTCTTGTGCCGCCAGGCGGTGTGTGTCCCGCGAATGAAGCCGGGACCGCCGTCGACCTCCACCTGCTTGTACATCGCGTTGAGATCGTACTTGTACTGCGACACGAGCACGGGCTTCGACGGCGAGACGCCCTTCATGCCGTTCCCGACATCGAGCACAATGAGCCCGTCGTTCCAGTAGCTCGCGTAGAGCAGCCCGTCGCGCAGATCGATGTCATGCAGCGACCGTCCCGCATCGGGGCGCCCTTCGGTTTTCCAGCGCGCGACTTCCTTCGGATGATACGGATCGTTCACGTCGAGGATATGCAGCGCGCCGGTGCCGTCGTTCGTGAGGAAAATGAAGGTGCCGAACTTGTCTTGCTTGTAGACGTACGCCGAGTGGACGCCGCCGGTGACGCCGTCGGTGAATTCCGCGATCGGGCGCGGATGCGCGGGGTCATCGAGGGCGCAGATGACGATGCCGTTTTTGCGATCGCTCGCCCCTTCGCGCGTGAAGACGAGGAACTTCCCGTCGGGGAAGGTCATCACGTCGTTCACTCGGCGCGTGTTGGCGATGACCGAATCGGTGACGACCGGCTTGGCCGGGTTGCTGATGTCGAGCGCGTAGAGGACGTCGCCGCCGGAGCCGGAGCCGAGGTAGGCGTGTGTGCCGTCCTGGTGGATCCAGACCTCTTCGGTAGAGAAGCGGGAGCGCGGGAGCCGTCCAACGAGCGAGAGCGGGCGACGGACATCGCGTGGCGCGAGGGTGACCGTGGCGTCGACCGAGCGGGCGCCAAAGGAGGCGGTGATGGTGTAGTCGCCCGGTTCGTAGCCGACGAAGGCGCCATCGGCGTCGATCTGGCCCTGGCCGGGTGAGAAGCTCCAGGTGGGGGTGAGTCCCGTGACCGCTTTGCCGGCGGCGTCTTTCGCGGTGACCGTGAAGCGGAGGACGTCTCCGGTGCGCGCGTCTACGTTGCCGGGGGTGAGGGTGAGCGAGGCGAGCGAGCCGGGGGCGACGGTGATGGTGGCCGTTTTGGTGACCGTCTTGCTGCCGGTGGTGACGGATGCCGCGATTGTGGTGGTGCCGGCTTTTTTGGCGGTGAGGAGGCCGGCGGGGGAGATGGTGGCGACGGCGGGGGTGCTGCTCGTCCAGGTGACGCGGTCGGAGCGGCGGTCACCGGTGGCGGAGAGGACGCGGGCGGTGGCGCGGAGCGTCTGGCCGGCGACGAGCGTGGCGGTGCCGGGGGTCACTTCTATAGAAGCGGCCGGTCCCGGGACGGCGGTGAGTTCGATGATCTCGAACTTCGGGCGGGCGCCCGGGAGGGTGGCGGTGACGGTAACCGGGAGGATGGCGGTGGCGCCGGCGGTGACGAGTCCGGTGGAGTCGACGGACCCTTCGAAGCGAGCGGAGGGGCCCAGGCGGTAGCGGAAGGTGACGCCGGGGATGACGGCGCCGGCGGCATCGCGGGCTTCGGCGGTGAGGCGGAGGGTATCCCCGGCGGTCATGGTGCGTGCGGCGGGGAAGACAGTGATTTTCGCGATCTCCCGGGGCTGCGCGCGGAGGGCGGCGGGGAGGAGGGTGGCGAACATCGCGGTGGCGAACATCGCGGTGGCGAGCAGCACGGTGTGGCGCACGGTGTAGCGCATGGCGGGCGTCGGTCGGGACGGGGAGGGGCAGGTCATCGCGGGGCGGCGACCTGAATCAGTCTCCCTGAAGAGTGCGTCCCGACGGGCTCGGCGTCTACCATCGCTTTCGGGATTGGCTTGTTGTCGTTACAATAAGTGGTGCGTTCGTGCGAAGGTGTGTGGGTGCCCTGTCAGCGGTACGAGGAGGTCTGATGTCTGAGAGTGAGCGCGATACCAGCGCCTTGCCGATGTACTCGATGCCGGGGGCCTTTGATGGTGAGCCCGAACCCGAGGACTACGAGGACGCCCCGGAGATCACCGAGGCGATGTTCGAGCAGGGCACCTGGTACGACGGCGACGGGCGCGTGATCCGGAAAAACGGGCGGCCGGTCACCCACGATCATGATGCCGATCACGATCATGATCAGCAGGGCCACGATGGGTAGTGCGTGAAAAGGGTGATGGTCGTAGACGCGGTGTCATCAGCTGTGCGCGCCTCAACGGCCGGTTGATGGTGATCGTCTACACATCCCGCGGCCGCGTACGTCACATCATCAGCATGAGGAAGGCCAATGTCCGAGAACAAACGCGATACCAAATTCTGGTTGGAGGTGATCTCGGCGCCTGAAGGCTGGGAGATGCCTGAGCCGAGGGGCTACGACGCCGAGGGACGTCCGATCTTCTCGGATCTGGCGCGCGTGGACGCGCACGAGATCACCCCGGAAGAGTACGAGGAAATTCCGGAAATCACGGAAGAGATGATGGCCAACGCCACCTGGTACGACGGCGAGGGGCGCGTGATCCGGAAAAACGGGCGGCCGGTCTCGGCGAATCCACGCGAGCAGGTCACCATCCGCATTCCGCGCGACCTGCTCGCCAAATGGCGTGCCACCGGACCCGGCTGGCAAACCCGCATGGTCGAGCGCCTCCACCTCGACTGACGGCGCTCTCGGCTCGCACATTCGGCTCGCCGTTACGGCTGCTGCTCAAAGCGCCCG
>JBEIUK010000136.1:0-8133 GCA_040374415.1 Gemmatimonadaceae bacterium | reverse complement strand
TCCCCCGCGCGCCTCGGAGGTGTAGCCACCAACGAGGTTGTGGAGGTACACGAACGTGAACGGGGTCGTGGTGCGCTGCAGGGTAGCGACCAACCAGTCGTATTGCTCCTTCCCCAGGGTCCAGCCCCAGTTGCTGCCGCTCGCACTTGGCTTGCTGATGGTGGCCATGTAGGGATCAAGCACGATGTGCGTCGCATTCCCCCACGACCAGGCCGCGTAGTTGCGCGGCGTCAGCGCCGTACTGTAAAACGGGTTTGCGGTGACTGGCGTGAAGTAGCGCGTGCGCATGTCGGCAGACCACGGCGCCATGGTCGGCAGCCACCCGGTTTCTCCGTCGTGATTGCCTTGCACGAGATAGACGGGCATCGCGTGCCCCACCAGGCCGAAGTAGTAGCGCTGCGCGTAGTACTGTGGGGCGGCATCGGTGTAGACCGGGTACTTGTCGGTCATGAAGGTATCGCCGAGGTCGATGAGGAAATCGGCGCTGTCCGCCAGCATGTTCGTGAGGGTGTTCTGGTAGATCTTCGTATCGCTGTTCGCATCGAGATGCGAATCGGCCTGCATGACGAAGCGGTACGTCGATCCGGTCGGTCGAGCGGTGCGGAACTGCCCTTGGACCGTGGTGGCGCCAGGCGACTCGAGGGTGAACCGATAGCTCCGATCGGCGGCGAGCCCCGTGATCTCGAGCGCGCTGGCGATGCCACCGGTCAGACGACGGGTGAGCGTCCCGCCATTCGGGGTCCAGGTCAGCGTGACGTCGCGATCGGCGGTGGCGAAGGCGCTGATCGTGACGGTGGTGGTGGTGGGGCGCGCGACCAGCGCGTTCAGCCCAATCGTTGGCACCGCGGTCTGAAATTCATTGGCGGCGCTGGCCGCTGCGACGGTCATCGTGGCACTGCCCGACTTTCCCTCCACGGTCGCGGTCATGGTGGCCGACCCCGGCGACAGCGCCGTTACGGTGCCACTCGACGCGACCGACGCGATCGCGCCAGCGGACGAACTCCAGGCCACCGTCTTCCCAGTCATCGCGGCACCCAACTGGTCCTTCACACTCACCGTTAGCGTTGTACTCCCTCCCACGGTGAGCGAGGCGGTGGCTGGCGAGACGCTGACCGTGGTCACGACCGGGACGACCACCGGCGGCACCACCGGCGGCGCGGCGGTCTTCTCGGCGCTGCCGCATCCCGGGGCGATAGCCAGCAGGAGCAACGGGGTCAGCAGTGACCCACAACGGATCAGGGGGCGTGGCAGCGGGAGGGCCATGGTCGAATCAAAAAAGGGTCGGACACTCCTCGCATAGACGCCCCGACCCCGTCCCCGTTAATGCCAGGAATGGCGGAGGCTCTGGCGTTGGACCGGTGCCGATCGGAAATTGCAGCCGTTCCCTCACCTTTTGCCCGGGATATTCTGATGGCTCGATTCGCCCTGCGCCCCGTGGCCACGTTGGCTACGCTCTCTCTGACGGCCTCCGCCGTCGCCTGCACGATCCAGCGGTCACCGGCGCCCATGCGCGCCTCCGCCATGGCCATGGATGACCACATGGCGCACATGAACGCCGCCGATCTGGCTGCCCCCACCCGGCGGAGCGCCGAAATGGGGCAGCAGGGGGTCGCTGGCATCCCGGCGAGTGCCAATACGGCGGAGGCGCGCCTCAAAGCGAGCCCGCGGCATGCCGAATGGGTCAAGATCGCGTGGGAGCCGGGGAGCGCTGATTCCCTGATGGCCTGGGTCGTCTATCCGGCGAGCCCAAACAGCCGCGCCAAGGCGCCGGTCGTGGTGGTCGTCCATGAAATCTTCGGCCTCTCCACGTGGGTACGGAGCGTCGCCGATCAGGCCGCGGCGGATGGCTTCATCGCCATCGCGCCGGATTTCCTCTCCCGCGTGCGTGGTGGTCCGACGAACGTCGAGCTGAACGCCGATTCGGCCCGCAAGATCATTGCTGGCGTGAATGCGGCTGAGCGGAATCGGGCAATCAATGCCGCCGCGAGCTACGCCATGACGCAGCCGTCAGCGCAGCAGAAGTACGCCGTGATCGGCTACTGCTGGGGCGGCCAGACCACCTTCTTCCATGCCGTGAACGGCGGCGTGAAGGGCTTCGTGGGAGGCGTGGCGTACTACGGTCTGCCGTATATGACCACTGGAACGCCGGCGACGGCGACGAGCGCTGCGGTGCCGGCGACGTTGCAGGCCGATTCGCTCCGCAAGATTAAAGTCCCGATGCTGCTGCTCAATGGCTCCAAAGATGCGCGTATTGCCGCGGCGATGCCCGCGCTCGACTCCATGATGAAGGCGCTCGGTAAGACGTACACGGGCACCAATTACGACGGCGCGGTGCATGGCTTCCTGCGCGCGCAGGATGATCCGAAGGCGACGCGCGATCAAGGCGAGGAAGCGGCCAACCTCGCGGCGGCGAAGGATGGCTGGGCCAAGACGGTGGCGTTCCTGCGTCAGCAGCTCGGCGTGAAGTAACGGCGGAGCGAATCCGTGGGACCGAGGCGCGTGCGGCGGATTCCGCACGCGCCTCGTGCATCATGGGGCGTCCGGCACAGCGCTTGGTGGGGCGGCTGGGAGCGCTTCCACACAGAGGGCGAGCACCTGGTAGCGCGTCTGCCCTGGCCGCAGCTGGAGCTGTTCGTTGAGCTGGGCTTCGCGGTCGGTGCCGAGCAGTGGCTCCACCGTCACATTGAAGAGGCAGTCGGTCCCGTTTCGTCGAAAGCGGAGCGAGGCTTCATTCGGGGCATCGACCGGATTCGGGGTCCGGGTCCATCCTGCCGCGCGGATGCGCTCATACAAGAGCACCGCTTCGCGCTGCACCGTGAGTGCAGTCGCGCCCGCGGCCGTGACGCGGCATCCCGGCAAGGTCCGGTGCGTGCGCCAGTCGTCGAGCGTGTCCGGATCGATGCCGGTGAGCATCTGCTGGGTGCCGCGCAAAAAGGCGGCCGCCTCCACACAGCGCACCGTATCCGACGGCGCTGCACGGATTGCAGACGCGGCCTGACGCGCCACCCCATGTGGCGAAGGGAGCGCGAGCGTGGTCAGGAGGATCCAGAGGGCCAGCATTGGCGGACCGATCAGCGGGCGGTGAACAGCTGCTTGGGGATCATCACATGCGCGCCCACGTTGCCATCCACCAGCTGCGTGATCCGCACATCGCAGGCGACGCTCGCGAGCATGTAGGCGTCGTCCTTCGACAACCCCTTCACCGTCACCAGAAAATCGATCGCCTGCCGGAGCGCCGTCTTGGTGGCGGTCACGAGACTGGTGTCGGTGCCCATGGCGATCCAGTGCGTCGGGGTTTCCGCGCGCGGCCAGGTGAGGTGCAGATCCTTCCGCACGATGACGTCGACGGTCCCGGTGAGCGATGTTTCCAAGGCGGTGATATCCACTTCGCCATCACCTTGACCGGCGTGCCCATCCCCGAAGGCCAACAGTGAGCCGCGCACATGCACCGGAATGAACAGCGTGGTGCCGGCGACCAACTCTTTGTTGTCGAGATTGCCGGCGTGAATGTTGGGGGGCGCGCTGCTCAGGCTGCCCATCGCGGGTGGTGGCGCCACGCCGATGCTCCCAAAGAACGGATGCAGTGGAATGGTGATCCCCGGGGCGAAGCGCGCCTGCATGGTGGTGGCATCGAGCGGAATGATCCGCATTTTGCTGTACGGATAATCCTCGGGGATGAAGCCGCTCGTGCGGCCGAAGGCGTTGTAGGCATAGGGAATCGCCAGATCGATCCGCTTGATGCGGACTTCCAACACATCGCCCGGCTCGGCGCCGTCTACATAAATGGGGCCGGTGAGGATATGCCCACCGGGACCTTTGTCTTTCACGCTGTCGACGATCGCGCGCAGGGCCGGTTCGACATCGGCCGGCGCGACCCCCGCCCCTTCGAGCCGAGAGGGGGTGGAGGTGAGCAGTGTGCCCACCGTGACTTCATCGCCGGAGCGGATGCGCAGCGCAGGCTTCGCCTCCGACCAGTAGTAGCCGTAGGCCACCGTCTGCGGCGTGGGCATGAGCCGATGGCGCGACGGGGTCGATGTCTGCGCTGGTGCCGGCGCTTGGGCGTGCACGACACTGGGGGCGGCGCTGAGCGACACGGCCAGCAGGAGCGGCATGCACGGTACGCGAACGATCATGGCGAACGTCCCTGAACGCGGAAGAGATAACTGACTTTGAGAAACGCGCCGTCACTGGTGCGCTCCGGATCGCCGGGGCGCATGGTGGCACTGGCGTCCAGTGCCGTGCCGTAGCCGAAAAAGATCACGGTGCCGGGGCTCGGCAGGTAGGAGATCAGCCAATCTGCACGCCCCCGCATCGACTTGGTGTCCCCTTGCACGGTGTACGCGCCGTGCTGCTCCGGGTGTACATCGGTTGCTCTGTTCGGGGGTCGCGGAGCGCCGACCGTTCGCGGGATTCCAGCTGCCCGACGAAGCGCACAAACAGCGCGCGAGAGAGTTGATACTCCAGCCGAAGTCGAGGCACCACCTGCGTGCTGAACAGGGTGCCATCGCGATCCCGCACGAATCGTTGATAGCGGAGCAGCGCGCCCACCCGCACCTGTGCCGTGGGGCGCACTTCCACCGTGGCTTCCAGATCGCGTCGGTGCACCTTGGCCGCTTCAAAAAACTCCGGCTCCGACCCGAGCGTGGCGGCTAGCGTCACCCCCGCGCGTCGCCACTGCGGCGTATTGATGGTGAGGACGGTATTACTGGTGATCTGCACACCGCCCGGCACAAATGCGACATACCCCGTCCCGGTGGTACTCTTGGTCAACAGGCTCCCGTAGCGGCGGGGGTCGAAATTGATCAGCTGCAGATCGGGGGTGATGCTCACCTTCCAGCCCCCACGGATGAGCAGGGAATTATCGAGCGACAGCTTGCTTTCGAGCGGCGTCTTCCGGCCAAACTCCGCGTAGTTCCAGAGGGTGCTTCCCGTGAAAAAGTGCTGCCGTTGATCCCACCAGCCGCCGCGGGTCCCGAAGACGGTGATCCGCTGGTTCACTTGGGCTTTCACGAAGTTGACGCGGTTGATGAAGCCGACGTCGGTGCGGAAATCTGGGGAGAAGCCCTGCAGCGCATAGCGGTTGCCGTACGCACGTCCCGAGCGCCCTTGGGTGACCTCCCAGAGGGCCCCGCGTCGCGTGCCGCTGCTGTCATGCGTCAGACTGCCTGCCAGCCGGACTTCCGCGCTGTAGTAATTGGCCCACTGGAGTCGCGTGTCGAATCCGGCTAATCGGTTGTAGCGCGCGCCCTGCGTCCGGTCGGTGATCACGAGGCCGGCATTGCTCTGCTCGCCGATGTCCCGTCGGAGTCGGAGCACGTTGAATACCGGATGCTCCCCCGTCGCCGTCGCGGCATCGACGGCGCTCAGCAATCCTACGTCGGTCCGTGGAATCTTCCCGGTCAGCTTCACGGCACCCACCGGCTGCACGATGTTGCGCGTGTTCACCAGCTTGTTGGGGACCTCGAATTGATCACTCCCCTCCACGAAAAAGGGGCGCAGCTCGGGATAGAAATTGGCAAAGCGCACATCGCCGGGGATCTGCCCGACATCCGTTTCCACCTGACTGAAGTCCGGATTGACCGTCCCACTCACCGTCAGGTTGGGGGTCATCCCCCAGCGCAGATCGCCACTCGCTTCGTGGCGCGTGCTATAGCGCCACCGCGATGCGCCCGACGCCTGCAGCTGGGGCAGGCCCGTGGTGGTGGTGACGGAGGTGGGGGTGAGATCGAGCACGAGGCCGCGCTGCAGATCATGGAGCCCCCGCAGATGCCCTTCCTGCGCCGACAGACTCTGATTGGCCCGCGATGCCGGCGCCCAGGTGTCCTGATAGCCGGTGCGCTGCGTCTGGCGAATGATCTGAATCCCCCAGTCTTGCGTCGCGGCCAGCTGATAGCGCAGCGACTTGAACGGGATGCGCAGTTCCACGGTGTAGCCATCATCCAGCCGACGACCCGCCGATTGCCAGACATAATCCTGTGACAGATCCACTGCCTGCAACGACGCCTTCGACACCCCTGGGCCCGGCGACTGCTCGAGCCGCAAGCCGTCCGACTGCACCCCCAACGGATTCACGATGAACACCATCGACCGGCGCTGATCATTGAAGGTGTCGAGATGCAGCGCGATCCAGTCATCGTTCTGAATCTTGTCGCGCTCCGCGAGCGTGGCGCGCACCGTCCCCACCGGCGCCCAGGCGCGATAGGCCACAAACAGCGCCTCGGCGCCATAAAAGACGCGCACTTCGGTGGAGTCCTGCGCGGCGCGGCCATCCACCGGGTTGTATGAGGTGAAGCTGGTCAGCAGGCTCGCTCGCTGCCAGACGGATTCGTCGAGGACGCCATCCACGACCACGCGATCGGTGGTCGACGCCGCGAGGCGCGGGACCGCCACATCAATGCGCCGGGCGCGCCCCGAATGCACCTCGTCATCGAGCACCGCCGTGCGGTGCACCGCCGTGCTCTGTGCTGCCGTGCTGTGTGCTGTCGTGCGTGGCACGGGCTGATCCATCACCCGTCGGTCCACGCCGGGGGATCCACCCAGTACCGCGCTCTGCATCAGGGCCAGCCACAAAGTCACCATCCCTCAACAATAACGAATCCGGTCCATGGCCGGGTCGCCGGATTGTCGGGTCGCCGGATTGTCGGGGTGCCGGATTGTCGGGCGATCGGGTGTCTCTTAACGCCCGCCCCATGCGGTCGTCTACCGGGGTGTGACGCAGGAGGACGGTCTCGATGGATCGCGCTCCCGCCCAGCCTTCAGGAGATTCTATGCGATCGATGCAACGTGCAGTGCTCGCCTGCGCCCTCGGCGCGGTGTCCGTAACGTCAGCCCTGGCGCAAACGCCGCCATCGGCCCCGCCAGCCCCCGCCCGTCCCGCTGCTGCGGCGACTCGTCCCAATCCGCTTGGCCGCCAGGGCGCGCAGCCCGGTAATCCACGCGCCGGTGATCGGCGTGGCGGTGATCGGCGTGCAGATGGTCGCGGCCCCGGGGGCCGTGCTCCTGGTGGGCCGGCCGGCATGCTGCTCCGCCAGCGTGATCGGTTGGGGCTGACGGCCGACCAGATCACAAAGCTCGAAGCGCTTCAGGCGACGCCGCAACCGCAGGTGAACTCGGCCGATCTGCTGCGGGCTCGTGCGGATCTTATGGAGGCCACGCGTGGTGATGCCAACCCGGAGAAGGCGCGGGCGGCGATGGATCGCATGGCCAAGCTGCGCACCGATGTCGCCGTCGCTCGGCTCAAGGCCCGTCAGGAGGCCCGCAACGTGCTGACGCCGACGCAAAAGGCCAAGGTGGATGCGATGGCGCAGCGGATGAAGGGACGGATGCGCGGCGCGATGATGCAGCGGATGCGTGGCGGCCAGCGCGGTGGCCAGCGTGCCGGCCAGCGCGGTGACCAGCGTGGCGGCCCCGGTGGCATGATGGGGCGGATGCGCGGCATGATGGGGCCCGGTGGACCGCCGGCGGCGCAGCGGCCGCCGATGCCACCGGCCCCACCGGAAGCGGGCGCTACTTCGACACCGCCGTTGCCACGATAATCCGGATCAGCGCGTCGACATCGCGCAAATCCAACACCTCGCCCGGGGCGTGTGAATACCGCCCCGGCCACGAGAGCCCAATATTCGGGGCGCCATAGGGGGCAATTGAGGACCCGTCGGTCGAGCCATGTGTCGTCCCCAGCTGCAACGGAATCCCCTGCGCCTTGGCGATCCGCTGCACCCGCTCACGCTCCGCCCGCGGCGTGAGTGCGCCGTCATCGAGGCTGCGCAACACGAAGCCCTGGCCGAGCGGCGCGTACGCAAACATCGCTCCCTCCAGCGGCGTGTCCGATGACACAAAGGTGTCAATGCTGTAGACGCGCGTGAGCGACCGGCCATGCATCGCGCCAAATGCACCAGCCCCCAGCAAGCCCCCCTCTTCACGGACGCTCCAGACAAAGACGACCTTGTGCGTGAGTGTCGCGGGATTGATCCGCTGCAACGCCAGCAACAGGGCCGTGGATCCGGTCCGATCATCGCTGCCGCGCGCCGTCAGTCGCGTTGCCGCCAGCCGCGTTGCGTGCTTATAGCCCGTTACCGCCGACCCGACGCGCACGCCACGGGCCACCAACGCCGCGGAATCCACGCCAAACCACGC
>JBEIUK010000161.1:0-6786 GCA_040374415.1 Gemmatimonadaceae bacterium | reverse complement strand
GGGATACACCGGCTTCGTAAACCGCAGCTTCTCCAGTCCGTAGTTCGCCAGCACTGGTCCGAGCGCCGGATCCACGAAGAGCCCCGCCGCCGCCGACACAATGAAATAGCCATGTGCCACCCGCCCTTCGAAGACGCCGTTGCTGCGGGCCTCTTCGTCGTTCATGTGCGCATAGAAATGATCGCCGGAGAGCGCAGCAAACCGCTCCACATCCTCGAGCGTAATCGTGCGGGTGCCCGTCACGACCGTGTCCCCGACGTGCAGCTGATCAAAGGTCTTCCGGAACGGATGTACCGTATCCGTCGTCTGCGTAGCACCCGACTGCCATTCACGCGTAATCGCCGTGAGCATGGAGGGACTGCCCTGCAGGGCGGTGCGCTGCATGTAGTGCAGCACGCCTCGTCCACCACCCATCTCCTCACCGCCGCCGGCCCGCCCCGGGCCACCATGCACCAGATTCGGTAACGGAGAGCCATGCCCGGTGCTTTCCTTCGCACTGCTGCGATCGAGTACCAGCATACGCCCATGGTAAGCCGCCGTGCCAAGGATCACCGTCCGCGCCACTGTCGGATCCGCGGTCACGAGCGAACCACAAAGTGAACCACGCCCCCGCTTCGCCAGCTCGATGGCTTCATCGAGGGACCGATAGGGCATGATCGTATTGACCGGACCGAAGGCCTCAATGTCATGCGGCTCGCTGTGCTGCAACGGGTTCGCGCTCAACATCAGCATGGGACCGAAGAACGCCCCCTTCTCCCGGTCGGCCCCCATCACGGCAAAGTCACCGCCACCATACACCAGCTCCGTCGCCGACCGGATGCGCGCCGCGCTCGCACCCACATCACGGACCTGCGTGCGACTCGCCAGCGGTCCCATACGCACGCCGTCCACCGACGGGTCACCAATCGTGGTCTTGTCCAACCGCGCGCGAAGCGCGGTAATGACATCCCCTTCCATGCCAGCCGGCACGATCGAGCGACGGATCGCCGTGCACTTCTGGCCGGCCTTCACCGTCATCTCGCGCACGACTTCCTTGATGAACAGCTCAAACTCGTCGGTCCCTGGCACCGCATCCGGGCCGAGGATCGAACAGTTGAGCGAATCGGCTTCCATGTTGAAGCGCACCGAATGCGCCATGATCGCGGGACTTTCCTTCAGCATTTGTCCCGTCGCCGCCGATCCCGTGAACGCCACGGCATCCTGTTCCGTCACATGTGAGAGCAAATCCCCAGCGCTGCCGCATATGAGCTGCACCGCCCCCGCCGGGAGAATGCCCGACTCCACGATCGACCGGAAGACCGCTTCCGTGAGGAAGCTCGTGACCGTCGCCGGCTTCACAATGCACGGCACGCCGGCGAGCAGCGCCGGGGCCAGCTTTTCCATCATCCCCCAGACGGGGAAGTTGAAGGCGTTAATGTGAATCGCGACCCCTTCCAGCGGCACGCAGATATGCCGTCCCGCAAAGGTGCCGCCCTTGGAGAGCGACTCCGCCGGACCTTCCACATGGAAGGTCTCATTCGGAAACTCTCGGCGCCCACGGCTCGCGTACGCGAAGAAGGTGCCAATCCCGCCATCGATATCGATCCAACTATCGGTCTTCGTAGCGCCCGTGGCCGCAGACAGCGCGTAGTAGGCGTCCTTCCGCTCCATCAGATACTTGGCCAATGCCTTGAGCATCGCCGCGCGCTGATGAAAGGTGAGCGCCCGGAGCGCCGGCCCCCCCACCGTCCGCGCGTAGCTGGCCATCCCCTGAAAATCGAGACCGCCGCTCCCCGCTTCACCGAGCGCCTCGCCCGTCACCGCATGGAAGAGCGTCGTGGTGCTTCCCGTCCCGCGCACCCACTGCCCCTGCGCAAAGTTCTCCAGCATCAGCATCGCCATCGCACTCACCGAAAGAAGTCACGGGCCGGTTTCACCACGCACCGGCACCAAATCCGTTTCACACCCGTTCCAGCACCATCGCATAGCCCTGACCCACCCCAATGCACATCGTGCACAGCGCGTAGCGCCCCTGCCGATGGTGCAGCTCGCGCGCGGCGGTCAACGCCAGACGCGCCCCGCTCATCCCCAGCGGATGACCGAGCGCGATCGCGCCCCCATTGGGATTCACATGCGGCGCATCATCCGGGACTCCCAGCGCGCGCAGACAGGCCAGCCCCTGCGCCGCGAAGGCCTCGTTCAGCTCAATGACGTCCATCTGATCGATCGTCAGCCCAGCCCGGTGGAGCGCCAGCTGACTCGCCGGGACCGGCCCCATCCCCATGATGCGCGGCTCGACCCCCGCGGCGGCGCTTGCCACAATCCGCGCGAGTGGCGTGAGCCCGAGCTGCACCACCGCCTCCGCCGACGCCACCAGCAGCGCCGCTGCCCCATCATTGAGCCCCGACGCATTCCCCGCCGTCACACTCCCCTCGGCACGGAACGCCGGCTTGAGCCCCGCCAGTGTCTCCATGGTGGTGTTCGGCCGCAGGAATTCATCGGCCGCGACCACCGTCGGCTCGCCCTTCTTCTGCGGGATCATCACCGGCGCAATCTCCTCCACAAACCGACCCGCGCGCTGCGCCGCCGCCGCCCGCTGTTGGGACCGCACGGCAAACGCATCCTGATCGGCACGGGAGATGCCGTATTGCATCGCCACATTCTCTGCCGTCTCGCCCATGGAGTCCGTGCCGTAGCGCCCCTTCATCGCGGGATTCACAAAGCGCCAGCCCAGGCTGGTGTCGAAGAGTTGCATGTCGCGCGCAAAGGGCGTTGCCCCTTTGCTCAGCACATACGGTGCGCGCGTCATGCTCTCCACACCACCCGCGAGATACACCGCGCCCTCCCCCGCCCGAATCGCCCGCGCCGCCGTGGCGACTGCACTCAACCCCGACGCACAGAGCCGGTTGACCGTCTCACCAGGGACCGTGTGCGGGACCCCCGCCAGCAGCAGCGCCATCCGCGCCACATTGCGATTGTCCTCCCCCGCCTGATTCGCGCAGCCAAGAATCACATCATCGATCACGGCAGGATCGAGCGCCGGGTGGCGGGCCAGCAGCGCGCGAATCGCATGCGCCGCCAGATCATCCGCCCGCACGGCACTGAGGGATCCGCCCAGATTGCCGATTGGCGTGCGGATGCCGTCCACCAGAAACGCGTCCGCGCCTGTAGCACGCCCGGTCATCATTATGCGGTCCTCGTTGTCAGGTCATCCGGCACATGCGGTCGCGTGGTCCGATACCCAGTCCCGCGAAAGTGCGCCACCGTTTCGTCGCGCTGATTGCGCACCGTCGCCACACAGAAGGCCAGACGGTTCGTACTGCTGTCTTCATGCGCCTCGACCGTCAGGACATCCCCGGGACGCACGGCCACGGGAAAGTTCACGGTACAGTCGATCGCCACGCTCAGCGTTCCCGCCGAGTTAATCGCGAAGGCAAAGGCGCTGTCGGCGAGCGAAAAGACAATGCCGCCATGGGCGGTGCCAAAGCCGTTCACCATCTCCTCCCGCACCGTCATCCGCAGCACGGAGCGCCCGACCTCGGCCTCCAGCAGCTCAACGCCCAGCCAGCGCGAGTAGGCATCGCGCATCATGAGCTGGTCCACCAGTGCGCGAGCAGAGGGAAAGCCCGACGGAATCCGCGGCGCGTCAGACATCGACCAACCGTCCACCATTGGCCACCGCGCGCCGGAGTGTCCGTGAGATCCGGTAGCGGGGATCCCCTGTCTCGTCATGCAGCGTCTGCAACAGCTGCAGCACCGTGGCCGGACCCATCGCATCGCCCCATGCCAGGAGCCCACGCGGATAATTCACGCCCTTGGTCATCGCGACTTCCAGGTCCGTCACCGACGCGAGCTGAAACTCGCGCGCGGCGCACGCCTCATTCACGAGCATCGCCACGACGCGATCCACGATCGCCTGACCACGCGCCGCATCAGTCACCGGCGTCGGGCGCTCACCCCCGTCGCCATACCGATAATAGCCACGTCCGGTTTTCTGTCCCAGTAATCCGGCTTCCACATGCCGTTGCTGAATCACCGAGGGCCGGTAGCGCGGATCCTGAAAGGTCTGCTCATAGACCGAGCAGGAGACAGCAAAGTTCACGTCATTGCCAATCAGGTCCATCAGGGCAAAGGGGCCCATGCGAAATCCCCCGAGCGTCGTCAGCGCCCAGTCCACCGTGGCAAAATCCGCGAGCCCTTCTTCCACAATGCGCAGTGACTCGCCGTAGTACGGACGCGCCACACGGTTCACGAGGAAGCCCGGCGTATCGGTCGCGCGCACGACCGTCTTCCCCCACGACGTCACGAGTGCCGAGGCCACCGTCGCCACCGAGGGGTCGGTCGTGATCGCTGGGATGATTTCCACCAGCGGCATCACCGGCGCCGGATTGAAGAAGTGCACCCCAACCACGCGTTCGGCGTGCTGACAGGCCCCACCTAACGCCGCAATCGACAGCGAGCTCGTGTTACTGGCAAGAATCGCCGACGTCGGCAACAACGCATCCAGAGCACGGAACAGCTCACGCTTCACCGCCAGCTGCTCCACGATCGCTTCAATGACCAATGCACAGGAGGCGAAGGGCGCGAGCGCATCGGCATCAACACCCTCGATGTACCGAATGCGCGCCAGCACCGCGTCGGCGTCCTCGCGCGTGCGACGCCCTTTCTCAACATCCCGCGCCATCGCGGTCGCATGCCCCGCACGCGCACGCGCCAGCGCTGGTGCAAAGGCATCCGCCAGCACCACCGCGTGCCCATGGACCGCCGCGACCTGTGCGATACCAGCCCCCATCGCCCCCGCGCCCACCACACCAATGGGCGCGTCGGACGCGATCGCCGACCATTGCATTGGCTGCGTCATGCGCCGCGATACACCGGGGCGCGCTTCTCCAGAAACGCCCGCACCCCTTCTTCATAATCCGCCGTGCGTCCCGCTTCCCGCATGCACGCCGCCTCGACCTCCAACTGCGCATCCAGGCCGTTCCCCATCGAGGCATTCAGCGCCCGCTTGGCGAGCCCGAAGCCACGCGTCGCCTGCTGCGCGAGCTTCGCCGCCATCGCGAAGGCCGTCTCCTGCAGCGTCGCGTGCGGCACCACCTCCCAAATCAGCCCCCAGGCCTTCGCCTGAGCCGCCGGCATCTTCTCCGCGAGGAAAAACATCCCGGTGGCGCGCTGTAGCCCCACCAACCGCGGCACAAAGAAGGTCCCACTGGTATCCGGAATCAGCCCCAGCTTCGCGAAGCTCTCGACAAACGAGGCCTCTTCCGCCGCAATGGTGATGTCACAGGCGAAGGCGAGATTGGCACCGGCACCAGCCGCCACGCCATTCACCGCGCAGATCACCGGCTTCTCCAAGTGGCGGATCCCGCGCACAATCGGGTTCCAGAAGGCCTCGACATAATCCCCGATGTCCGGCATCGGTTCTCCCGGTCCCGGCAGCGCGGCGGCCAGATCTTGCCCCGCACAAAAGCCGCGCCCAGCGCCTGTTAACAACACCGCGCGCACGGCGGGATCCTCAGCCGCCCGCTGCAACTGCCCCTGCAGGGCGTGCGCCATGACGCTGTTAAAGCTGTTCAACACGTCCGGTCGATTCAGCGTGAGGCAGAGGACGCCGTCACGCAGGGTCTCCAATACGGTGGGTTCGCTCATCCCTCAAAAATAGCGTCCCACGCGTCCCCCTGCGGACCGCAGTTCCGTCCCCCCTGCGCAGAGGACAGATTACCGGCATGTCGCCATCCCCCACGCGCACCCGTCCCCGCGCCGCCACCTCGGCGGCGGCCACTGCCTCGGGTTCTGACGCGGCGCTTGCCCCGCGCCCCGGCTTTGACTGGCGCCGGATCGCTTACCACACCCTCGTTTCCCGTGCCCTCGACGACCTCGAGGAAACCACGAACCGGAACCGCGCCACCGTCCCCAAGGACCACGTGGTGCTCTACCAGTTTTCGGCGCGTGGTCACGATATGGCGCAGGCCATCCTCGGATCGCTGCTCACCGGGACGCGCGACGCCGCCGGCGCCTACTACCGTTCACGCCCGCTCCTCGTCTCCCTGGGACTCCCGCTCGCCGACGCGCTCGGCAGTCCGCTGGGGCGCGCCGGTGGCTTCAGCGACGGGCGCGACATTGGCGTGGTCTGCAATCTGCCCAACCGCGAGGGGCCGGTCGTACTGCCCATGTCCGGAGACGTGGGGTCGCAGTACACGCCGGCCGCCGGATGGGCCCAGTCGATTCAGTACCACCGCGACACGTTAGGCGATCCGCTCTACCGCGACAGCATCGCCGTCGCCCTCGGCGGCGATGGCTCCGTTGCCACCAACGGCTTCTGGGCGGCGCTCACCATGGCCACCACGCTGAAGCTCCCGATGCTCTTCTACATCGAGGACAATCAGCTGGGGATCTCCGTGCGGAGCGACATGCAAACGCCAGGCGCCGACATCGCACGCAATCTGGCGTCGTTCACCAACCTCTTCGTCCTCAACGGCGACGGTTGTGATCCGCATGATGCCGCCGGCCTCCTGGCGCAGGCGGTCGCGCATGTCCGCCAAGGCGAAGGCCCCGCACTGGTGCGCCTCACCGTGCCGCGTCTCTCCAGCCATTCCGGCCCCGATAATCAGAAGGGGTACCGGACCGAGGAAGAAATCGCCACCGACGCCGCGCGTGATCCGCTCCCACGGCTGAAGGACTATCTGGTGCCGGCGCTGCTCTCGCCGACCGAGTGGGGCGCTCTCGAAATGGAGGTAGCCGCCGACGTGGCGGCGGCCGTGGATGCCGCCCGCGCCCGTCCCATCCCGGATCCCGCGCGCGTGCAGG
>JBEIUK010000007.1:0-25670 GCA_040374415.1 Gemmatimonadaceae bacterium | reverse complement strand
GGCCACGCCACCGATGGCGGCGGCCTCAAAGCGCACCCCAGCGGCACGCAGGAAGCCCGTCGTGAAGAACCCGGCCAGCATCATGTGCAGGACGAAGCCCCACGTCATTGCAACGTCCGTTGGCAGGATCAGCCGCAGCAAGAACGTCGGGTAGAAGATGTCGCCGTGCATCGCAGCCACATACGGCATCCCGCCGAACTGGTAGGGATTCCACTGGGGAAATCCCTCGCCGGCGCGCAGCGCCTTCGCGGCAAAATCCCGGAAGGCATAGCCCGCGATGTGCTGGTCGGAGTTGGGGTTGACCAGGAAGGCACCGCCGAGCGCTGGCCATGCCAGCAGCAGGGTGGCCACCGCAGCAATGAGCGCCGCCCAGAGCAATGGGCGGGTGGGCGTCAGGTCAGCCGGAGTTGTCGCGTCGTGGCGGGCCATGGCGAACGGAAAGAGGCGAGCGAAAGGCGAGAGCCGAAGATCGGTCTCACCGGGACACGTCGGTGGCGGAGCGTGAAACAGCACGCAGCGTTCCTGGAGACACGCCGAGTGCGAGCAGCCCTGGGAGCAACTCCCAGACGGTGAGCCAAAGCCGGGACGCGAGCGCGAGCAACGTGGCGTCAGCGGGGTGCGCGAGGCCGAGCGCCACGAGTCCCCCCGACATCACCACTTCGCGAACGCCGATCCCACCGGGCACAAGCAGGACAAGATAACCGCTCAGATAGGAGGCCGTCCAAACCACGATAAAGAGCGCCGGCTGCGCCGCGACCTGGGGGGTCACCCCACGGGCGAGCGCCGCGAAGGCGAGCCCGTAGCAGAGCCACGCCCGGATGTTGATGCCCGAGGCCAACCACAGGGTGCGGGCCGGCAGCTGCTGGGTGATGGCCGGCTGACCGCGCCACGCAGCGAACCGCGTCAAAAACAGTGGCAGCACGATCGGCAGCAGCGCCGTCCCGACCAGAAATGCCACGCTGACGGCAAGCGCCACACTCTGCAGCCACGGGCGGAACACCCCGAGGACCCGGGCCCCACTGAGCGCGAGCACCCCAAATCCGGCACCGATGTTCAGCAGGGTCCCGAGAATCGCGGCGCCTGCGGCGGCGGGACCGGAGACCCCTTCCCTGCTCGCCAGCACCCCCAAGGCACCGACCGACCAGACCTTTCCGGGGAGGTAGCGCCCGAGATTCGCGATCGTCCAAATGCGCACGGCGGGGAGAAAACGCAGGTCACTTCCCCAGCCGGCGAGCAACAGGCGCCACGCCCCGATCAGCATGGCGTACGTGCCGAGGACGATGGCGCTTGCCAGCAGCACCCATCCCCAGTGGATCTGCAGCGTCGTCGCGGCCAGACGCAGCGCTTCCCACTGCGCGGACAGGGCGCGACCCGCCCAGACCAACGTCGCCAACACCAGCAGCCCCTGCACCACCCCCCACCACGACAGCCGTCGCGAGGCACCCGCGCTCATGCCACCACCTGCCGCGCCGCGTCCCGCGCCTTTTCATACAGCTGCTGGTACCGGACGGCGACGGCCTCTGGGCTGAACTGGGCGAGCATCCCTTCACGACCGGTATGCCCGCGCAGGTCGGCCTCCTGTTCCGAACCAACGCACTGCGCGACGGCCGCGGCCAACGCGTCGAGATCGCCGGGGGGAACCAGACTGCCGCCGCACGTTGGTTGTACAACATCCACCAGCCCACCGGAGGCATACGCCACCACCGGTGCGCCGCATAACTGCGCCTCGACCGCGACCAACCCCAGTCCTTCCTCACGCGACGGGATCACCACCGCCCGCGTGCGTTGATAGAACGGCACCAGTGCTGGCTGGGGCAGCGCCCCATGCCACCGGACGCGATCCGCAACGCCGAGGGATGTCGCCAGAGCGAACAGCGACGCATGCGCAGGACCGTCGCCGATCACATCGAGGGTCAGCGCGGCGAGTGCCGGTCGGCTCATGGCCATGAGCAGATCCGCCAACCCTTTTTGCGCATTCAGCCGACCAACAAACAGGGCCCCCTCCCGATACACATCAGGCGCCGGTGGTGTGAAGTGCCGAAGGTCCACAGGCATGGGCGCCACTAAGGCCTGTGCACCCGGACAGGCCAGCTCCACGCGACTGCTCAGCCACGAGGACACTGTCGTGCGTACGGCAAAGGGCCGGAGCACAGCCCGCATGATCGCCCGGGTCAGCGCGGAGCGCTGCCCGAGGCGGACATCGGACCCGTGCATCGTCAGCACGCGACCCACGGTGCGCAGTGCGGCGAGACGCCAGAGTGCGAGGCCAGCGGGAAACCACCAGTGCACATGCACGATGTCCACGGGATGGGCGGTCCCGGCCGCCTGCGTCACCCGTCGGGCCGTTTCGCGCCGTAGTGCGGCGAGCAACCCGAGGAGTGCCCATCGTGCCCGCCATGAGCGCTGCACCTGCTCGACCATGGTTCCCGTGTAGGCCAGCGTCATGTCCGCCTCGTCGGCGTAGC
The DNA here is from genome assembly GCA_040374415.1 of Gemmatimonadaceae bacterium. Lineage (GTDB taxonomy): Bacteria > Gemmatimonadota > Gemmatimonadetes > Gemmatimonadales > Gemmatimonadaceae > Gemmatimonas. The sequence continues at coordinate 23,205 of JBEIUK010000007.1, read as the reverse complement.
GGACCCGATGGATGAGGACATCCTCTACGCATTCGCTGCCGCACTGGCTCGGTGCACCCGGCGCGACAATCTCCACGCGGTGACCGTGTGCCTGCAGCGCGGTGGCCAGACGCAAGATGAACGAGCCCGCGGCATCACCGGCATGACGCGGGACGTTATGTGTGACAAACAGGACGCGCATGCGGCCTGTGCGGATCAGTCGGCGGAGCCGTGCGGGAGCGCCGCAGACCGAGCCAACGCCTCCCGGCGGCGCGCGTCTTCGTCCAACTCGCGGCGGAGTTCACGAAGCTCCGCACGCTGTTGTGCGATCTGCTCACCGAGCAGCCCGGTGGCAAAGAAGACGGACCCCAGCACCAGACACGTCTGAATCAGCGTCCAGACCCACCGTTGCCCCTGCCCCGTGGTCAGGAGCCATCCGAGCGCCGAAAGCCCCGCGAGCGTTCCCAACGCAAACAAGCCGGCGCCCAGCATCCCGAAGGCGAGCAAGGGCTTCTGGCCGAACCGGAGTTCAAACCAGACGGCCACCATGTCCAACACCCCCACCGGAATGCGCGACAATCCGAACTTGGACCGACCGGCATGGCGGGGATACAACGGGACGGGCACTTCGGTGACCGTGAAGCCCTGGGCCGCTGCCAGCACAATCATGTACCGATGAAAGTCAGGTCGCATAGGAAGCGCCGCCATGATCTCGCGGCGATAGGCCTTCACGTTGTTGAGGTCCCGCACGGGGATCTCAAAGAGCGTGCGGCTCAGCCCATTATAGACGCGCGAGACGAAGGCCTTCTCATAGACGCCCTGCTTGTAGCCGGTGACCATGTCCGACGTCCCGTCGACGATCGGGGCCACTAACCGCGGGATATCTTCCGGCTTGAACTGCAGATCCGCGGGATAAAACACCAAGATGTCCCCACGGGCGGACAGATAGCCGGTACGCAGCGCCTCGGCGATACCCCGACGGACGCGATGCCGAACGGGGCGCAAAAAGTCGAAGCGCGCGGCCAGTTCTTGCAACAGCGCCCAGCTTCCATCCACGGAGCCATCGTCGATGACAATGACTTCATAGCCCACCGGCTGGTCGGCGATCATCGCCGCGCAGAGTTCCACAAAGATCGACAGGTTCCCTGCTTCGTCCTTCGCCGGCACGAGCACGCTCACGCGCACCGGTGAGGTCACGGAGCGATCGGGGGGCGCCGAGTGGTGGGATGCGGACGACGGGAGAGTCACAGAGCGAGTCCGGTTAGATGCGCTTACGCATGCGGGCGGTGAGCACGCCCAGCTGATCGCGGTACTTGGCCACCGTACGGCGTGCAATTTGCACGCCGGACTGGGACAGGATTTCCACAATCGCCTGATCGGTCAGCGGGTTTCGGGGATCTTCGCCGGCGACCAGCTTCTCGATCTGATCACGAATCCCACGCGCTGAGACGTCATCGCCGTCGGCGGTCGATAGGCCAGAGGAGAAGAAAAACTTGAGCGGGAGCACGCCGCGGGGCGTCTGAACAAACTTCTCATTCGTGACGCGACTCACGGTGGATTCATGCATGCCGACCGCCTCTGCGACTTCCCGCAGCGTGAGCGGCTTGAGCCCCTGCACGCCGCGCTCAAAGAAGTCGCGTTGGCGGTCCATGATGAAATGCGTCACCTTGATCATCGTCTGTCGACGCTGCTCAATGGCCTGAATCATCCAGTTGGCTGAATTGAGCTTGCTGGAGATAAAGTCCTTGCTCTCCGCATCGAAATTCTTCCGGTCACGGACGATGTCCTGATAGGTCTTGGACAACTTCAGGCGCGGCATATTGCCGTCATTCAGGAAGATGAGGTACTCTCCCTCGACTTTTTCGACGACCAGATCCGGGATGATGTAGTTGTCGGATCCGGCGCTGAAGCGCAGCCCGGGTTTGGGGTCCAGCTTGGCGATGTCATCGGCTGCCTGCTGCACCTCGCGGGCCCCGATGCCAAAGCGTTTGGCGATCTCTCCCCAGCGATGGGAGATCAGTTCGTCGAACGCTTCCGCCACCAGCCGGAAGGAGAGGCTGGTCCCGGCCCCAGCCGCAATGAGTTGCAGCCGCAGGCACTCGCGCAAATCCCGTGCACCGATGCCGGGTGGGTCCAGCTCCTGGACAATGAGGAGCATGGCCGCCATGTCGGCGTCGGTGTAGAGCAGCATGTCGTCCGGGTCGAGGTCGCGCGATTCGGCCTCGGCGCGCAGCGCCTCGTTGGCGGCATCGCGGATGGCGTCGAGCGAGCTGGCCAGATAGCCATCGTCCCCGATGTTCCCGATGAATTCGGTGGCCAGAAAAGCCTGCCGAGGGGAAAGCTCCAACAGGGCAATCTGATTGTTCAGATGATCAGCCAGGCTCGCCGTGTCCACCATCACGGGTTCGAACCATTCCCGCTGTTCATGCTCTTCGCGCTGGCCACCCGTTTCAAATCCATCGAGCAGCACGGCTTCCCAGTCCACCTCATCGGCGCCGGTCTTCTCCGGTTCAGCGTCCGGTGCCGTCTCCGGTTCGGAGAGATCCATCGGCTCCGACGCCTCGTCCGCGTCTGGCGTCTCCTCGAACTCGTCTTCCGGTTCGATGAGCTCCAGGAACGGGTTGATCAACAGCTCCTGCTTGAGGTGCTGCTCCAGTTCGAGGAGTGGCATGTGCAGCAGATCCATCGCCTGGTACAGGCGTGGATTGGTCTTCAGCTCCTGTCGGAGCCCGGTACTCTGCTGCAGGCCAGTACGCATGCGTTAGCGGGACCTCATGAAGCCGGCGTCCCTGCTTCCGATTCGGAGAACCGGGCCCGGAGTCGCGCGGTCAACGTTGGGCCCAGATAGATCTCGGCGACCGTGTCATCGAAGACCAGCTCACGGACGGTACCGGAGACCTTGACCTGTCCTTCAAACATGATGTAGGCACGATCGACGATGTCGAGCGTCTGCTCAACATTGTGGTCGCTGATCAGGACGCCAATCCCGCGATAGCGCAAGTTCGCGACGATGCTCTGGATGTCGTGCACGGCAATAGGATCGACGCCGGCAAAGGGCTCATCCAGCATCATGAACTTCGGTTGGGTCACCAGCGCGCGCGTGATTTCGAGACGACGGCGCTCTCCGCCAGACAGTTGATAGGCCTTGCTGTGCCGCAGGTGCTTGATGTCCAGTTCGTCGAGCAGCTGCTCCAGGCGGTCTCGGCGCTCCGTGTTCGACAACGGGAGCGTTTCCAAGATGGCCAAGATGTTCTGTTCGACGGTGAGCTTCCGGAAAATGGAAGGTTCCTGCGACAGATAGCCAATGCCCTGCCGCGAGCGCTTGTACATGGGCATGTCGGTGACATCTGTACCTTCCAGATGAATCCGCCCGGACTGGGGCGCGATCAACCCCACCAACATGTAGAACGTCGTGGTCTTCCCGGCGCCATTCGGACCGAGCAGCCCCACGATCTCCCCTTGGGCCACCCGGATGGCGACGTCGTTCACAACCCGTCGGCCACGGTACACCTTCACGAGCCCTTCGGCTGACAGCACCGAGGGGGGCGACGGCAGGGGCTGTGGCGCGGCTACCGGTGCGACGCGCGGTGGTTGCGGATGTTCACCCGTATCCCTGAGCTGCTGGACGACGGTCTCTCGCTGATCGGCGAGGGCGTTCCAGATCTCCGGAGCCATGGTGATGCGTGATTCCGGTGAGGTGAGGCCACCAGGCGGGAGTTGCACCACGTGGTCATCGGCCAGGCGCGGCAACAGGGCGCTGCTCAGGTGATGCCGCACGGCGTCCATGCTGAGACGGCCGGCCTCCTGCTCGCGGTTGCGACCCTCCAACTCCAAGGCATGTAGCATGCCATCGCGAAAGCGCGTGGCAATAACGTGCAACGGTGCCTCACCATGCTCATCGGCCACTTCAACGAGTACCCCGAGCAGCAGCGACAGATTGCGGTCACCATGGGTCATGCGGTGCACGCGTTCGCTGACGCTGTCGCTGTCGCTGACGTGGTCGCTGACGTGATCGCTCACGCTGTCGCGGTGTGCCGGGGGCGTGCCTTCGTGATCAGTCATGACCGGCGACGAGGAAACGAGGAAGCGGCGGATTCCATCACCGCACGATCGGGGATTGGCGGCGGCTTGGGAGCCGGCGGCGCCTTGCTTGGTGCGGCCTTCGCGGGCGCGGCCTGAGCCGGCGTCCCCTTCCCCGGTGGCCCCTTGGCGGGGGCCTTCGCGGTGGAATCGCTGAGGCTGTCCTCCGCCTCGGGTTCGAGATAGAGACCGTTGGCCGCCGAGTCGACCAAGACGTTCCGCACCTGTCCGCTGTCGAAGTAGATCTGAATGCGGTGCCCACGCACATAGTTCAGCGCGGGCGGGGCCTTGGGGCCTTGTTTGGATGCCATCTGGAAGAGCGAACTCGCCGTTCCCGTGGCATGAATCTCCGTGATGCTTGTGCGCTGGGTCGTGTCTGTGGGGGCCATGGTCGAATCGAACCATGCCGTCACGGTGTCACCCCGCAGAATATCGCGGTCCGTTGAGCGGATCTTGAGCGTATCCGAAACGCCCGTGGCCACCGCCTTACCGATCGCCCGCAATTCCCGCACATGTTGGTCGGGCATCCGTACCGCCATGGAGTCCGCCACCAACTCTTGGGTCGAGGTCGTGATGCGCGTGTCCCCAGCCCCTGAGGCGTACGCCTGTGTGAGCTTCTGGTCGGCAAGACGCATGTCCAACCGTTCAGACTTCATCGTGAAGTCATCACTTGATGCGACGCCGTTGTGGAGGGCGACAATCCGTTCCAGCTTTCGGTTGGCACTGAACAGATCGATGGTATCCCCGAAGAGCCGAAACGGCTGGGCTTTATCCCGGTTTCGAATGCGCGCGTTCCGGATCAAGCGGGCGGTCTCGGCGGCCTTGCTGAAACGTGCGGAGTCGGACTCCGCCAACAGCGATTGCCGATTGATTTGGACGTCACCCCATGCATAGATGACGCTATCCGCATCATCGACCATGGTGTTGGCATTAATGACCACAGACGGCAGCGGCTTGCCGACGCTGTCCTTCTGTTCCAGGCGGGCCGTCGGACGGTTGGGGGCAACCAAGCGGGAGCCAGTGCGCACTCCCGCCAACGGCCGGAAATACTCAATGTTCGGACCGCTGAAGGTGCTACCGCTCGCCAGCTGAGTGGCCACGACGTTCCCATCGGCGAAGATCCGTTCTTCCCGGGTAAAGTACGTGGCGTGCTGGGACACGAACTGGAGCTTCCCGGGCTCGGTATAGACAACATTGCCGAACAGATTCAGCGTCCCGGCTGACTGGTATTGCTCCGCGCTGTCAGCGCGAATGACGTTCTTCTCCCCTTGGCAGTGTCCGACAAAGCCGCCGCCAATGAAGGTGAGCCCAGTACTGTCAGGCAGGCGCTGGTACCGCATGCGGGTTTCCGGTGGCGAATCCGCAAAGTCCAAGATGCACTCGCGGGTGGCCGGTGCCTTTTTGGCCGCCTTTGTCTTGCTGGTGGCCGTGCCGCCGGCGGCACTGTCCGCGCCCGCCTTTCTGGGCGGCGCGCTATCCGCACGAACCGATGGGGTCACGGAGATGGTCGGTGCGTTGCCCGCTGAATCCCTCGATACTGCGATGGAATCGCGCCGCGCGGCACTGTCCGTTGGTGATGGCGCGACGACGCCACCGCGCGGGCGCCGTCCGCCAACGCAGGCAGCCACAACGAGGGCCATCGCGGCCAGCGTCAATCGCTGTGTCAGCAGCGCGCGTGACGGCATCACTTCCTGGGCACCTTCACCGGCGCCACGCCCTTACACGCCCGCAGGCAACGCCAATCCGTCAGCCGCGGATCCGATTCAAAGCCCACACCAGTCACCTGTTGACGTGGGGGCTGATCGAGGACAAAGGCACTGTCCGTGAAGATCTGGTTGCGGGCCTGATCGTAGACAAGCTGCTGCGAGGTCAGACGCTTCCCATCGTCGCGGGTCACGATGACATCCCCGCGCACCTCGAGCCGGGACAGCCGGGAGTTATAGACGCCCGTCTTTGCCGTGAGCACGCCGTCCTTCAGCCCCTGCGTGGTGAAAAAGGTCATGTGGACGCGGCGCAGTTCCATCCGCGTGCCGTCGTCGTAAATGAAGGCGGAATCGCTGAGGAGGAGCCCCTTCGAGACGCCCTGATCGGTCATGACCGTGCGCATGCCGAAACCGACCTGATCGGCGGAATCTGGAATGGCGACCAGCTTCTTGGCCGTGGGCGTTGCGGCCTTCTTTTTCGCCGGGCATTTGGCGGCCAGCATGGTGGCGCCAAGGAGGAGCACGACGCCGCTCCGCCACCAACGAGCAGGCTGACGAATCACGCGGCCCCGGCCCGCAGCAGGTCATGCAGGTGAATGACGCCAACCAGCACACCGGCGTCATTGAGCACCGGCATGGCCATGATGCCAAACGTTTCCATCCGGTGCACGACGGCGCTCCCCAGTTCGTGATCGTATGCGAGGCGCGGTGTCGTGGACATCACGCGCGACACAGGTACCGACAGGGCGTCCTGTTCGCGCTCGAGTAAACGGGTGAGGTCGCCAGCAGTGACGACCCCTGCGACGTGGATTTGTTCCCGGCCCGGCTCCACGACGACCGCGAGGCCGCGCCGTTCCGCGAGCAGGACAATCGCATCCCGCATGGTCGCTCCATGCGGCACCGTGGGAAGCCGATCGGATTCCATCACATCGCGCACCCGAGTGATCAGGCGCCGGCCGAGCGCGCCACCAGGGTGCAGCCGCGCAAAGTCCTCTTTGCGGAACCCCTTCTCCAGCAGCACCGCCACCGCCAGCGCGTCACCAAGGGCCAGCGTCACGGTGGTGCTCGTGGTGGGCGCCAAGTCATGGGGACAGGCTTCCTCACGCACCCCAAGGTTGAGGGTCACCGAGGCGGCCCGCGCCAGCCGGGAGGTCGCCACCGACGTCATCGCGATCATGGGCACACCCATACGGGCGAGTGCCTCAATGAACGCCAGGAGCTCTTCGCTTTCTCCGCTCTTGGATATGACGATCGCCACGTCATCGGCACCAACGATGCCGAGGTCGCCGTGCAATCCCTCCACGGGGTGGAGGAAGGTGGCCGGCGTTCCGGTTGACGTGAAGGTGGCCGCCATCTTGCGCCCCACGAGCCCGGACTTGCCCACGCCGGCGATGATGACGCGGCCGCGACAGGTCGACAGCAGGGTGACCGCCTGTACAAAGTCGTCACCCAAGCCGTCGCGCGCGGCGAGCAAGGCGTTCCCTTCTTGCTCAAGGACGGAGCGCCCGCGTGCCAGGATGTCGTGCTGATCGGTCACAGTCCGTCCTCCCGGGTCCGTGCCGCCACGTAGGCCTCCACGCAATCAGTCCATTCGCCGCGCGCCTGCAACAGCAGCTCGGCGAATTCACGCACCGCCCCTGCTCCACCACGGGCGGAGAGCTGCACGGTGGCGGTGCGACGGACTTCGGCGGTGGCATTGCCAACGGCGACCGGAAGGCCCACTTCACGAAGCACCCCGAGATCGGGCAGGTCATCGCCGACGAAGGCACATTCGTTGAGCGAGCAGCCCAACTCCGCGAGCGCCCGTCGCAGTGCCGGGAGCTTTCGCGCCTGCGGGTCCTGCACCAGAGCCGTCACTCCCAACTCACGGGCACGCATCGCCACACTGTCAGACACACGCCCGGTGATGATCACCACCTTGATACCGGCCTGCAGCAGCATGGTGATCCCCAGACCATCCTGGATGTCATAGCGCTTGAACTCGAAGGGCGTCGCGGGGGCATCGATCCCGGCATACGTCGCACCAAGGTAGATGCCACCATCGGTGAGCACGCCATCCACGTCGAGTCCCACGACGCGAATGCGGCGGGCAACGTCGGGATCGAGGCGCGGCGGGTCCACCTGCAGCGGCGGGAGTGCGGAGACGGTCATGGTGTCTGGCGTTCGTGCACGCGCGACCAGATGTCCACGGTCTTGCCGATCAGCGCCGGCAGGTCCGCGAGCGGCAACATGTTCGCGCCGTCACTTGGCGCCCGATCGGGGGTCGGATGCGTCTCGAGGAAAAGCCCATGGGCCCCTGCCGCGACAGCCGCCAAGACGAGTGGCGGAATGAATTCGCGCGCACCACCACTCGTGCCTTCCGCACCCATGCCCGGGCGCTGCACACTGTGGGTGCCGTCGAAGATTGTTGGGACGCCGCTCGCCTCATGCATCCGCACGAAGGCCCGCATGTCGACCACGAGGTCGCCGTACCCGAAGAAGGTGCCGCGTTCGGTCACCGCCAATGCACCGGGTTCACGCTGCGCACCTTCGGCACCGGCGACCACCTTGCGGACCGCGCCACGCATGCCTTCGGGATGCATCCACTGCCCCTTCTTCACATTCACCGCTTTGCCGGTGGCACCGGCGGCGAGCAACAAGTCCGTCTGTCGGCACAGGAACGCCGGGATCTGCAACACATCCACGACCTCGGCCGCCGGCGCACACTGCGATGCCTCGTGCACATCGGTGAGGATAGGCAGACCGGTGGCGGCCCGCACTCGCTCGAGTGCACGCAGTCCTTCATCCAACCCGGGGCCCCGCACGCCATCCACGTTTGAGCGGTTCGCCTTGTCGAAGCTCGCTTTGAAGATGATGCCGCCAGGCACCTGTTCGGCGAGACGCGCGAGGGCCTCGCCCACCCGCAGGTTGAGCGTCTCATCCTCGAGCTGACATGGGCCGGCAATGAGGAACAGACGATCCGCAGGGAACAACGAGGACGCGTTGTGGTGTGTGGCGGACATAGCGGTCACGTTACTGCGCCGCGGCCCGATGCCGCGCCGCCGCCGCCACAAACCCGGCGAACAAGGGATGCGGACGCAGCGGCCGAGACTGCAGCTCCGGATGGAACTGGCAGCCCACGAACCAAGGATGCGCGGGCAATTCAATCATCTCCACCAGCGAGCCATCGGGCGACAGACCACTCAGCTGCATGCCATGTTCCACAAAGCTGTCGCGATACCGATTGGAGACTTCGTACCGATGGCGATGCCGCTCGCGGACTTCGGGCTGGCCGTAGGTCTTTTCCGCGAGTGAGCCCGGACGCAGTCGGCATGGATATGCACCGAGCCGCATCGTCCCGCCCTTATCCGTGACCTCACGCTGCGAGTCGAGCAGCGAGATCACGGGGTCATGGCACTCCGGGGCGAATTCACTGGAGTGGCTGTCCGACATGCCCAGCACATGGCGGGCGAATTCGATCATCGCGACCTGCATGCCGAGGCAGATGCCAAAGAAGGGCAGCTGCATCTCACGGGCCGCGCGGATCGCCTCCACCATGCCTTCGACACCCCGCACGCCAAATCCACCGGGCACCAGCAGGCCATCAAACCCACTGAGCAATTCCTTCGCGCGTTCCAGCGAGGTGAACCCATCGCTGGAGGTCCATGACAGATCCACGCCGACATCATTGGCAATGCCGCCATGAATCAGCGCTTCCTGCACACTCTTGTAGCTGTCGATGTAGTCGGTGTACTTGCCCACCACGCAGATCTTCACGCGGCTCTTCGGCTTGGTGATGCGTGTTACCATCGTGCGCCACGCGGAGAGATCCGGGGCCGGCGCAGTGAGGCGCAGCCGTTCCATGACGCGCTCGGCGAAGCCCTGCGCCTCAAAGGCCAGCGGGATTTCATAAATGGTGGGCACGTCCGTGCTCTCGATGACCGCCCCGAAATCCACATTACAAAAGAGCGCGATCTTGCGCTTCACATCGTCCGGCAGCGGCTGTTCAGCGCGGCAAATCAGGAAGTCCGGCTGGATGCCGATCTCCATCAACTCGCGCACGGAATGCTGCGTGGGCTTGGTCTTCACTTCCCCAGCGGCCGCGATGTACGGCACGAGAGTGAGGTGCACAAACATCGCATTTTCTTTGCCCACTTCGCGGCGGAACTGCCGGATGGCTTCAAGGAATGGCAGCGACTCGATGTCGCCCACCGTGCCGCCGATCTCCACCAGAACCACATCATTGCCAGGAGCGACCCGCTTAATGGCGCCCTTGATCTCATCCGTGATGTGCGGGATCACCTGGACGGTCGAGCCGAGATATTCCCCGCGCCGTTCCTTGGTGATCACGTTCGAGTAGATCCGCCCGGTCGTGATGTTGTTCGCCTGTGACAGCGGGCGGTCCAGAAAGCGCTCGTAGTGCCCAAGGTCCAGATCGGTCTCGGCGCCGTCATCGGTCACGAAGACCTCACCATGCTGGAACGGCGACATCGTCCCCGGATCCACGTTGAGATACGGATCCAGCTTCATCATCGTCACCCGGAATCCGCGTTCCACCAGAAGGCGGCCGAGTGACGCAGCGGCGATCCCCTTGCCGAGCGAGGAGACAACGCCACCCGTGACGAAGATGTACTTGGGCGCCGTGGTCTGGCCGGCGGGAAGTGGGGTGGAGGACATCAGCGGATTCTCAGGCTCAGGGTCATATACATCATCGGGCTACATCAGGAGTGGGTACGGCCGATGCGGTTGTCTGCAAGGCATCCCAACGCTGGTTCGCGCGGGTGAGATCGTCTTCGGTATCAATACCACGTTCCAACGCGTCCGCCGTCGCGACGCCAATGCGGAGACCATGCGCCAATGGGCGCAGTTGCTCCAAGCGCTCGACCAGCTCCAACGGATGCGCCGGCCACGAGACCCATTGCTGCAAGGCGTCTGGGGTGTAGGCGTAGACGCCGATGTGCTGTTGGACGAGTGGGGTTTGCAGGGCCATGTCGCCCGCATCCCGAAGAAATGGGATCGGCGCGCGTGAGAAGTAGAGCGCCTGACGGTCGTCCGTGCACACCACTTTGACCACATCCGGGCTCTCGAGCACCGAGCGGTCGGCTGCGGTGGCGGCGGTGCCAATCGGTGCGAGGCCGGAGCGGACGATGGTGATGGCACCGAGCAAGGCATCTGCCGCCACGAACGGTTCGTCGCCCTGCACATTGAGGACCACGCGATGGCCCTGGAACTCCGGTCGCCGGGCGACCTCTGCGACGCGATCGGTGCCCGATGGATGATCCGTCGCCGTCATCACGACGGGGGCACCGGCGGCGCGACAGGCCTCCGCGACCTCGTCGGCGTCGGTCGCGACCACGCAGCGGTCGGCCACACCCAATGCCAGGACCCGCTCGTAGACACGAAGCACCACCGGTACGCCGCCCAAAAGGCGGAGAGGTTTCCGGGGGAGTCGGGTCGCGCCCAGCCGGGCCGGGATGACGGCCAGAACGGTCACTGGGCGACCAAGGCGGGTGAGCTATATGCAAAATTCACGCCAGTTAAGATAGGAACTCAGCCACGCGAAGGCAAACGCCCTGTCGCCTTCGCTCTGCCTATCTGATCCCTTATCCTACCGAGATGCCAAATCCGTGGTGGTGGGCGGGCTTTATGGCCCTGATTCTCGGGCTGTTATCGCTTGATCTGGGCGTCTTTAACCGGCGGGCCCATGCGCCGAGCGTCCGGGAGGCGCTCGGGTGGAGCGCGGTCTGGGTCGCGCTGGCCGCAGCGTTCGGCGGCTGGATCGGCCGGTCCATGGGGACCGGGGCGATGCTGGAGTTCTACGCCGGGTATCTCGTGGAGCAGGCGTTGTCGGTCGACAACCTGTTTGTCTTCATCCTGATTTTTGGCTATTTCAAGATCCCAGAGGCGCTCCAGCACCGGGTCCTCTTTTGGGGCATCTTGGGCGCGCTGATTCTACGAGGCGCCATGATTGCCATCGGGGCGGCGATGCTCGCCCAGTTCCACTGGATCATCTATCTCTTTGGGGCGTTCCTGGTGTTCACCGGGATCAAGATGGCCGTGGGGGGGGACACCGAGGTGGAGCCAGAGGCGAATCCCGTCATTCGCCTGCTCCGGCGCCTGCTGCCGATCACCACCCAGTTCCATGGGGAGCAGTTCTTCGTGCGCGAGGCCGTCACGGCCGGGGCCCCGCTCCGCTGGGTGGCGACCCCTCTGTTTGTGGTATTGGCGCTGGTGGAGACCACCGATGTGGTCTTTGCCGTCGATTCCATTCCCGCCGTCTTCGGCGTCACCCGGCAGCCGTTCATTGTTTTTACCTCGAACGTCTTTGCCATTTTGGGGCTGCGGTCCCTGTACTTCGTGCTGACGAACGTGATGGGCCGCTTTCACCTGCTCAAGTACGGCCTGTCGGTCGTGCTCACCTTCGTGGGGGCGAAGATGCTCGTGGCAGAGACGGTCCCCATAGGCACGGGCCTTTCATTGGCGGTGGTGATCGCCGTCCTCGGCGCGAGTATCCTGCTCTCGTTGGTGGTCCCGCAGAAATCCGATCACACCAACGGCTAGGCGCGCCTGGACCAGGCGCGCGCCATCTGCAGGAAATTCGTGAGCATCGTTTTGCCATGCTCGGTGAGGATCGACTCAGGGTGAAACTGTACGCCCCACACGGGATGCTGGCGATGCTGCACCGCATGGATTTCGCTCGGAGCATCGGCGGCGGTGGCCGTGACTTCCAGGACATCCGGCACCGTCGACGGCTCGATCACCAAGGAGTGGTAGCGCATCACCGACACGGGTGAGGGGATCCCGGCGAAGAGGCGCGTGCCGTCGTGCTGTATGTGCGAGGCTTTCCCATGCATGACCCGTGTGGCCCGGACCACGTCGCCGCCGTAGGCCTGTCCAATGGCCTGATGCCCCAGGCAGACCCCCAGCAGTGGAATGGAAGCCCCTGCTCGCTGAATTAACTCCACCGAGATGCCGGCATCCGATGGCGTGCAGGGGCCCGGGGAGACAACGATGGCTTCAGGGGCGAGCGCGATCGCGTCGTCCACGGTCAACGCGTCATTCCGATGCACGACGACGGTCTCCCCCAGCTCGCCAAGGTATTGGACGAGGTTGTAGGTGAAGGAATCGTAGTTGTCGATGACGAGAATCATGGGGCGGCCAGATCGCGGGGCGAGGCTCAGGAACGCGGATGGAACTGCCGGTGCACACTTCGAAGATACTCACGATCCACGTGCGTGTAGATCTGCGTGGTCGCGATGTCGGCGTGCCCCAGCATCTCCTGGACCGATCGGAGATCGGCGCCGCCCTCGAGCAGGTGCGTGGCAAAGGAATGCCGCAGGGTGTGGGGGGAGACATGTTTCTCGATGCCAGCCATCAGCACGTATTTCCGCAGGATCTTCCAGGCCCCCATCCGGGTCATGGGCCGACCGTTGGCATTCAGAAACAACACCCCCTGACCTTCGCCCTGCTCGAGCACCGGACGCAGCTCGCGCACATACACCGCGACGGCGCCAATGGCGGTCCGGCCAATCGGTACGAGGCGCTCTTTATTCCCCTTCCCCAGCACCCGGACGAGGCCTTCATCGAGCAGGACGTCCCGGACAGCGAGTCCAATCCACTCGGACACACGGAGGCCCGCGCCGTAGGCGAGTTCCAGCATGGCGCGGTCTCGAAAGGCGAGTCGCTCGTCGAGTCCCGGCGCCGCAATTAACTGGCTCACCTCGTCCACGGTGAGGACATCTGGGAGGGTACGTCCTCGCCGTGGAGCGTCGAGCCGCTCCGTCGGGTCGTGGTGGACAACCCCCTCCGCCAGCAGCACGCGAAACCAGGTGCGCAGTGCGGAGATGTTCCGTCGAATGGAGCTGGCTTCCAGCCCCAGGTCCTTCAGCGTGTACACAAACTCGCGCAGGACCGCGGGGGTGATGCCGTGAATATCGACAATCCCATTCGCTCGCATGAATGCAGCGCAGCGGAGCACGTCTCGGCGATAGGCATCGATCGTGCGCGGCGAGGCGCCCTCTTCCAGCGTGAGCATGTCCTCGAACGTGCGCAGGTGAAACGGCCCGGCGAGGACGTCGGCGCCGTCCGGGCCGCTGGTCATACCGGGCGTCCCTTGCGGAGCCGCCAGATTCCCAGCCCAAGCACGAGCAAGCCGAGGGCCGCGATCCCTACAACGCGCTGCTGCCGAGCGATCATCGCCAGCATGGCCTCCGCATTTGCACCAGCACGATACGCCACCACGCACACGATGCCGTACCAGACGCCGGAGGCGACGGCCATGGCGAGGCTCACCCGACCGGCACCGAGTCGCATCGCACCGGCCACGGGGGCCACTACGGCCCGCACCCCTGGCAGAAACCGGCTAACGGCAATGGCCACGAGGCCACGTTCCCGAAAGCGCGCCGAGAGTCGGCCAACCGCTGTGGGCGGGAAGGTGCGGGGAAAGCGATCGGAGAGCCACGCGGTACCGATTCGCCGGCCGAGGGCATACATGCAGAGGGCGCCACCGATGTTCCCAATCATGGTGGCCGCCCACGGGGCAAAGGCGGACGTCCCGTGTCGTGCCGCTACGAACGCGCCGAGTGCGACGACGGTGTCTGCGGGGAGTGGCGGAAAGAGGTTTTCCGCAAACGCGGCGATGACCAGCGCCGTGTACAGCCACACCGATGGCAGCGTGGACAACCACTCCAGCCAGCCGGTCATGCGTGCGCGCCGGGGATCAGGGGGTCACGCGCACGATCGTGGCGACCGCCATGACCGCCAACCCCTCTTCGCGACCAATCCATCCCATCCGTTCATTCGTCTTGCCCTTCACAAAGACGTCGTCGATCGACACGCCAAGCACAGCCGCCAGTCGCTCGCGCATGGCGAATCGGTGCGGTCCGATCTTGGGCTGCTGTGCGATGACCGTGATATCGACGTTGCTGGTCTTCCACCCGGCCGCATGCAGCCGATCTACCGCGGCGGCCAGCATGACGAGGGAATCCTTGTTCTTGTTGGCGGGATCGGTGTCTGGAAAGAGCTCCCCAATGTCTCCGAGGGCGGCCGCTCCGAGCAGCGCATCGGTGACTGCATGACAGATGGCATCCCCGTCGGAGTGCCCGTCGCAGTGCATCGCCGCGGGGAGTTGGATGCCGCCCAGCACCATCGGTCCACCGGGGGCAAACCGATGCGAGTCGTAGCCAATACCCGTCCGCATGGTGGCGCTCACGCGGCGGCCGGGTTCGGGATTTCGTGGAGAATGGAGTAGTCCTGCCGACGACGAGCCGGCTTGAAGCCCGCCTCGCGGATGAGCCGATCGAGTTCGTCGGTGGTCGTCCGATGCGTGGTGTTGGCGGCCGACACGACGTTCTCCTCGATCATGAGTGAACCGAAGTCGTTACAGCCGAAGGTCAGCGCCAGTTGACCGACCTTCATGCCCATCGTGACCCAGCTCGACTGCAGGTTGGGCACGTTGTCCAGGACAATGCGCGAGATGGCGACCGTGCGGAGGTACTCCGTGGCGTCGGTCTTGGGCATATGCGACATCGCCGGCGTGTTCTCCGGCTGCAACGGCCACGTAATGAAGGCCGTGAACCCACCGGTGCGCGCCTGCAGATCGCGCACGCGCTGCAAATGCTCCAGTCGCTCGGCGAGCGTTTCGCCGATGCCGTACATCATCGTCACCGACGTCTTCATCCCTTCGAGATGCGCGAGCTCCATGATCTCGAGCCACCGGTCGGCCCCGGCCTTCTTGGGCGCCGCGATGTCGCGGACGCGCTGGACGAGAATCTCTCCACCACCGCCGGGAATCGAATCGAGGCCCGCGGCCTTCAACTCCCGGATGACGTCGCGTGCTTCCATGCGGAAGCGCGTGGCGAAGAAATCGACTTCGCTGGGGGAGAACCCATGAATGTGAATCGGGTGATAGCGCTTGATATAGCGCATCAGATCCAAATACCACTCGAACGGGATGTACGGATTGTGCCCCCCCTGAATCAGGATCTGCACACCGCCCAGCGCCTTGGTCTCTTCGATCTTCTCCCCGATCTGCTCGAACGAGAGGGTATAGCCCTCGTTGTGCTTCGGACGCCGATAAAAGGCGCAAAAGCCGCAATCCGCGACGCAGACATTCGTGTAGTTGATGTTGCGGTCCACGATGTACGTCACGATGCCATGCGGATGCTTGGCGGCACGCACGCGATTGGCTTCGTTCCCCAACTCGAGGAGCGGCGCATGCTGATAGAAATCGAGCAGGTCACGCATAAGGGGTCAGGACGAGGGCAAAAACCATAGGATCACGCCGCCGGCAGGAAGGCTAACGTGCCATCCGGCACGCGTCCCGCCAGCACGAGGCGACGGAAGAATTCAGTGAGGCCTGCGAGATGCGGGTACGACAACCGATAATCGAGGCCTTGGAAGTACTCGAGGCAGGTCCCACGAGGCACCCCCGTCGCCATCGCCGCTTGTGCGGCGAGTTGGTCGAGATGCGCCCGCCCCCAGTCGCGCGAGGCGAGCAGTGACGCATGCGCGGCCATCGCTTGATGGACGGGCGCCGTGCGCTGCGCCACCCAGACCGCAAAGACGAACGGGAGTCCCGTCCACGCCTTCCACTCGGCTCCCAGATCACAGCGGACCGGATACTGCTCCGCCCAACGGCCGCCCTGATTCGCCTCCTCGTAAATGCGGAGTGCCGCATCGCCAATGACCAGGCGAGCATCGTGCGGCTCTTCGGCGAAGCGCGCCAGATCGACCAATTCCGCATCCCCCGGCACAAACTCCGGGCGGCACCGCCAGACATGCTCGAACAGCAGTTCCAACAGTGCGACGCTGGTCATGGAACTGCGACTCACCAACACCCGCTTGCCGCCCAGCGTCGATGGGTGCTGACGCGCAAAGAGCATCACGCTGCGCACCGGGCCATCGCTGGTGATCCCCAACTCCGGGAGCAACAGGTAGCGGGACGCATCACGGGCGTACTCCACCGCGGACACCACACTGACATCGAGGTCGCCCGCCGCCATGAATCGATTGAGCGTGGTGGGCAGACCGTCGATCAGCTCGCCGTCGAGTGGAATGACGCCGCGATCAATGCCCCCATAGACTGGGTAGCAATTGATGTACGGGATGCGGCCGACCCGGACCATGGGGGAATCAGGCCTCTGCCGACGCCATCAGGAGCGCATCCTCGCTGTCTGCCGGAAACTCGCGCAGCACGGCGTAGAACGAATCGCGCTCGGCGGGATGCTTCCCGGCGCCACGAATGAGCTTGAGCAACTCTGGCAGCGTCATCCCCTGCGGCGTATGCGCCCCGACGGCGTGATAGATCTTTTCGCGCACCACGGTGCCTTCGATGTCATTCACCCCGAAATGCAGCGACAGCTGCGACAGGGCCGGCGTCACCATGATCCAGTGGGATTTGATATGCTCGAAGTTGTCGAGAAAGAGCCGACCAACGGCGAGCGTCCGTAAATCATCAAAGCCCGTCGACGCCGTCCCCTGCCGTCCGAGGGTCGCGCCCAGTTCGTTGTCGTCCGGATGATAGGCCAACGGGATGAACGCCAGGAAACCACCCGTCTCGTCTTGGAGATCGCGCAGCATCGTCAGATGCTGCACGCGATCCTCCATCGACTCCACATGCGCGTACAGCATCGTGCAGTTCGAGCGGATCCCCAACTGGTGTGCGGTGCGATGCACGTCGATGTAATCCGTTCCGCCGAGTTTCTTGTCGGCGATGACATCGCGTACGGCCGCGCTAAAGGTTTCGGCGCCACCACCAGGCATGGTATCGAGCCCGGCGTCGCGGAGCGCGAGCAACACGTCGGCGCGGGACATCTTCTCGATGCGTGCAATGTGCGCGATCTCGACCGCGGTCAGGGCCTTGATGTGCACCTGCGGATGGCGGGCCTTCAGCGCCCGGAACATCTCGGTGTAGTAGGCCAGACCGGCCTGCATATCGAGGCCGCCCACGATGTGGAACTCGCGGGTGATGGTCCCGTCCACGCGATCCGATTCGGCCAACACCTGCTCCAGCGAATAGCGATACGCCCCTGCTTCTTTGGGGAGCCGCGCGTAACCGCAGAAGACACAGGTCTTCCGCAGCACGCAGATATTCGTCGGGTTGATATGCTGATTCGCCGCGAAGGTCACCCGGTCACCGTGCCGGGCCCGATTGGCGGCGTCCGCCATGGCGCCGATCCCCAGCAGGTCGGGGGAGCGGAACAGCTGCAGGGCGTCATCCCCTGTCAGCCGCTGTCCGGCGATGAGCTTCTCGCCAATGGGGCGGAGCGCCGGATCCTGCAGGCGCCCGAGGTCAAACGATATCGGGAGCGGCATCGAAGTCTCAGTCTGTCGGGAGCACTCCTGACACCCGATGGCGTCAGGAGCGTTGCTCCCGTCCCACTACTACTGCCCGGTCCAGCGGCGCAGGGCGAGGGTCACGTTGTGCCCACCAAACCCGGAGCTGTTGGACAGTGCCACGTCCACGGTCCGTTCCCGCGGCACATTCGGAGTATAATCGAGATCGCACTCCGGATCGGGGGTCTGGTAATTGATCGTCGGCGGAATTTTGCCATCGCGAATCGCCAGCGCACAGGCGATAAACTCGACACTCCCCGCCGCGCCAAGCATGTGCCCCGTGGCCGACTTGGTCGAGCTCACCGAGAGCACGTGCGCGTGCTCACCGAACACCGCTTTGATCCCCTTGGACTCGTTGGGATCATTGAGCGGCGTGGAGGTGCCATGGGCGTTGATGTACTGGACATCCGTCGGGACGATCCCGGCATCCGCCATGGCTCGCCGCATCGAACGCTGCAGCCCCTCGTGCGCCTCCGGCTGCCCCGTGAGGTGATAGGCATCACCCGTTGCGGCATACCCCACCACTTCGCCGTAGATATGGGCGCCTCGACGGACGGCATGTTCCATCTCTTCGAGGACCACGACCCCGACGCCTTCCCCGAGGACGAACCCGTCCCGGTTCAGATCAAACGGCCGAGAGGCGGTCGATGGGGAATCATTGCGCTCTGACAGCGCGCCCATGTTCCCGAAGCCACCAATCGCCATGGGGCAGACGGCCGATTCCGCGCCGCCCGCAATCATGACGTCCGCGTCGCCATACCGAATGGTGCGGAACGCCTCGCCGATCGCGTGCGCACTGGTGGAGCACGCCGAGACGGTGGCGAAGTTGGGGCCCTTGGCCTGGAAGCGCATGGACACCACGCCGGCCGCGATGTCCGAAATGAACATCGGGATGAAGAACGGCGAGATGCGCCCGGGGCCCGACGTCCGATAGACCTCGTGCTGGTCTTCGAAGGTGCGCAGCCCGCCGATGCCGGAGCCAATGATGACGCCGCACGATTCGGGGACGTAGCTGCCGGGGGTGAGCCCGGCATCACGCATCGCTTCAACGGCCCCGGCCACCGCAAACTGGGTGTACGGGTCCGCCCGCTTGACCTCTTTCCGATCCATGGTCAGGAGCGGATCGAACCCCTTCACCTCAGCCGCGAACCGGACCTTGAAGGCCGATGCGTCAAACTTGGTGATGTAGTCCGCCCCTGAGACACCAGCCAGTAGCGACTGCCATGTCGTCGCCACGTCGTTCCCGACTGGCGTGATGGCTCCCAGCCCTGTGACGACGACACGGCGACGCATCACCCCGCGACCTTCGCCTCGAGATAGGCGATCGCATCACCGACGGTGCGGAGCTTCTCCGCGTCCTCATCGGGGATATCAATGTTGAAAGCCTTCTCGAACTCCATCACGAGTTCCACGATGTCGAGCGAGTCCGCACCAAGGTCCTCGATGAAGCTGGCATCCAGGTTGTTGAGCTTCTCGCGCTCGACCCCGAGCTCCTTTTCGATGATATCCTTGATCTTCGACGCATGATCCGACATGAAGCGATTCCTCTAAGGGTGAGAAGGTAAGACAGAAAACTAGCTACATCACCAGACCGCCGTCCACCACGAATACCTGCCCCGTCACATATCGGGTCAGATCCGAGGCCAGCACGGCGACCATTCCTGCCACATCATCTGGGGTACCCAAGCGTTCCAGCGGAATCCCGCCGGTCAGCGCCGCCCGGGCTTCGGCGGTCATCGCCGCCGTCATATCGGTTTCGATGAACCCGGGGGCCACGACATTCGCCAGAATGTTCCGTGACCCGAGTTCCTTGGCGATGGACTTGGTCATGCCAATGAGCCCGGCCTTGCTGGCGGCATAGTTGGCCTGCCCCTTGTTGCCCATCAACCCTACCACGCTGGCGACATTGATAATCCGCCCCCAGCGCCGCTTCATCATCCCTCGGCTGGCGGCTCGGCAGGTGGCGAACGCCCCACGCAGATTCGTATTGAGCACGGCGTCCCAATCATCGTCCTTGAGCCGCATGAGCAGATTGTCGCGGGTCAGCCCGGCGTTGTTGACCAGAATGTCCAGCTGGCCAAAATCCTGTTCCACCGACTCAACCAGGCGCGCGGCCTGCCCGGCATCGCCGAGCTCCGCGGCATAGCCACGCGCCTCAAGACCGGTGGCCGCCGTCAACGCCTGCGCGACCGCGTCAGCGGCCGCCTGATCGCGACCCGAAACAGCGACCCGCGCGCCGGCGCGCGCAAGCGTCTCGGCGATGGCTTTCCCGATGCCCCGGGTGGAACCCGTGACGAGCGCGACGCGACCCGTCAGGTTGATGGCCAGACCGCTCTGTCCGATGGTGGATTCCGTCATGCCTGCACCAGTTCCATGAGTTTCTCAACATCGGCGACCGTCCCGCAGGAGGCCGTCGCAATCTGCGGGGTGATGCGACGCGCCAGTCCGGTGAGCACACTGCCGGTGCCGAACTCGACAAAGAGGGCATCCGGGTGGGTCGCGGCCAGCTGCGTCATCACCGTCACCCACTGGACCGGGGCCGTCAGCTGTTCCACCAAGAGGACGCGGGCCCGCGCGGCACTGGAAACCGGTTCCCCATTGACGTTCGCGAAGACGGGGACGGTCGGCGTGTGCATGCTGGCCGACGCCAGCGCCTCGTCGAGCCCCGTAGCGGCCGCCTGCATGAGCGGCGAATGGAAGGCGCCACTGACTGGCAAGGGGAGGCACCGCTTGGCACCCGCCTCTTTGGCCAGTTCCATCGCGCGCTCCACGCCGGCGACTTCACCCGAAATCACCACCTGCTCTTGGCTGTTGTAATTCGCCGGGACGACCAAGCCCCGCTCCGCCGACGCCGTCGCACAGAGCACGTCGATGGGGGTGGAGAGGATACCGAGCACCGCCGCCATCGCGCCGGGGCGCGCAAGCCCTTGGTCGTACATCAGGGCGCCCCGACGACGCACCAGCCGGGCTGCATTTTGCACGTCCAGCATGCCCGCGACATGGTACGCGGAGAACTCCCCAAGGGAGTGTCCTGCCGCCGCCTGCAGCGACGGACCAAGCGCCTCACGCACCACGGCCCAGACGGCGGCGCTGTGCGCCAGCAGGGCGGGTTGTGCATTCACGGTGCGGGTCAGCTCATCGGCCGGCCCGTCGAACATCAGGGCCGAGAGCGGCGCCTCGATGGCGTCGTCGACCGCCTCGAAGACAGCGCGCGCGGCGGGGAATGCCTCAGCGAGGTCCTTCCCCATGCCGACACGTTGGGACCCTTGCCCCGGCAACAGGGCGACGATGGATCTGGTCATGACGCGGTGTAGTGAGATGGCTGCGGCGCTTAGAAGCGCACGATCAGCGATCCCCAAGTAAAGCCGGCGCCGAAGGCGGCAAAGAGCACGGTCATTCCTTCTTTGACCCGCCCCTGCTGCACGGCATCACTCAGGGCAATGGGAATGGAGGCGGCCGACGTGTTGCCGAACCGATCCACGTTGACGAAGACACGATCCATGGGAATGCCCGCGTGTTTGGCCGTGGCTTCGATGATCCGAATGTTGGCCTGGTGCGGGATGAGGAGATCGATATCGGCGGCGGTGAGCCGCGCGGCATCGAGCGCACGATCGGTGGCTTCCGCCATGGAGCGTACGGCATGCTTGAAGACTTCGCGGCCGGCCATCTGGATGTACTGCCGCTTCCCCGCGAACGCTTCCGGGGAGAACGGTTCCACGCCGCCGCCGGCCGGACGCCAGAGCAACTCGGCCAGCGCGCCATCGGAACGCATGAACGATGACAGGATCCCCTTCTGGCCGCCGCGCGCGCGCCGCAAGACCGTGGCGCCAGCACCATCGGCAAACAGAATACAGGTGTTGCGATCGGACCAGTCGACGATGGCGCTGAGCTTTTCGGCACCCACCACGAGCACGGTGTCCGCACTGCCACTCGCGATCAGCGATTCCCCAACAATGGCCGAATACAGCCATCCGGAGCAGGCGGCGGCGAGATCGAAGGCGACGGCGCGGGTGCAGCCGAGCGCGGTCTGCAGTTCCACGGCGGTGGAGGGGAGCAGATGATCGGGGGACGCAGTTCCGAGGATGATCGCGTCGATCTCCCCGGGTTGGACGCCGGCCTGTTGCATGGCGATGCGCGCCGCTTCCGCGGAGATGCTCGTGAGCGACTCCTCGGGCTTCGCGATGTGTCGCTGCCGAATGCCGGTGCGCTCCACGATCCACTGATCGTTCGTCTCGAGTCCCATCGCGGCGATGTCGTCATTGGTGACAACCGTCGGGGGCACGTAGTGCCCAACGCCTGCGATGTACGCCATCGGTCGCTTCATGCGTCACTCCGGGGGATGGCGGGGGTGGCGGCGGCGAGCTGGCGGCCGATCTCGTCGGTCATCCCCGATTCGTAGGCACGCAGCGCAACGAGGATGGCGTTCTTGATGGCGCGCGGCGAACTGCTGCCGTGGGAAATGATCGAGACACCGCGGACGCCAAGGAGCGGGGCGCCGCCGTGTGCTTCGGCATCGAACTGGGCCATGTTGCGCATGGCCTGGCGCGGATCCTGTCCAGTGGCTTTGGCCGTCATGGTCACCATCATGGGGATCACCCCCTCGAAGAACTTCAGCAGGATGTTCCCGGTGAAGCCATCGCAGACGACCACATCGATGGGGCCGCGATCGCAGCGGCCGCGCGGGATATCGCGCCCTTCGATGTTGCCAATGAAGTTGAGACCGGACTCGAGCAGGCGTTGATGCGCGTCCTTGACGACGGCATTCCCCTTCTCCGCTTCCTCACCGATGGAAAGGAGGCCGATCGCCGGCTGCTCGCGGCCCATGAGGGCGCGGGCGTAGACGCTGCCAATCCGCGCGAACTGCACCAGCTCTTCGGCGGAGCAATCGACATTCGCTCCGGAATCGAGCACGAGCACCTCCTGCCCCGCCGTGGGGAAGATGGTGCCAATGGCCGGCCGGGTGAGCCCGGGATGGAGGCGCAAGGCGACCAAGGATGCCGCCATCTGCGCGCCGGTGTTGCCGGCCGAGACGAAGGCGTGCGCGTGCCTGTCGGCGACCCGTCGGACGCCCACGACCATGGAGCTGTGGATTTTGCTGCGGAGCGCGACGGCGGGCTTGTCCGTCATT
>JBEIUK010000342.1:0-1585 GCA_040374415.1 Gemmatimonadaceae bacterium | reverse complement strand
GGCCAGTGACCTGCGGGGTCGGCCTCCCGCCGGCGCCGCTGCGGGTCCACTTTTCCTACCGTTGGTCACTCGTTCACCCCGTCCGACCCCGCCCATGCATCCGTCCCGCCATTTCCTGATTGGCCTGTTGGCCACGGCCACCGTGTGCGCGCCACTCGTGCTCCCGCGTGCGGTGTCCGCCCAAGGCCCCGCTGCCGCGCCAACGGCCACGCTGCCGCTCAAGACCGCGCGGACCAGCACCTTCACGGTCTCGAAGGGCACTTGGCTCTCGCTCGACGTCTCGCCCGACGGTCAAACGATCGTCTTCGATCTGCTCGGTGACCTGTACACGCTGCCGATCACCGGCGGGACCGCCAAGCGTCTCACGAGTGGGATGGCCTACGACATGCAGCCCCGTTTCTCGCCGGACGGCAAGAAGCTGGTGTTTGTCTCCGATCGCTCGGGGGGCGATAACGTCTGGATCATGACGCTGGATCAGAAGGACACGACCCAGGTGACGAAGGGGAACAACAATCTCTATGTCTCGCCGGAGTGGACACCGGATGGCCAGTATGTGATGGCGTCGAAGTCCGGTGGCTTGGGGGGGACGGCGAAGCTGTGGCAATACCATGTCGATGGCGGCAACGGTTTGCCGATCAGCGCGAGCCCGGCGCTGCCGCCGACGCTCAAGACGGTCGGTGCGGCCTTTGGGAAAGATCCGCGCTTCCTCTGGTTTGCGGCCCGTACGGGTGATTGGCAGTACAACAGCATCGGTGCGCAGTATCAACTGCACGTGCTGGACCGCGAGAATGGGAAGGTGTCGCAGATGACGACGCGGTTTGGCTCCGGCGTGTGTCCGGCGCTCTCCCCGGATGGCAAGTTCTTGGTGTATGCCACGCGCTTCGAGACAAAGACGGGGCTTCGGATCCGTGACCTGACGACGCAGCAGGAGGAGTGGCTGGCCTTCCCCGTGCAGCGCGATGACATGGAGTCCCGCGCGCCGATGGATGGGTATCCGGGCTACTCCTTCACGCCGGATTCCAAGGCCATCGTGGTTTCGTATGGCGGTGAAATCTGGCGCGTGCCGGTGGATCGCTCCGCACCGAGCAAGGTCCCGTTCACCGCCGAGGTGAAGCTCGAGATGGGCCCCGAGGTGAAGTTCGCATACAAGGTGGACACGGCCGGCACGTTCCAGGCACGGCAGGTGCGTGATTTGGCCCCGTCGCCGGATGGGAAGCAGGTGGCCTTCTCCGCCCTCGGTCGCATTTATGTGATGCCGCTGCCGAATGGTGCGGCGAAGCGGATCACCACGGGGACGATTGGCGAGTTCAATCCCACCTGGTCGCCCGATGGCAAGTCGATTGCGTTTGTGACGTGGCAGGACGCCGTTGGTGGCACGATTGTCCGGGCCTCGCAGGATGCGAAGGGGGCATGGAGCACCAAGACGCTCGCGACGGGCGCCTTGTATACGGATCTGGTCTGGTCGCCCACCAACCGCTTGGTCGCGCTGCGCGCCGCATCGCGCGAAATGCAGGAGGCGGGTGCAGCGTTCTTCGGACCCGCCGCGTCGGAGTTCGTCTGGCTGTCGGCGAATGGCGGCCCGGTC
>JBEIUK010000224.1:0-4780 GCA_040374415.1 Gemmatimonadaceae bacterium | reverse complement strand
GCGGTTGTCGCGCCCAACGGGCGTGGCACCGCGGGTGGGCATGCTGAAAGCCGGAGCCGGTAGCCGGAGCCGGTAGCCGGAGCCGGTAGCCGGAGCCGGTAGCCGGAGCCGGCCGTGCCGCGCTATCGTTCGCGTCATGGCTGAGACCTCCCTGCCCCCCGCCGACGCCTTTACCCTCTTCGATCTTCGGGTCGACGTCATCGCCACCGACCGCCCCATGGTGTGCAACCATCCGGCGGGCACGTGGTTTACGCTCCAGGGGGAGAATCTGGCCTTCCCACCCGGCCAGACCTTTCCGCTCTACCCGCTGGCCGCGCTGCTCCCGCTGCTGCCGGCCAAACAGCGCCCCACCCATCCGAATGACTGGATGACCACCGACATGGAGATCGCCTGCCCGGATCCCCATTGTGGCGCGCGCTTCCGGATTACGCGCACCGGAGTCACCACCTTTCGCCATAGTGAGGTGACGCTCGTGCCGCTCCCTGCCACCGCGGACGCGGGACCCGTGGAGCCCACCGCATGATCGAACGGACACGCACGACGATCGCACCGGGCTACGACATTCCGCGCCTCATTAAGGGCGGGTGGCAGCTCGCCGGCGGCCATGGCGCCATCGATGAAGTGTCCGCGATCGCCGAAATGCGCACCTTTGCCCTCGCCGGGATCACCGCCTTCGACTGCGCCGACATCTACACCGGCGTCGAGGCGTTGATTGGCCAGTTCCTACGTCGCTGGCGACTCGAACAGGGGCCCAACGCCCCGGCCATCCGCGTGCACACCAAGTGTGTGCCCGATCTGGATCGCCTCGCCTCGCTGCAGCCCACTGACATCACGCAGCTGGTGGAACGCTCGCGCACCCGACTCGGCGTCGACACGATCGACCTCGTGCAGTTCCACTGGTGGGATTACGCGATCCCCGGCATGATCCCCGCAATGCAGCAGCTCGCAACGCTTCGGGGTGAGGGGCTCCTGCGGGAAGTGGGCGTGACGAACATGGATACCCCGCACCTCAGCGCACTCCTCGACGCTGGTGTGCCCGTCGTCACCCATCAGGTACAGGTCTCACTGCTCGACCGACGCGCCCTCCGGGACATGGCGACGCTCTGCCGGGCCCATGGGGTCTCGCTCCTCGCCTACGGAGCATTGGCAGGCGGGTTCCTGCATGAGCGATGGCATGGCGTCGCCGCGCCGTCTGAGCCGTTGGAAAACCGGTCCCTCGTAAAGTACCGGTTGATGATCGACGAATTCGGTGGCTGGGATCGCTTTCAAGCGCTGTTGGATCATCTGTATCAGATGGCGGCCGCGCGCGAGACGACGATTGGCGCGATCGCGCTGCGCGCGGTGCTCGATGAACCCGACGTGGCCGCCGTGATCGTGGGCGCACGACATGCCGGACATCTGCCGGCGACCCTCGCCGCGCTGACGCTCCCAGCCTTCACGCCCGCTGAGCGTGCCACGCTCAGGGCGCTGCAGCAGGACGCACCGGGGCCCGAGGGTGACGTCTACACCCTGGAGCGCGATCGCCACGGGCGGCATGGCGCCATCATGCGCTACAATCTCAATCGCAGCTGAACGATGGCTCAGGCCTCGGCGGCGACCCGCTGCACGGCCACCGTCAACGGTACCGCCAACAGTGCCCCGATCGGTCCCAACACATAGGACCAGAACAGAATCGCGGCGAACATCACGAACGGGCCCATGGCAAACAGGTTCTTCATGAGCCGCGGCTTCACGACATTGTCGACCACATTGTTAAAGACCACTAAAATCGCCGCCACCATCAGGGCACGCACCGGCCCGAATTCCAAGAGGCCCAGCGCAAACGGTGGAATGAGCGACAGAATGAAGCCCACGCCGGGCACAAAGCTCAGGACCAGCGCCACCATCCCCCAAAGCACCGGGAGATCCACGCCGAACAGCGTCAGCACCAGCCACACGCCAACGGCATAGATCACCCCACTCACTAACGTAATCCAGAGATAGCCCTGCACATCCGTTGCGATAGCCAGCAGCAACCGCTGCGTACCGGTGGAGAGCGATCCGGCACCACCGTCCTTCCCGGTGCGACCGAGCATGCTATCGGATTCGATCAGCAGGAAAATGGCCAGCATCACAATCAAGAGCGTCAGGCTGAGCGCACTGCCCACACTGCTCAATAATCCAGCCGACAGACTGATGATCTTCGCCGGACTGATCATTTCGGCCAACCGCGAACTGCTGGCATCGATCCCGCGCTGATCCAGCCAGCTCGTGCCGCTGGCCAGGAGCTGAGCCAGCCGGTCCTGATACTGCGGCACCGCCTCGACCAGCGCCTTCGCGGCATAGCCAACGATACCGCCGAAGCCCAACGTGCCCCCCACCACGGCGAGCGCGGTGACCGTCATCGCCAGCCACCCGGGCACGCCGCGTGCCTGCAGCCGATGCCGCAGCGGGGCGGCACAGGCGACGATGACCGCGGCCATGAGAATAGGATCAAGCACGCCGGCCGCGGCGCGGAGGCCGGCCACAATCACGACGACCGCCGCACCGGAGAGCAGGAGTTGGGTACGGCGGCCCATAGTAGTCATCGGCACCGGCGATTACGGGGTGCCAATGCCAGCCGACGCCTTCGGTGCGGTGTACGCCCACGGCTGCGGCGGCAACGCCCGCTTCCGCGGATACACTTCGTCGAGCGTGTTGGCATCGAAAAGGCGGCCATTCACCATCACCAAGCTCACGGAGTTGGTGTTGCGAATGTTCTCCAGGGGATTCTTATCGAGCACGATCAGATCGGCGAACTTGCCGGCCTCGAGCGAGCCAACCTCAGAGCCGAGGCCAATGGCTTCCGCCCCGACGATGGTGGCCGAGCGCAGCACTTCATGTGGGGCAAGTCCACCGGACTGCAGCAGCCACATTTCCCAGTGCATGCCGAGCCCCTGTAGTTGGCCGTGGCTCCCCACGCCAATGCGACCACCCGCTTCCACCGTGTTTTTCACGTCGGCGGCGTGCTGCCACATGGCATACTCCTCCTTTAACGCGAAACCGGCCGGTCCAGGAGCGTTTCCAGCGCCACGGCGACGCACCTTCGTATCGAAGTCCACCGGATGCGTGAAGCGCCGGAGCTTGGCCTCATCCAGCAGATTTTCCGTCTGGTAGAACCACCCTTCCCCGAAGGGACCGCCGTACTCCACGATGAGCGTGGGCGAGTTCGTGACGCCAGTGGCCTTGTACCACTGGAAGACATCCTCAAACTTCGGCGTGATCGGCAGCGTGTGCTCGATGCCGGGGTAGCCGTCCACGCCGTGCGTCATGTTGAGCTTCTGATCAAGGCCGCCTTCTGTTGTCGGCATGATCCCCAGCTCCTTCGCCGCCATGATGATCCACTGGCGCTGCTGGCGGTTGCCACTCATGTACATCTTGAGCGTCTTGGTGTCGTAGTACTTCGCATAGCGCGACAGAATTTCGCGCGCATGCTGGAGATCCCGCACCGGTTCCGCGGAGAAGACGCCCGGGCCCGTGGTGTAGACGCGCGGGCCGATCATGTCCCCCATCTCCACGTGATCGGTGTACGACAGGAAGTCCGTCGTGCTCGTCTGCGGATCGCGCGTCGTCGTCGTGCCATACGCCAGGGTGGTCAGGAATTGCCACGTCTGCGTGTTATGGATCTGCGGGGTGAGCCACTGCGGGTGATAATGCGTATCCACGAAGCCGGGCATGATCGTCTTCCCGGCGATGTCGATCACCTGCGTGCCGGCCGGAATCGTCACCGTGCCGCGGGCCCCAATGGCGACGATGTGGCTATTCTGCACCAGCACGTCGGCGTTCTCGATGATTTCCGTCCCCTTCATCGTGATCGCGCGCCCGCCACGGAACACCACCATCCCCTTCGGAAGATCGCGCGTCGCCTCAACGGCAATCCGTACCTCGGCCGGCTGGTACCCCACCGTCTTCTTCGTGGTATCGGCCTTGGCGATCGAGTCGGCGCGAGCGATGCTGTCCTTGACCGCCTTCGTGGTATCGGCGCGACGCAACGCCTTGGCACGGGTGTCTGCCTTCAGCGAATCGTCCACCAGTTTGGCGCGGTCCAGATCATAGCGCCACATGGCATTGCCCAGCGCCCACAGCGCCGAGCGGCCATCTGCGGTCCACGTCGGGAATTCCCCACCAATGGTGTTGAGCTTCTTGACCGGGACCGGCGCGGCGGCCGGCATCGCCACATTCACCGTCGGCGCGTTCCCACCCACCTGCGCCACCGTGATGCTGTACAGGTCCATCCCCACCATCGCGAGCGCCTGATCGCCCTTCGGAGCCATCAGCACGAGCCCCGCTGGCGGCGGCTGCGGCGGCGTTGGCTCCATCGGATCGAGATGCGTGCCACCGAACCCACTCACGCCAATATCCGCACCGATCGGGCGCGCACCGCGTCCGCCGATGTACTGCCCCGCCCCGCTTGCCACGAGCGCGGCATCGAGGCCAATGGGCACACCACCGTCGGTCTCACCCGCGCCCGGCGGAAGTGGGCCGACCACCCGGAGATGCGTCTTGAGATCCGTCCCGTCCCAGCGGAAGGACTGTAGCCCGGCCCGCCCATAGGCGAAGATCCGCGAACTGTCCTGCGTGAAGTGCGGCGTGCCCATGCCGCCAGAAGGCATGATGCTCGTGACCGGGCCGCCAGTCGCCGACAGCCAGACGACCTCCGACGCGGCGGGTCCGAAGAACGCCGCACCCGCCTCCTGCATCTCGCGCGACGCGGCGCGCAACGCGACCAAGCGGTTGGTGGGCGACCAGACCAGATCCGTAT
>JBEIUK010000174.1:0-6302 GCA_040374415.1 Gemmatimonadaceae bacterium | reverse complement strand
GGGATGGTGCTCCGCCCGGACCGGGCCTGTAGCTCAGGTGGTTAGAGCGCACGCCTGATAAGCGTGAGGTCGGAGGTTCAACTCCTCCCAGGCCCACTGCAGTGAAAACATGCAGCCCGCCGACGTTTCGCGACGTCGTCGGGCTGTTGTGTTACGGGGCATCGCGGGGGCGGTTCAGCGCACGTGCACCCGGATCGCCACGGCGGGAATCCGGCCGAAACCTTCGAATGCCCGCGGCAGCCCGGGATCACAAATGAACCGGTGAGTGGGGATCGTGCCGCTCCCCCACGCGCGCCTCAGGACACTATCGGGAAGTGCCGCCAGGTCATTCCCGTCCCCCCAGATCGGTGCGTTGCAGCGCCAATTCGTTCCTGAGGTGATCCACTTCGCGTTCGATTCGGCACCGAAGGCCCAGACCAGCCAGTAGTCTCCGGGACGGGTGGGGCCGGCGAGATAGACCGAATGCTGCAGCCACGCGTTCCGCACCGGCGTCAGTAACGACGACACGGGTACGGTATCGGCGCGTGGATCGCCCCAGCTCCGGAACTGTGCCAGCATGATGGTCAGCTCCCCCGCCGCACTGGTATACCGGACGCGGAGCCACCCGTTCACGCTGTCCCCCGGCGCAATCGTGATCGCTGGCTGCGCTCGTGTGAGCGACTGACCGTTCAGCACACCGGCTTCAAGCCAGAGGCTGTCGGAGTTCGCGGCCGGACGCAACGCCACGTCGGTTGGCGCCAGTCCGGCGAGCCGGAACCGCACGCGGGGCGGGGGCTGCGAGGGCGAGGTGCGCGTGGGCGCCCAGATCCGTAACGAATCGAGGGAGACGGTGCCCTCGTGGATGGGCGTGTCCGACACGCCAGTGACGGAGTCGCCACCGTCCAACAGCTCTGCGGAGAGACGGCGCCCATCCAGCTGCGTCGACACGTCACCTCGGCGATTCCGCACTCCAAACACCGGTGGGACGGCCTGCTGGTTCAGCTCGGAATAGAACGGGGTATTGAGCAGCACCAAGCGCGCCGGCTGCGCGAGCCACCACGGGAGCGCCGCAACGCCCGTGAGCAGCAACGCCAGCGTGGCGGCCATCACGCGCCACCGGATTGGTGAGGGCGCCGGGACGGCGCGCGCGAGCTGCCGATGCAGGGTGGGGAGTGCGGTCGGCCCCAGCAGCAGGGTCGCCAGCGCCACACCACGCGGGACATCCGGCACGCGCTGCACCCACGCGCGGACCGCCGCCACCATCAGCTCGGTCGCATCGGCTTCGAGGTAGAGGCGAACGGCCCGACGCATTTCCCCCACCGATTCCGCCCGCTGCCCCTCGGTGTGTGCCAACTCCAAGGTCAGTTCCCGACGCACCGTGGGGGAGGCCAGGTGCAACACCATGTCCGTGACCACATCGTGGCCAACGGTCCAGCTCCCATCGCCCAGGGACACGGCGAACCCGGAATCCTCCATGGCCTGCAAACAGGCGTCCGCTTCCGGCGCACTGGCGGCCAACGCTTGTAATTCCCGGAGCGGCACAAGTCGATCGGCGATCGCGAGATAGGTCAGCAGTCGCAGCACGGCCCGTGGGCGCGCGGTGAGCCGCATCGCCAGCAAATCCTCCGTGGCCACGAGCTGCGCCGCCGCGTCCAGGTCACGCACATCCCACCGCCCTTCGCTCACGGCGAGCTGGCCGCGATCCACCAGGAGCTCCAGGGCCTGGACGGCAAACAGTGGCACTCCCCCGGTGGCCAGATGCACCTGCCGAACCAGCCGGTCTTCGGTCGCTCCCGCGTCCGCACGCCCCATCAACGCCCGGAGCTGTCCCTCCGTGAACGGGTGCACGTCGATCCGATGCCAGCCGTCAAAGGCCAGCATGGTCCGTGGACGGGCCGCCGCGAGGATGAGGACGCGTCCCCGCTCCATCCGTGCCGCCGCGCGCTCCAGCACCGCCACCGAGGCCGTATCGGCCCAGTGCACATCGTCGAGGACCAGCACGAGCGCCCGTTCGTCGGCCAGCGTGGTCATGAGATCCGCCAGGGCGAGCATCAGCTGCCGCGCCTGATCGGCTCCGTCCACCTGCCAGGTCGCGCCCGGAAACTGCTTGCGAAGCGCCGGGACCAACGTGACGAGCGCCGTCGCGGAGCTCTGCATGATGCCGAGTGATCCCGGCAACCCGGTGAGCGCCTGTACGACGTCGACCAAGAGGGCGTAGGCATCGTCGCGTTCGATGCGCCGCGCGCGGACCGTGATGACGGTGGCCCGCTCGGCGCGCGGTCGCCGGACAAACTCTTCGATCAGTCGGGATTTGCCGACGCCCGCGGCGCCAGAGACGAGGACGCGCGCGGCCCGCCCATCCCGCACGCGGTCCCACAGATGGAGCAGCTGGCCCAATTCGGCGTCCCGGCCCACGAAGCGCGAGCGCCACGGCGACGTGGGCTCAGTGGGCAGCTCCACGGGCGCGTCCGCCAGTGCGTTCGAAAAGCGATCCACCAGCGCGCGCGTGGCATCCGGGGCGTCCATCGCGTCGGCGGCCAGACGGGCTTCCAGCGCTTGAATCGCCTCACGGAGTGCGCCAGGGTCCTGCCCGCGGTCGAGGACCGCGAGCAGCGGCTTCCACGCGCTTTCATCGCCGGGATTCTCGTCGCGTACCCGCGTGGCCAATGGCAGCGCGGCCGTGAGATTGCCATGCTCCAGAAGACGCCGGATCTGCCGGTGGGCCGCCTGCGCAAAGCGCTGCGCGAGCACCCGGCGTTCCATGCTGATCCACTGCTCGGCATCCGAGGCGTCCGGCAGTGCGACATCGGCCAGAAAGGGGCCCGCATAGACGTGGATCGCGGCCACGTCGTCCCCCGCCTCGAGCGCGGCGAGAAAATGCGCACGATCCGAATCGGGCGGTTGCCGCAGAACGACCCGCGGGCCCACGCTATCAATCGCCGCCGCTCCAAGGTGCTGTCGCAGCGAATGGAGCGCCTGTCGCAGGGAGGCCTTGGCGCGCTCCTCGGTGATGTTTGGCCAGAGGAGCGCCGTGAGGGTGTCCCGCGACAGCCCCTCCGGATGTCCCATCAGCCGCGCAAGCAGCACCAGTGGCTTCCCCGGGCCCAGCAGCCGTCGGGCGCCGGTGGGGTCGACGAGGGCTGGTGGCCCCAAGAGGCGCAAGAGCGGGAGAACAGGCTCGGTCATAAGACTGTGAATAATCACGCGCGGTCGTCAATCGTGCGTTAGTGGCCCGTTCCCTGGGAAATTCGCTATTCTCCTCCTTGTGTCCGCATATCACACGTGGCATCTCGCGCCGGTGGTCGTGGCGCATCAGCCGCTTCGCATAGCCTCGAAGCCAGGCGCGCTCGCGCATGGCCGTCAGGATATCCCGTCACAGATGTTGGCCGACTGGGTCGCGACAGAGACCGGTCTGCGCGCCTTGCATCTGGGCGGCGGGACCGGGCTCGTCTCTGCCGTGGCGGCGCTTGTGGGTGGTGCGCGCCACGTCTGGTGCGCCGATCGCTCCGTGGTCGGCGCTGAGGCGGCGCGTCGCACACTGGAGGCCAATGGCTTCGTCCTCGGTGAGACGGCCCACGTCGCGCACGCGCATGGCAGCGCGGCGTTTGCAGAGCTGCCAGCGGTGGATACGGTGACCATCCGGATTCCCACCGACAAGGTCGCGATGCACCAGCTGCTGTGGGATGCGTGGCAGCGCCTCGCGGTGGGGGGGCGCTGCGCGGTGGCCGGGGCGAACGATGAAGGGGCCAAGTCGGCGGCCCGCGCACTGGAGGCGCTGGCGGGATCCGTGCAGGTCGTCAGTCAGTATGGCGGTTGTCGTCTGGTGGTCGCGACGAAGACGCAGGCCTGTGATGCGGCCCCCGCGGTGCTGGCATCGCCGTTTCTCGACCCGGACGCGATGCACGAGCTCCCGGTGGTGACGGGCTACACCACGGTGTCACTCTTCACGCGCCCCGGGGTCTTTTCCTGGGCGCACGTCGATGAGGCCACTCGCATCCTGCTGGATGTGATGACGGTGCGTCCGGGGGAATCGGTGCTGGACCTCGGGTGCGGAGCCGGGGCGTTAGGGCTGACCGCGCTGGCCGTCCATGGTGCAGGTCGCGCGCTGCTGCTGGACGCCGATGCCGAGGCGGTGCGCTGCACCGCGCGGGCGATCGCGGCGGGTGGCTATCACGCGGCCGAGGTTCGCGCGAGCGATATTGCCGAGGCCGCTGGTGATGAACGGTTTGATGTGGTGCTCACCAATCCCCCGTTTCACGTCGGGAAGGCGACGGCGCTGGATCTGCCGCGCCAGTTCATGGCGGACGCGTGGGCCCAGCTGGTCCCGGGGGGGCGGCTCTATCTCGTCGCGAATCGGACGCTGCCGTACGAGCGAGTGCTGACGGAGTGGTTTGGCACGGTGCGGACCGTGCATGATGGCCGCCGCTTCAAGGTGTTGAGCGCGATCCGGTAAGCGCGTCCCGTTCGTCGCGCGTGAGTACGCGCCACTGCCCCGGGGCCAGCTCCCCCAGCGTGAGCGGGCCAAACGCCTCGCGATGCAGCGCGGTGACATGCAACCCCACCGCCGCGCACATGCGGCGCACTTGGTGATAGCGTCCCTCGTGGAGCGTCATGCGGAGGACCGTGGGTGTGACACGCTCCGTTGGGGCAGGGGCGCAGGGGGTGGTTTCCCCTTGCAGCAGCAGCGTGCCACTCGCGAAGAGGGAAAGCACCTCATCGGGGACCGGTTCGTTCACCGTAACGCGGTAGCATTTCGCCACATGATGGCGTGGCGACGTGAGGCGGTGATTGAGCGCGCCATCATCCGTCAGTAACAACAGCCCCGACGTATCGCGGTCGAGGCGGCCGATGGTGGCCAGCACCGGGGTCCGCTGCAGGACGCGATCGGGGAGGAGGGCGTAGACCAACGGCGCCTGCGCCGAGGCGTCTCTGGTGGAGCAGACCATCCCGACCGGCTTATGTACGAGCAGCACGCTCCCCGGTGGCGGATCGAGTGGGGCATCATCGACGAAGATGTCGTCATGCGGGACCCGTCGCGGGCAATCATCGGCGTCCTGCAAGCGCGTGCCATCGGCGCGGCGGACGCGCCCGTCAGCGAGTAGACGGGCGGTGTCCCGGCGGGTGCCGTACCCCAAGCGCATGAGATATTGCGAAAGCCCCATGCGGAATACTCTCAGCGGGAAATCTTCTGCGC
The DNA here is from genome assembly GCA_040374415.1 of Gemmatimonadaceae bacterium. Classification (GTDB taxonomy): domain Bacteria; phylum Gemmatimonadota; class Gemmatimonadetes; order Gemmatimonadales; family Gemmatimonadaceae; genus Gemmatimonas. The sequence continues at coordinate 1,129 of JBEIUK010000174.1, read as the reverse complement.
AAACTGGTTGCCATTCAGGGTCGGATTGGGCACCTTGGATCCTCGGCCCGTGCGACGAAGTGCGGGTGGTGGCGTTTCGGTGGCTCGGCGCGCAATGGCAGGCTCAATGAAGGTCTCGTTGTCTGACGCGTCCCGGCTCACCGCCCTCCGGGACGCCATTCGGTATCGTCCGTATCCGCACGCTTCCTTCGATGCGGTGACCCGCGTGGTGACACGCGTCCTGCAGGTGCCGATGGCGCTGGTGTCGCTGGTCGACGATCGACAGCAGCACTTCGTTGGGGCGACCGGACTCGGGGCAGACCTGGCCACCTGTCGGAATACGTCGCTGGATGCGTCGCTCTGCCAGCATGTCGTGGCGTCTGGGGCGACGTTGCGGGTCCAGGACATCCGGGTGCACCCGACCTTTGCCGGCCATCCCGCGTTCGCGAGTCTGGGCGTCGTCGCGTACCTCGGCGTCCCATTAACAACGTCCTCGCATTTCACCCTGGGGTCCCTGTGCGCCATTGATGCAGCGCCGCGGGTGTGGACCGAGGACGAGGTCGCGTTGCTCACCGAGCTGGCGCAGAGTGTGACGGCCGAGTTGGAGTTGCGGGGGTCGCTCGCCGAGCACGAGACGGCCGCGCAATCCCGGGACGACGTCTTTGATGTGGAGGGGCTGCCGACGCGGGCGCAGGAGGTGCTCGACGCGTCCCATGAGTGCATCTTCGCGGTGGATCGTCTGGGGTACGTCACCTATGTGGGCGACCATGCCGCGCGCTGCCTGCACATTGAACGCGATGCCCCTCTTGGGATGCCGCTCGCCCAGGCCTTCCCCTTTTTCGCCGAACCGGAGGTGGCGGCCGCCATTCGTGATGCGGCCGATACGCGTCGCCGCCTGGCATTTTCCACCTTCCTGCAGACCATCCATCGCTGGGTGGATCTGCGCATCGTGCCGGTCCGTCATGGGTTATCGATCTATCTCAATGACATCACCGATCGGCGAGAAGCGGAAGCCGCGCTGGCACAGCGGGAAGTGCAGTTACAGCAGGTGCAGAAGATGGAGGCCATTGGGAATCTGGCCGCTGGGGTCGCCCACGACTTCAACAACCTGTTGACGGTGATCCGTACCAACAGTGATCTGCTCATGGAG
>JBEIUK010000211.1:0-5005 GCA_040374415.1 Gemmatimonadaceae bacterium | reverse complement strand
GGGATCACGAACTACGCGCCGGTCTGGAGTCGGCATGGCATTCGGATTTTGCCGGGGCCGAGTTCCCTGTGGTTTGATGCGACGGGGAAGCGCCTGCCGGTCCCGTTGTTTCCAGGGTTCGATACGCTGGGGACGCTTGCGCATCTGCGACAGACGGGGCACGACCACAGTTGGTTTGTGCTGAACGCCGCGATCATTCGGAAAGAGTTTGCGCTGTCGGGCTCCGAGCAGAATCCCGATCTCACCGGCAAGAGTGTGCGCGGCGTGTTGGGGCGCATTGGCCGACGCATCGCGGCGCCCGTGCAACGTTTCCTCGATCAGGGCGCCGATTTCGTGACGGCGCACGATGTGCCCACGCTCGTGGCGAAGATGAATGCGCTGACGCCGGAGCCGCTGCTCGATGCGGCGCAGATCGAACGCGAGATTCGCGCGCGTGACCGGGAGATCGCGCACCCGTTCACGAAGGACAGTCAGATCACCGCGATTCGCGGCGCGCGGCAGTATCTGGGCGACAAGCTCATTCGCGTCGTGCCGCCGCACGAACTGCTCGATCCCGCGGCGGGCCCGCTGATTGCCGTCCGACTGCATGTGCTCACGCGCAAATCACTGGGCGGCCTTGAGACCGATCTGTCCGCGCGCGTGCTGCAGGCCGATGGCACGCCACTCAGCGGCGTTTATGCGGCGGGGGAAGCGGCGGGCTTTGGCGGCGGCGGCGTGCACGGCTACCGCTCGCTCGAAGGGACCTTCTTGGGCGGCTGCATCTTCTCCGGACGGACGGCGGGGCGCGCGGCCGCGGCGGCGGTGCGGTAACACGGCACTCGGCGGGGCGCTGCGGTGTTACGCCCCGTCTGGGAGCGGCTCCACATGCGCCGCGATATCGCCGCTGGTGATCAGCGCGCGCAGTTCGTCGCCCAACTCTGCCGTGCGCTCGCGCACCGCCTGCCATCGCTGTTCGCGGACCGTGTGCGAGAGTGACGCGAAGTCGCGGCGGTCGGGAATCTTGCCACCGGGGAGTGAGGCGACAAAGGCATCGCTCGGCGCGATGAGCAGGGTCCGCGCGAGCTGTGGGCCATGCGCCCGCCGCCAGGGGAGCGCTTTGTCAAACCACCCTGGCACGATGTACGGATAGAAGTGCGGGTACAGCACCAACCCGTCCCCGGCCGGTGGATCGAGATCGAGATGATAGTCGGTGACGCCGCCATCCCAATGCACTTCCGTTGGCCACATGGGGAGTCGTACCCCCTCCATCACCAAGGGAATGGAACCAGAGGCCAGCAGCACATCGCGGAGCGCCGCCGCCGTGAGCACGCGATGCTCGGTGGGGAGATCGTGCAGGGTGCGAAAGGGCGACGACGCTGGCTGCGCCGAAAAAATCGTGCGCGTGAAGTGCCATCCCAAGGTGCGGCGCGTCACGGCATTGGCCGTGGCGGCGATGGCGAGTCCCGCCTGCAGCACGCGCCGATTGGTCGTCGCGGTGAGCCCGCGTCCGCGGGCGGTGACGATGTGCAGCCGCAGGAACGGATGCGCCAGGACCGCCGATGCCCCGGTCTGCCCGAGGAGGCGATCGAGCAACGCTGCGGAGACGGTGGAAATTTCGCGGGCATCGGGGGCCGCGCTATACTCTTGCCCGAAGATGTAGCCATCGTGGCCGCGATCGAGGGCGGCCACGGGATCGGTCTGCGCCGCGCAGGCCAGTCGCCAGCTGCCAATCGACGATCCAATCGCCGGCAGCGGGCGGGTGCGTGGCTCGCGCTGCAGCCACTCGCCAAAGAGATAGCGATCGAGACCGGCGAGGACGAGCCACTTGGCGCCGCCAGAGGCGGCGTAGAGCGCGTCCACGTCGTCAAGACGAAGCCCGCGCGCTCGCAACAGGGCGAGGGCGCGGGCTCCGGCTTTCAGCGTCAGTGCGGTGGGCAGGAGCGGCTCAGCTCCAGCGCAGGTCGACCTTGGAGAGCGGAATGCTGCGCACCCGCTTTCCGGTGGCCATAAAGATCGCGTTGATCAGCGCCGGGATCACCGGCGGCAACGCGGGCTCACCAATCCCCGTGGGCGGGAAGTCGGTCTTGCGCCAGTGCACTTCAATCGGCGCTGCCTTGTTCATGCGGAGCAGCGGATAGTTGTTGAAGTTGCTCTGATCCGCGCGCCCGGCGGTGAAGGTGATTTCCTGGCCATAGGCTTGGCTCAGGCCATCCATCGCGGCGCCCTGCACCTGCTGTTCGGCGTGATTGGGATTGATGATCTCGCTCCCCACATCGCCCACCGCCCAGATCTTATCGACGGTGATCACCCCCGCCTTGCTGACCGTCGCCTGGAGGACTTCGGCGAAGTAGCCGCGATGGCTGAAGTAGAAGGCCACGCCCATGCCGGTGCCCTTGGGGAGCGTCTTCTTCCCCCACCCGGAGACCTCGCGCAGCTGTTCGAGCACGCCACGCATGCGGGCCGCATCGAAGCCGGCCTGCGGCGGCGCACCACCGGGGCCAGCTGGCGCCGGTGCCGAGGGGAGTTCGCTGTTGAGCAGGTCAATGCGGAACTGCAGCGGGTCCTTGCCAGCGGCGTGCGCGAGCTCGTCGATGAACCCCTGAATCGCGAACGACAGCGCGTTGCTGCGCGGTGCGCGCAGCGCGCCGGTCGGCACGCCCAGCGGCATCACTGACGCATCGAAGGCGAGGTGCGGGACGAACTTCGCCGGGAACTCCGTGGGACCCATGTCGGCGCTCGCCGCGAACCGCTCCCCTTCGCCAAAGCTCACGAAGTGGTCCTTGAAGGCCACCAGCTTCCCGGAGGCATCGAGGCCGCCGGTGAAGTAGTGGAAGCCACCCGGGCGATAGAAGTCATGCTGGATGTCATCTTCGCGCGTCCAGAGCAGCTTCACCGGGACGCCGGCTTCCTTCGCAATCCACGCCGCTTCGACCATGTAGTCGTTATTCAAACGACGACCAAAGCCGCCACCGGCGCGAATCAAATGCACGGTGATCTGATCGGCCTTGATCCCGAGCGTGCTGGCCACGAGCGAGCGGCCAGCATCGGGGGTCTGCGACGGCGCCCAGATCTCGCACTTGCCGTCCTTGAAATGCGCCGTGCAATTCTGCGGCTCGAGGGGCGCGTGCGAGATGAACGGGTAGACGTAGTCGGCCTTGATGACCTTCGCCGCGCTCGCGAGCGCTGCGTCCACATCCCCATCCTTGCGGAGCGAGCGCTGCGGCTTGCCCGCGGCAAACTCCGCCGCCTTCGCCGCGAAACCGGCGCTGCTTTGCGTCGCCGTCGCGCCTTCGTTCCACGTCACCTTGAGCTGCTTGCGTGCCTGCTGAATACGCCACCAGCTCGTGCCAACGATCGCGACGCCGCCGAGGAGGCCCGTGAGCTGCGTGCCGCCCTCCACCACAAAGGCGTGCGTGACGCCGGGGAGCTTGCGGATCTCGTCGAGATTGGCCGACTGCACCTTCCCGGCGTACACCGGGCACTTGAGGAAGGTGGCGTAGTGCATGTTCGGCACCATCACGTCAATGCCGAACATCGGCTTGCCGGTGATGATATTGCGCAAATCCACCGTCTTCACGCGCGTGCCGATGAGCGTGAAGCGCTTCGGATCCTTGAGCGGTACCGTCGCGAGATCGGGGGCCGGCATCGTGGCGGCGAGACTCGCGAGCGATCCGTAGCTGGCCGTGCGCTTGCTGGCCGCATGCGTGACCACGCCCTTCGCGGTCGTCAGTTCACTGGCGGGGACGTTCCACTGCTTCGCGGCGGCGGCCACGAGCATGGCACGCGCGGCGGCGCCGACGCGACGCATGGGCAGCCAGTTGGTGGGCGTCGCGGTGCTCCCGCCGGCGATCTGCGCCTGATACTTCGTGCTGTCGAGATCCCCCTGTTCGACCTTCACGGTCGCCCAGTCGGCATCCATTTCTTCGGCGATCAGCATGGGGAGCATCGTCTTGATCCCTTGCCCGATCTCGGGGTTCTTGCCGATGATCGTGACCACGCCATCCGGGGTGATGCGCACATAGGCGCTCAGCGCGGGATCCGCCGCGGCCGCCATTGGTCCCAGCCGTTCGATCGCTTCCAGCGGCTCGGCGTAGCTCGCGAGCATCAGGCCGCCGCCGACCAGCGCGCTCACGCGCAGGAAGTCGCGACGCGTCACACCCGGCGTCTGTTCCGTTGTCGTCATGGTGATCGCCTCAGCGCTGGTCAGTGGAGCCGGGCTTGCTGCTGCCGGCCGCCGAGGTGGCGGCCCCGCCCTTGATGTCCGCGGCGCGGTGAATCGCCTGCCGGATGCGCAGATACGTGGCGCAACGGCAGAGGTTCCGGTTCATGGCGGTATCGATGTCCGCATCGGTGGGCTTGGGCTTCGTGGCGAGCAGCGCCGCCGCGGCCATCATCTGGCCGGCCTGGCAGTAGCCGCACTGCGGCACGTCGAGCTCTTCCCACGCCTTTTGCACCGCGTGCATGCCATCGGGGGAGAGCCCCTCAATGGTGATGATGTCTTTGCCGACGGCGGTCCCGACCTGCGTCTGACAGGAGCGGGTGGCGACCCCGTTGACATGCACGGTGCAGGCGCCGCACTGCGACACGCCGCAGCCGTACTTGGTGCCTTTGAGATCGAGTTCGTCGCGGAGCGCCCAGAGGAGGGGCATCTCGGGGGGCACGTCGAGCGTGCGCACCGTGCCGTTGACTTTCAGGCTGATGGACATGGGTCGTGGCGGGGAGGGAACAGCGGGCAAAATGCGTCCGCCGGAATGTCGCCCCGGAGGCGCGGGGCGTAAAGAGCGGCCGGGACCGGCGGCCGGGTCGACTGGACGATCTGGGGTCCCGGCGTCAACCATTCGGCATGACTGCGCTTTCTCGATCGGCGACGCCCCGCGTCGCGCTGGCCGGCCTCCTGGGGCTTGTTGGCATCGAAGTCCTGACCGTCTGGTGCCTCACGCCCCTGCCGTACAGCCAGCAGATGCGCAGCCTGCCGCTGGCCTACGCGCTCTTTCACTGGCGGTGGTGGCTCCGGGCGCTGTGTGTG
>JBEIUK010000050.1:0-14714 GCA_040374415.1 Gemmatimonadaceae bacterium | reverse complement strand
GCGGCCGCTGATCTCAGCTCGGACGTGAACAACCAGAGCGAGGCGGACGCGAGTTCCGACACTGGTCTGGCCGGCGGCACCGGGGTGAGCGTGGGTGCGGTGGTGTCGCTGAACAAGGTGTCCAGCGCGGCCGAGGCGAGCATCGGCTACGGCACGAGCTACGCGGGCGCGAAGACGGTCAGCGCGGGCGGCGGGGTGACGGTGTCGGCGACCGACAGCGCGCAGATCGCAGCGACGCTGGCGCTGGCGAGTTCCTCGGCGGCCTCGACGAGCAACCCGTTTGCCGATGGCGCGAACTTCGGGGCGGCGCGCTGCGATGTGTATTACCAGGAGCCGCTGTCGCCGGATTTCTATGCGTGGGTCTTTCCGCACGGCGCCACCACCAGCATCGGGACGGGCACCTTCCAGAAGGGCTTCGGTCTGAAGGACGCGGTGGCGAAGCTGCGCCAGGAGACCGGGCTGGATAAGGTGGAAACAATCCGCCGGGAAGGCGCGCCGATCCCCATCAAGCCGCTCCCCGTCTGGGATAATGGCCGCGACGTCGTGCTGGCCGGTGATGCCTCCGGCGTCGTCGCGCCGGCGAGCGGCGAAGGAATTTTTTACGCGATGACCGGTGGACGACTGGCCGCACAGGCAGTGCTGGAAGCGCTGCGCACCGGACAGGGCTCCGCACTGCGGCAGGCCCGTCGTCGCTTCATGCGCCTCCATGGTCCGGTCTTCGCGGTGCTCGACCTGATGCAATCGTTCTGGTATCGCAACGACAATCGGCGTGAACGGTTTGTCGCCATCTGCCGTGATCGGGATGTGCAGGAGCTCACCTTCGACGGCTACATGAACAAGCAGTTGGTGAAGGCCAAGCCCCTCGCGCATGTCCGTATCTTCTTCAAGAATCTGGCCCACCTGACTGGTCTCGCCTCCGCGTGAGCCCGTCGCCCGCCTCTTTATTCCGATGCTGATCTCGATCGCCATCGATTTTCACAACGCGGACGTCGCGACACGCGAGCGATTCCACCTGTCCGAAGAGCGGCTCACGCAGCTCTACCGGACGGCGCGCAGCGAGGTCGTCACGGAAGCCGCGCTGATCACCACCTGCAACCGCACGGAGTTGTATGCGTGGGTGGACAGCGACGACGACGCCGTCGTGGAACGTGCGATGCAGACGCTGTCACGCCGCTGGATGCGCACGCGGGCCGACGGCGAGGCACTCCTTGCGCTCGCCCAGCGTCGGACCGGCGAACCGGCCGCGGCGCATGTCGTGCGTATCGCCTCCGGGCTCGAATCCCAGGTGCTGGGGGATGGGCAAATCCTTGGCCAACTCCGGGCGGCGTACAAGCGCGCGTCACGGGGCCAGGCAGCGGGTCCGGTCCTCCATCGCCTCTTCGAAACAGCGCTCCGTACCGGCAAGCGTGTCCAAACCGAAACCTCGCTCTCGGCCGGTCGGAATTCGATTGGGGCAGAAGCGGCGGTGACCGCCTCGCAGCGTTTTGGCAACCTGGCCAACGCGCGCTGTGTCGTGATTGGCGCAGGGAAGACGGGGAGCCGAGCCGCCAAGCAGCTGCATAAGTTTGGCGCGCGCGATCTCGTGATTCTCAATCGCACGATCGAACGGGCGGGCGAGCTGGCCCGTCTGGTGGGGGGGCGCGTGGCGCCCATGGAGGCCCTACACATTGAAGCGGCGATGGCGGACGTGGTGGTGATCGCCACGGGGAGCGATGATCATGTCATCACCGCGACCGGGCTGGCGCGCGCGCGGGAGTCGTGCGCGGCCACCGGGCTGGCGCTTCTCCTGCTCGACCTTGGCCTGCCGCGCAATATCGATCCACGCTGTGCCGAACAACCGGGGATCTCGCTGGTCGATCTCGACACGTTGCATCAGCCGGTGGTCAACGCCGAAGCGATGCGGCGGGATGCGGTCCCCATGGCGGAGCAGATCTGTCAGGAAGAGATCGAAGCTTTTATGGATTGGCTGGCGACCATGCCGGCCCGCCATGCGATCAAGCCGCTCCGCGAGGCCCTCGAGGGTGTCGCCCGCCGGGAAGTCGCGTATGCGGCCGGTGGCGATGCGCAGGTGGCAGAACGGGCCGCCACGCGCATCGTCGCAAAACTGCTGGCGGGGCCGATGGCGGCACTGCGGAAGGCGGTGCAGCGCGGCGAGCCGCTGGATGCGCAAGCGATGATGCTGCTGGAAATGTTTGCCCCGGCGCAGAGTGCCCAGAGCACGTCGGCGCCGCGCCGCGCCAAGACCGCACCGCCCATCCCCGCACCCGCCGCGCAAGCGCAGGCTGCGACGCCGCAGGCTGCGACGTCGCAGGCCGCGCGGCCACGTCCTGAACCCCGCGGCGACAGCCGCACCCCCAGCCGTGGCACCGCGAACAGCTGGGCCTCTTTGTCGCCTGATGTGTCGTCGTGACACCCTTCCCTTCTGAGATGCCGACCACCAACGATCTGTTGCTGCGCGCCCTGCGCCGAGAACCCGTCGAACGTCCGCCGGTGTGGATGATGCGACAGGCGGGGCGCTACCTGCCGGAATACCGGGCCGTCCGGGCCAAGTCCGACTTTCTGACGATGTGCCGGACCCCGGAGCTCGCGGTTGAGGTGACACTGCAGCCGATCGACCTGGTCGGGGTCGATGCCGCCATCATCTTCAGCGACATTCTGGTGGTACCGGAAGCGATGGGGATGCACCTGACCCTCGATGAAGGGGTAGGCCCCCAGTTCCCGTCGCCGATCCGGACCATGGCGGACCTCCAGCGGCTGCACGCGGTGCACCCGGAAGAACATCTGGGGTACATGCTGGATGGGCTGCGGATGGCCCGTCGTGAATTGAATGGCCGGGTGCCACTCATTGGCTTCGCCGGCTCCCCGTGGACGCTGGCGGCGTACATGATCGAAGGGAAAGGCACGAAGCAGTTTGCCGTCGCCAAACGGATGCTCTTTGAACAGCCGGCGCTGGCGCACGCGCTGCTGGATCAGCTGGCGACCGCCGTTGGTGATTTCCTGGTCGCGCAGGTGGAAGCCGGCGCCCAGGTGCTGCAGCTCTTCGAATCGTGGGCCGGGTCCTTGGGCCCTGACGAGTATCGCACCTTTGCGCTGCCGTACATGGCGAAGGCGGCGGCTCGCGTCCGCGGCATGGGCGTACCGCTGATCGCGTTCTGCCCCGGGGCCGGGTGGGCCTTGGCAGAAATCGCCGAGGCCACGCAGGCCGATGCGGTGGGCGTGGACTGGCACACGAGCCCCGCCGCGGCGCGGGCGCAGTGCGCCGGGATGCCCGTCGCCATGCAGGGGAACCTGGACCCGTGCACGCTCTATGCGTCGCCGGCGGAGATCCGTCAGCGGACCCACGACATGATCACCGCCTTCGGCCCGACGGGGCATGTCGCCAATCTGGGGCATGGGATTCTGCCGGATGTCCCGCCCGCACATGCCCGCGCGTTTGTTGATGCTGTGAAGGAATGGCGCTGGACCGAGGAGGCCATCGCGGCCGCCAACGCGTCCTCAGCGTTGCCCGCCCACCTGTTGGAGGTCTGATGAGCGCCGCGGTATTCCCGAACTCTCCGCCGTCCTCATCGCCGACGACGTCTTCGCGTCGGGCGGAGGCCACCCGGTGGATCGCTGGCCTGCATGATGAGCTGACGTCGTTTTTCGGCCGCCTCGATAAGGGGGGCACGTTCATGGAAGATCGCTGGGAACGTCCCGGCGGCGGCGGTGGCGTGGCGCGGGTCATGATCAACGGCACGACCTTCGAGAAGGCCGGGATCAATCGGTCGGCGGTGATGGGCGAGCTCCCCGAGCTCGCGGCTCGTCGCTTGGGCGGCCGTGGTGCCGCGGCCGGCGCGACCAGATTCTTCGCCACGGGCGTGAGCCTCGTCGTGCATCCGCACAGCCCCAAGTTGCCCACGGTGCATCTCAATGTGCGCTACTTCGAGCTGACCGACGAAGCAGGGAACCTGACCGACAGCTGGTTTGGCGGCGGCACCGATCTGACGCCCTTCTATCCGTACGAGGAAGATGCCGTCACGTTCCATCAGGCGCTCAAGACCATGAGCGATCAGCATCATCCGCGCTACTACACCGATTTCAAGCGCTGGTGTGATGAGTACTTCGTGAATGTGCATCGCGACAACGAAGCGCGCGGCATCGGTGGCGTCTTCTTCGATCACCTGCGCCCCGACGAAGAACATGACGGCCGGAGCTTTGAGCAGGTGCAGGCGTATGTGACGGATGTCGCCCGGGTCTTGCGCCACGCGTACGAGCCGATCGTGGAGCGTCGTCGGCACGAGCCGTTCTCCGAGGCGGAGCGCGAATTCCAGCTCGTGCGCCGTGGTCGCTATGTGGAGTTCAATCTCGTGCATGATCGCGGGACGATCTTCGGGCTGCAGACGCAGGCCCGGATTGAGAGTGTCCTCATGAGCCTCCCTTCGCTCGCGGCATGGCACTACAACCCGCATTACACCCCAGGCTCGTTCCAAGCGCGCTTCATGGCCATGCTGGCGCCGCGCGACTGGGCCGCTGGCCTCGCCGACGGATAGCCCCATGCGAGCGCTCCGCGATGACGAACGCCATTCGGCGGCATCGGCCTTGAATGCCGACGCCTCGGCTTCCAGCCGACGCGTCGCGGTCGTTGGCGCCGGGATCACCGGGCTGGTCACCGCCTGGCAGCTCGCCCGACAGGGGATCGACGTCACGCTGTTTGAAGCGAGTGGACAGGCCGGCGGCGCGATTCGCACGACGCACGCCGATCAGTTTCTGGCGGAGCATGGTCCGAACTCGTTTGTCACCTCGCCGGCGGTCGAGCAGCTCCTCGCCGATCTCGACTTGCTCGATGACGTCGTGGAGGCGAGTCGCACCGCCAACCGTCGGTATGTGGTGCGCGGGGGTGCGCTGCACCCCTTCCCGTTGTCGCCGCTCTCCATGCTGAGCACGTCGCTCTTCTCGCTGCGGGCCAAACTGCGCGTGCTGCTGGAACCGTTGGTCGCGCGCGGCACGGCCACCCGGGACGAATCGATCGCGTCCTTTGTGCGCCGCCGGCTGGGAAGCGAAGTGCTCGACTACGCGGTTGATCCGTTCATCTCAGGCATCTTCGCCGGTGATCCGGAGCAGCTGTCGTTGCAGCATGCGTTTCCCCGCATCCACGAGCTCGAACAGACGTACGGCTCGCTCTCGCAGGGGCTCATGGCCCAGCGCCGGGCGGCCCGCACGGCCCGCACCGCCATGCCGACGGCACCGGACCCGTCGGATCAGGTGGCGCTGTCGACCGATGAGGCCCCCGCGCGTCCCGCCCCACAGGGGACCCGGCTGATCTCGTTCCTCGATGGCATGCAGTCACTCACCGATGCGCTGGTGGCCGCCCTCGATGGCCGCGTGCAGCTGGGCTGCCCGGTGCGTCTCCTGCATCGCGACCAGTCGCAGTGGCTGCTGGAAGCTGGCGCCGATGGGGCGGCGCGCACGCACACGTTCGATGCCGTGGTCATGGCGACCCCCGCGCATGTGCTCGCGGCAATGGAGCTCCCGGGGGAGATGCGCACCCTGACCGCCGCGATCGACAGCGTGAATTATCCGCCGGTCAGCACGCTGACCCTGGGCTTTGCACGCGAGGAGGTGGCGCACCCCCTCGATGGCTTTGGCATGCTACTCCCGGCGCGCGAACGGCGGCATCTCCTGGGCGTCCTCTTCAACTCCACACTGTTCCCGCAGCGGGCCCCGGATGGGCACGTGACCATCACCTGTTTCGTCGGAGGGGCACGCGCCCCGCAGGCGGCCCGGGAGGAGACCGATCTCCTCGTGGAACAGGTGCTCCTCGACCTGCGTGAGCTCCTCGGGATTCGCGGCGAACCGGTCTTTGCGCACCATGTGTTCTGGTCGCGGGCGATCCCGCAGTACACGGTGGGCTACGCCGCAGTGAAGTCCGCCGCCGAAGCGGCCGAATCAGCCAATCCCGGGCTCTATCTGGCGGGGAATTACCGCCACGGGGTGTCCGTCGGTGATTGCGTCAGTAGCGGGCAGCAAGTCGCGGCGCGGGTGGAAGAGTATCTGGCGCGCGCCCGCTGACGCGCATAGCGTCCGGGATGGCTGATCTCGACCTGTTGGCAATTGCCCCGCATCGCGATGATGCGGAGCTGACCTGTGGCGGTACCCTCCGACGTACCGTCGAAGCCGGCCGCGCCGTCGGCATTCTGGACCTGACCCAAGGGGAGATGGGGACGCGCGGCTCCGCCCCGGAGCGTGCAGCGGAAGCGGAGGCGGCGGCCCGGGTCCTCGGGCTCGCCTGCCGCGCAAATCTGGGGCTGCCCGATGCAGGCATACGCAACGACGACACGACCCGCGCGCTGTTGGTGCAGCAGCTTCGGGCGTGGCGTCCACGCGTCGTGATTCTGCCAGCCCCGCGCGGGCGGCATCCCGATCATCGGCTCGCCAGCGAGCTGGCCCGGGATGCCTGCTTTCTGGCCGGGCTCGCGAAGTATGCGCCGGGCGAGCACCGCCCATTTCGTCCGACCAAGCTGCTCTACACGATGACGTATCGTGAGGACGCTCTGAAGCCCACCTTCGTCGTGGACATCAGCGACCAGTTTGAGCGCAAACTCGAGGCGATCCGCTGTTACGGCTCGCAGTTCGACGGGACCACGCAAGCGGGCGAAGTGTACCCGAATGGTGAGCCCCTCTACGACATGGTCCGGCATCAAGCGGCACACTACGGCTCGCTCATTCGCGCGCGCTACGGCGAGCCCTTCTGGACCGACGAGACGATGCGTGTCGACGACGTCACCGCACTGGGCGTATCGACCTTCTGAGCCGCCGATGCTGATCGATATCTCCATCCCGCTGGGCGCCGAGACGGTGCCCTGGCCCGGCGACACCCCGTTCTCCTGTGGATGGAGCGGACGCATTGAGCGCGGTGACAGCGTCAACCTGACCGCGCTCACCTTCAGCCCACATGTCGGGACCCACGCTGATGCGCCGCTGCATGTCCATACCGGCTGGCCGGCCTCCGAAACGCTGACCGTCTCGGCGTTCGTCGGACCCGCCGTCGTGGTGACGATTCCCATGGATTATCCGATCCACACGGATCTGAGTATCGAGACCATCCAGCAGCTGCTCGCTACCGTGCCGGAGGCCACCGCGATCCCGGGCGCGACCAGCCGTGTGCTGCTGCGAACCGGACACTCGGTGGCCGGGGGCCACTTTCCCACCGACTGGCCAACGCTGGCGGTGGAGACAGCCCGCTGGCTCGTGGATCAAGGGCTCCAGCTCTGGGGAACGGACGCGCCGAGTGCGGACCGCCGCACCAGCACGGCCCTCCCGGTGCATCATGCCCTGCTGGGGAGCGGGGCCAACCTGCTGGAGAATCTGGCGCTGGAGACGGTGGCGTCCGGGGTCTACGACCTGATTGCGCCCCCGCTGCTGGTGGTGGGGGCCGACGCCGCCCCCGTCCGCGCCCTTTTGCGGGAGCGGCGTCCCCCCGTCTAGTTTCCGGTATGTCCGAGCCCGTCTATTTCGACCATGCTGCCACCACGCCTGTCCGGCCGGAAGTGCTGGAGGCGATGGCGCCGTTTTTTGGCGCACGTTTCGGGAACCCCTCGAGTGTGCACCGGTGGGGGCGCGAGGCGCGCGTGGCACTCGACGAGGCCCGCGAGCGGTTAGCCGTCTGCCTCGGCGCTCATGCCGATGAGATCTGTTTTACCTCGGGCGGCACCGAAGGCGACAACTTCGCGATCCTCGGTACGTTCCGCGCGCGTCGTACCGCTGGTCGCACGGCCGCGCTGACCACACCCATCGAGCACAAGGCAATTCTGGCCGCGGTGCATCAGGTGGCCGTGGAAGGCGGCGAGGAGCGTATCGTACGGGTCAACGCGGACGGGCTCGTCGAGGCGGACGACTATGCACGCCTCGTCGATGAGCGGCTCGCCGTTGCCAGCGTGATGTGGGTGAACAACGAAACCGGCGTCCTGCAGGATCTTCTGCCACTGGCCGAGCAGGCTCGTGCCGCGGGCGCGCTCTTTCACACCGATGCGGTGCAGGCGTTCGGGAAGGTCGATCTTGACCTGCGACAGCTGCCGATTGATCTGCTCACGATTTCGGGGCACAAGCTCGGCGCGCCGAAGGGCATCGGGGCCTTGTTCATTCGGCGGGAGACGAGTCTTGCACCGATGCTGCATGGTGGCACGCAGGATCGCGGGCGCCGACCGGGCACGGAGAACGTGGCCTTCGCCGTGGGGCTCGCCGTCGCGGCCGAGTTGGCGATGGCGGAACATACCGCCGAATCAGCGCGGCTCGCGACGTTGCGGGACGCGATGGAAGCCGGCCTGCGCGCACGGATTCCGGATCTCGTGGTGAACAGTGGCGGGGCCCCGCGGGCGCCGCACATTGCGAACGTGGCGATTCCCGGTACGGACAGCGAATCGCTGCTGATGGCGCTCGATTTGCGCGGCATCGCCTGCAGCGCGGGCTCGGCGTGTCAGAGCGGCAGCGTCAGCATCTCGCACGTCTTGGGCGCCATGGGCGTGCCGCTGCCGGTCGCGCAGGGCGCCTTGCGACTGTCGCTGGGTGCTCTCTCCACGCCCGAGAGCGTGGACCGTCTGGTGGAGGTGCTGGGCACGCTCGCCGCGAAGGCGCGCGGTCCGGTCGCCGCCTTCGCGTGATTGCACCGCTGCGCAGTGGCATGACCCCACCGCCGGGCGCGCGGGTGCTCGTGGCGATGTCGGGTGGGGTCGATTCGTCGGTGACCGCAGCGCTCCTGATGGAAGCGGGGTGCGATGTGGTCGGCGTCACCATGAAGCTGCACGAAGACGGCCGTGACCTCCCCGACCGTCCCTGCTGCTCCCTCGATGCCACGAGTGACGCGCGACGGGTCTGTGAAACGTTGGGCATTCCGCACTACGTCACGAATCTGGTCGATCACTTCGGGCATGATGTCCTGCAGGATTTCGTGCAGGAGTATGCGCGCGGGCGCACGCCAATTCCCTGTGTGCGGTGCAACACCTTCACGAAGTTCCGCGATCTGTTGCGGACCGCCGACGCGATTGATGCCCCGTGGCTCGCCACGGGGCACTACGTGCGCATGGGCGAAACTGCCGATGGGACGCGCGTGCTGCTGCGCGGCGTTGATCCGGGGAAAGATCAGAGCTACTTCCTCTGGGGCATTGATCGGCCGGTGCTTGATCGACTCGTGCTCCCCATCGGTGCGCTCACGAAGACCGAGACGCGGGCGATCGCTCGCCGGTTTGGCCTGCGCACCGCGGAGAAAGTGGAGAGTCAGGATATTTGTTTCGTCCCCGATGGCAATCATGTGCGGATCCTCGAAGAACAGCTGGGCGCCGACGCGCCAGCGCTCTCGGACGGACCGATCCGTCTCACGGATGGCACCGTAATCGGCACGCATCACGGATTCGCGCGCTATACGATTGGACAGCGGCGCGGGCTCCCCGGTGGGTTCCCGGAGCCGATGTTTGTCGTTGCCATTGATCCCGCCGAGCGGGCCGTGGTGATCGGACCGCGCGAGGCCTTGCTGGGTCGTGCACTGGAAGCGAGTGCACTCAACTGGCTGACCGCACCGCCGGCACTTGGTACGAGCGTGCAGGTACAGGTTCGCAGCCGCGCCACACCAGCCGCCGCCACCATCATGGACATCACGCAGGACGCCGGGACCGAGCGGGTGATGATCGCACTCGACGAGGCCGTCTCCGCAATCACGCCGGGGCAATCGCTCGTGATCTATGACGGCGACGTGGTGCTTGGCGGTGGCGTCATTGAGCAGGGCTGGCACCAGACGTCAGGTGCCGCCCCCACACCGCGTCGTCAGCCGTTACCGATTGTTGGCTGAGTGAGCGCGACCGACGGCGTGGGGTTCTCCGCCGTCATCACGCTCACCGTCATGTCGGCCGTGACATTCAGGAGCGTCTTGAACATGTCAGGGATCGTATCGAGCGCGATCATGATGCCGATCCCCTCGACCGGCAGCCCGATCGCCGCGTAGAGCGGCACCTGCAGCAGCATCCCGCCGCTCGGAATACCGGGCGTACTGAAGCTCAACACGACGGACGACGCCGCCACCAGCGCGATGGACGACGGCGACAGCGTCACCCCATACAATGTGCCGATGAACAGGGCGCCCACGACCCAGTACAGCGCACTGGTCAGCTTGAAGACGGAGACCCCGAGCGGCAGCACGAAACCGGTCGCCGTCGCGGGGAGTCCGAGCACGTCGGTCGCGCCTTTCACCAGCGACGGCAGTGCCGCGAGCGAACTGCGTGTGCCGAAGGCCACGATCTGCGCCGGCAGGAGTGCCCGCGCGAAGTGCATGACGGACGTGCGACTCAGCATCGCCACAACGACATAGCACCCAATGGTGGCGGCGAGATGCCACCCCACGAGCACGACCACGTAGAAGCCGATGGCACCCAATGCAGAGGTCCCGAGCTTCTGGCCCAGCACGACCGCGAGCGCGAAAATGCCGAGCCATCCGAGGGCGAGGATCCATCGCACCACGGTGAGCATCGCCTCGGCCATGCTACGCCAGACGGCGATCTGCGTGCTGCGCTGTGCCACCGGCAACCGCCCGAGGGCAAAGGCATAGAGCAGCGTAAAGAGCACGACGGGGAGCAGCGCCCCATCGCTCGCGGCGCGGATCGGATTCGCGGGAATGAGCCCCAGCAGCCACGACCGCAGCGACAGTGCTTCTGCGGGCGGTAGATCGAGATGCGCCGACGCACGGAGACTGGCGGTGGCCGAGGGGTCCAGCACGAGATGCTGAAAGAGCCAGGGCGACAGCAACGCCGATGCCGTGGCGCAGACCACCAGCATGGCGAGGAACCAGGCGAAGGCTTTCGCCCCCAGCACACCGGTCTGTCGGGCGTCGTCGCCGCCCGCGACGCCGACAATGAGCAGTGGAATCACGAGCGGGATGACCGTCATGCGCACGGCGTTGATCCATGCGGTGCCCACCGGTTCGAGCACGCGCACGATCGCACTGCCGGTGGGACCGTCGGGCGACAGCCCCATCCCCACGGCGAGCCCTGCCACGAGTCCCAGCGCGACATGCGTCGCTTGGGATCGCAGGAGGCGAGCCATCAGTACGCGAGTCCGGTGGCTTCGGCGAAGTCGCGCATCGCCTTCTGCTGCGCCTCCGAGAGCTGCTCCGGTACGGTGATCCCGATCTCGACAAAGAGATCCCCACGCGTGCCATCCTTCTCGATCCCCTGCCCGGCCACCCGGAAGCGCTTCCCCGACGACGTGCCGGGAGGAATGCGCAAGGCAACCTTGCGGTCATCGAGCGTCTTCACGCTCACGCGCGAGCCGAGCGTGGCCTGGGCGATGTTGACCGGCACCGTGGCAATCAGGTCGAGGCCATCCCGGCGGTAGAAGCGATCCGGGAGCACCTCGAAGGTGATGATCAGATCCCCGGGTTGTCCACCAGCGGCGCCCTTCCCGCCCTGCCCACGCATCCGCACTTTGCTGCCGCTCTCGGCGCCCGCCGGCACGGTGATGAGCACTTTCTTGCGGGCCCGATGTTCACCCGTGCCGCGGCAGGTGGTGCACCGTTCACTGGGGATCTGGCCACGCCCGGTGCACACCGGACAGGGCCGGTTCACCGCGAAGCTGCCCTGTCCAAAGGAGACGACCCCCCGCCCGGCGCACTCGCCACAGGGGCGGAGCTGCGCCCCGGGCGCGGCCCCTGTGCCGCGGCAGGGGACGCACTCTTCAGAGACCTCGAGCTCTACCGGGACCTTGCCACCCATGGCGGCGGTACGGAACGGCACTTCGACGGTCGTCTCGACGGTTTGGCCACGCTCTGGCGCGCGCGAGCGCGCGCGACCGGCGGCACCCGCGGCACCCGCAGCCCCACCACCGAACATGCTGGAGAAGAGATCGCCGAGCCCACCAATGCCGCCGACATCAAAGTCGGAGTAGCCACCGGGGGCGCCGCCGGCGCTGCCCGCGCCACCGGCACCGCCGCCAAAGCCGCTGGGACGCCCACGTGCGCCGGAGGGACCAAAGGCGCCAAGACGGCGCATATCATCGTACTGCTTTCGCTTCTCCGGATCGCCAATGACGTTGTGCGCTTCGGAGATTTCCTTGAAGCGCTCGGCCGCCTTGGGGTCGTTCTGATTGGCATCCGGATGGTACTGCTTGGCCAGCCGGCGATACTGCTTTTTGATCTCGTCAGCGGTAGCGGACGAGGCGACACCGAGGACTGAGTAGTAGTCCTTGCTGTTGGCCATGCGGGGGCTTACTCCGAATTCGTCTAAGAGAGCGCGTAGAGGGCGTCGCCCGCGTTATGCGGGCGGCGTTCCCGTCCACTGCGTCACCACCACGCGGGCCGGGCGCAGCACGAGGCCATTGATGACGTAGCCCACCTGAAAGGTGACCGCCACCTGGCCATCGGTCTCGGCGCTTGACGCCGGGGCCGTGCTGACCGCTTCATGCCGCGCCGGATCGAAGGGCTGCCCGGTGGGATCGATGATTTCGAAGCCATGGCCGGCGAGCGACTTGAAGAGCTTCTTTTCCACGAGCAGCACGCCGTCGATCACGGTGCGGGCATCCATCGTGTCCGGGCTGACATGCGCAAAGCGAGTGACATCGTCAATCGCATCCAGCAACCCGCGCACGAGTTCCCCCTGCGCGCGCCAGCCGGCTTCCTGCCGTTCCTTCTGGGCGCGGCGACGGAAATTGTCGTACTCGGCCGCGAGGCGCAGATACCGGTCCTTCATCTCGTCGAGCTCCTGCTGTGGGGTCCCCACGGCAGCCGAATCGACAGGGGCCCCTTCCGGGGGCAGATCCATCACGGGTTCACTGGCATCAGTCATAAGCGTCACGAAGTCACAGACCCCTACAGCGTGCAGGGACGGCACGGGCTGCCGTCCTCACCTGTACGGATCGGGTCATGGAAAGGTTCAGGAACATGGGCACTCAGCCCCGCATCGTCCAACCGGGCGCATCCGTCTGGTGACGGAACGCACGGCGCAGTCGATCCAGTGCCAACTGGGCGCCCCGCTGCCGGATTTCGGTGCGATCCCCCGGCAACACGGCCTTCACTGCGTGGAGCTGACCCGCCACGTCCACAGCGACCCATACGGTACCCACGGGTTTCTCCGGAGTGCCGCCGGCTGGTCCGGCAATCCCGGTGATCCCGAGACCGATGGTGGTGCCAAAGCGGGCCCGCACGCCGGTCGCCATTGCGCAGGCGACCTGCTCGCTGACGGCGCCGTGCGTGGTCAGGATCGCTTCCGACACCCCGAGCTCACGCACCTTGACGGCGTTGTCATACGCGAGGATGCCCCCCTGGAAGACGGCGCTCGATCCCGGCACCGCCGTGATCCGTCCGCCTAAGAGCCCGCCTGTGCAGCTTTCGGCTACCGCGATGGTGGCCTGCCGCTCCACACATTCGGCCACGAGGAGGGCGGCCAGATCGTCATCGCCGTCTCCGTACACGAAGCTGCCGGCCGCCTCGCGGAGCTGCGCGGCAGCAGCCGTCAGACGCGTCTCGGATTCGCTCGCGGTGCCGGTGTGTGCGGTGATCCGCAGATCCACGCCGTCGACGCCGGGGAGAAAGGCCAGCGGCAAGCCATCGACGCCGGCGGCGAGGGCGCCCAGCCGATCGGCGAGCGCCGATTCGGCGATGCTGGTGGTGCGCAGCGTACGAGAGCGGACGACGGGCCCGTCGATCGGCAGCCGCTCCTGCAACTTGGGGATCAGCGTGTCGGCGAGCATGCCGCGCATTTCGCGCGGGACACCGGGCAGCATGGCGACCCATCGCTGCTGCGCGTCCTCGAGCCAGATCCCTGGCGCCGAGCCGTGGCGATTGCCAAGAATGGTGGCGCCCGCGGGGACCAACGCCTGCTGCCGATTGCTGTCAGGGAGCGGCTGTCCGAAGCGCGTCTGCCAGCGTTGCCGGAGCCCGTCGAGGATCGCCTCGTCCATCACCATCGTCCGCCCGAACAATTCGGCGATGATGGGCTTCGTGCGATCATCGGCCGTGGGGCCGAGGCCGCCCGTGGTGATCACCGCACCGGTGCGCTCGAGGGCGTCACGCACCGCCGACGCGATGCTTGCCGCGTCATCACCGACGGTGGCGCGCCAGACGATCCGCCCGCCAATCGACGCCAGCGTGCGCGCGAGATGCGCCGCGTTGGTATCGATGGTGAAGCCGAGGAGCAGTTCATCACCGATGGTGACGATTTCGATGTCCACGACGCGCTCAGCTCCGCAGGACCTGCGCGCCATAGCGCTGCAGGTACAGCCACAGGCTCCAGAGCGTCAGCGCGACCGCGCCGATCATGCTGGTGACGCCGATCAGTCCGACGACGTGACTGAGGACGAGGAAGGCCGCCTGGTCCGTCCACCCCTGTCGGACGCCGAGCGTCGCCACAAAAAACCAGCAGTAGGCGGCGCCAAGCCAGATGCTCTGGAAGGCGGTCTTCCACTTGGCGGGACCGATGGCAGCGATCACGAGCCCACGCCGTGCGGCGAGCTGGCGGAAGAGGGTCATGAATAGCTCCCGACCCAGCACCACCGTCACGATCCACAGCGGCAGCGCCACGCTGCCCAACGGTGTCACAAAGCGGAACGGCGCGGTCAGCGGCATCTCCGTGGCGCTGCTCACGAAGAGCGCATGGCGCTGCAGCAGGTACATCGGGATGAGCGTGGACAGCAGCAACAACTTGTCGGCCAGCGGATCGAGCAACCGCCCCAGATCCGTGACCAGGTTGTATTGCCGCGCG